>CANHRI010000052.1 GCA_947463515.1 Flavobacteriaceae bacterium
CCGCACACTCGGTTCTCCCGAAGTTTCGGGACGGGCGATGCCTCTTACTTAAAACCTCTCAGAAATGGGAGGTTTTTTTTATTGAAAATAATAACTGCAAAACCGCACACTCGGTTCTCCCGAAGTTTCGGGACGGGCGATGCCTCTTACTTAAAACCTCTCAGAAATGGGAGGTTTTTTTTTATTGAAAATAATAACTGCAAAACCGCGCACTCGGTTCTCCCGAAGTTTCGGGACGGGCGACTCTTACTTAAAACGGCTCATAAAGAAGGCGTATTAAAAATTATAGAATAGTAATTAATACCGGGGCTATTTTACAAATCAACAACCCTTTAATTTGGATACCAACTCTTGATTTTACATCAAAAATTGTAAGCTGATCTCCTTTTCCTGCATATCTATTGATTTGTTCAAACACAGCTTTTGTTATGGTATTTCCTTGTACTACAATGGCTTTTTGACCGGGAATTCTTAATGTAAATTCAAGAACATTAAACTTAAAGTCGAGATTTTTATCTTCAAAGAATACACGAACTACTGCATCTTTTAGATTGTTCTTACTCATCCGTAAAATAGGGTCTTTGTTGTAATTTAAAGAAGTTAGTGGTACAGCAATGTTCTTAATTTTAAAAATAAAAACTTCAACTTTTTTGGTTTTATTTTTTAAAACTATTTGAACAGAAACATTGAGTTCTGAACCGGCACCTGGGTTAATTTCAAATGTATTTTTTGAAGTTGATTTTACTCCTAATCCAGAAACAGAAAATGACAACGAATTGGGTATTTCGATACTAAAATTATTTGGCATTGCACGATAAACAACACGAGAATCTTGGTTTACAATCCATTCCGAAGTGTGTTTAATGACCGACAAAGTATCCTTCTGTGCGAAACTAAAAAAAGATATAAAAAGAAAAAAACTATTTAGAATTCGTAGCATTTTCAAGCGTTTTACCAATTCCTAATTGTTGTTCAATCATCTTTTTTTCGTTGGGGAAAAACCCTTGAACGATTAAAAAACTACCGAATATCATTAGGATAACGCTAATTACCCGCTTTATCTTATAAATATTATTGGGGGTTAGTCTGGATTTCAATTGTTTGGCTACCATTATTTTTAAAATATCTACCGCAAAATAGGTCAGAATAATTACTGCGATAAATAAAACAATTCGATCGGTTTCCATATTTAATTTGGGGCCAAATACGATGATAATTCCCATCCAGAAGGCCAAAACCCCAATATTAATAAAATTCAAAAAGAACCCTTTAAAAAATAAACCTAAATAATTGTTTTTGGGAATATTATCCTCTTCTACCTGTTCTTCATCCCGTTTTTTTAAGAAATTCTTTTTCTCTTTGATGAATGAAATAATACCATACGTAAGCATAATTACCCCACCAAAAATAAATAAGCCAGGATCATCTTTGAGGCGTTCAAGGATTTGATTAGTACTAAAATAAGCGATTAAAATAAAAACAAAATCACCAAAAACCACTCCAGCATCAAACACCATAGCCGCACGAAAACCCTTGGTGATACTCGTTTCTAATAAAACAAAGAAAACAGGCCCAATAGTAAAGGCAAGTAAAAATCCCCAAGGTATGGCCGCTAAAATATCGTTGAGCATGGCTTAATTCACTTAAAAAGTAAAGGTATTCTTTTTCCTAGAAAAAGCAAATTCCCTCACCTATTTCGCTTGACGAATGGTCCCTCCAGCGATGGTTTTCTCGTTAATTTGTTTTGGATTGCCGTAAATTAAAATAGTCCCGCCTGCCCTAATTTTGGCATCTACCCAATCGGAAGCATAAATCTCAGCGTCTCCACCGGCATTTCCTGTAATCGTAGTTTGCTCGGTACGTAAATCTTTAGCTTCGTATTGTCCCCCTGAATTAACAATCACCTCTTGGGTTTTGGCAAAACCTTGTAACTCAACTATCGATCCATTGGCTGTACACGCTGTTAATTTAGAAACCTCTAATTTTAACTTTACTTGTGAACCTTCTTTAGCAAATACCTCAAAAAAAGTAGATTTTATAACCGTTTCGCCGCCGATATGCGAACCCTCATTGGCTTCAACAGCTTCTAAATTGGTATAATACACAGTCGCTGAGATGGATTCACCCGACAACATTTTGGTTAAAGGCATTCGTATTTTTAATTCCCCATTGCGATTGACAACTTCTACCGAAGAAGCTTCTTTACCGGTGAGTACCACTCTATCCTCTTTTCCAGGAACTAATAAAACATCTATTTGATCAAATGCGGTCACTTTGGTAAAATCACCTACTTTCTTTTCAATTTGCGCATTCGCTACCGACATACATACGAAAGCGAAAAGAATCAACTTTTTTATCATTGTAAACATTTATTTAAAAACCAATCTTTGCAAGAATTATTCCATTTTTCGCAAATAGGTAAAATCCAATTGTTTTTTCACCAAATCGGCGTTTTTCACTTTCACAAAAACTTCATCGCCCAGTTGCAACATGCCTTTGTACTGCTCGCCAATGTAAGCATATTGTTTTTCATCAAACACATAATAATCCTCTTTGATATCGCGAATTCGAACCATTCCTTCACATTTGTTTTCAATGATTTCAACGTAAATTCCCCATTCGGTTACTCCTGAAATAACACCTAAAAACTCTTGATCCATGTGGTCTTTCATGTATTTGACCTGCATATATTTCACCGAATCGCGTTCCGCATTGGCCGCCAAAATTTCCATATCTGTCGAATGCTCACATTTTTCCTCGAAAGCTTCTTCATCGGCACTTTTCCCGCCATCTAAATAATGTTGTAACAAACGATGCGCCATCACATCAGGATATCGACGAATGGGTGAAGTAAAATGACTATAAAAATCAAATGCAAGTCCGTAATGACCAATATTTTCGGTAGAATAACGTGCTTTGCTCATCGCACGAATCGCTAAGGTATCGACTAAATTTTGTTCTTTTCTTCCGTTGACTTCGGCCAATAAATCATTCAACGACTTGGAAATCGTTTGCTTGGTTTTGAAATTTATTGAATACCCAAATTTCGAAATCACCGATTGAAGTCCAATTAATTTATCTTCATTGGGTTCGTCATGAATCCGATAAATAAAAGTTTTCTTTTGTTTTCCAATAAATTCAGCCACTTTACGATTGGCCAGCAACATGAATTCTTCAATCAAGAAATTGGCTTCTTTGGAAACTTTGAAAAACACGCCTGTTGGTTCGTCATTTTCATCCAAATTAAATTTAACTTCCACTTTATCAAATGAAATCGCCCCTGCTGCCATACGTTTTTGACGTAAAATTTTAGCCAATTCATGCATAGTTAAAACCGCATCAACAATGGGAGCTGGTACTTGATAATCCTTTCCTATTAAAGAAGTTTTTGCTGGAATTATATCCGATTTTGTCTCTATAATATGCTGGGCTTCTTCGTAGGCAAAGCGTTGATCAGAGTAAATCACCGTTCGACCAAACCATTGATGGACCAATTCGGCTTTGTTATTCAATTCAAAAACTGCTGAAAATGTATATTTTTCCTCATGAGGACGCAACGAACAAGCAAAGTTGGATAAAACTTCGGGCAACATCGGAACTACACGATCGACTAAATAGACTGAAGTGGCTCTTTTATAGGCTTCTTCGTCCAAAATCGTTCCTTCTTTTACATAATGGGAAACATCGGCAATGTGAACACCAATTTCGTAATTTCCATTATCTAAAACCTGAAACGACAACGCATCATCAAAGTCTTTTGCATCGCGTGGGTCAATAGTAAATGTAAGTATACCGCGCATATCCCTGCGTTTTGCGATTTCATCAGTTGTGATTGAAGTGTCAATTTTATTTGCAAAAGCTTCTACTTCAATGGGAAAATCGTAAGGTAGCCCGTATTCGGCTAATATGGCATGAATTTCAGTATCATGTTCTCCAGGTTTACCTAAAACTTTGATGACCGAACCAAAAGGAGAATCGGCTTTTTGAGGCCAATCTTCCAAGCGAACCAAGACCACATCACCGTGTTGAGCTTCGTTTAATTTATTTTTAGGAATAAAAATATCGGTATACATTTTAGGATTAGCCGTGGTGACAAAACCAAAATTCTTTTGCACATCGACGACACCTACGAATTCCATTTTGGCGCGTTCAAGTATCTCCACCACTTCTGCTTCAGGTTTTCGTGAAGCACGTTTGTTGTACACATACACTTTTACTCGATCCCCATGCAAAGCGTGATTTAAATTGATAAACGGAATAAATACATCGTCTTCTAATTCATCACAAATAAAATACGCTGTTTTTCGTGTCGTCATATCGATAGTACCTTCGTAATATTCCTGATGGTCGGAAGGAATGAGATATTTTCCAGGCTCAATTTCAGTTATAACTTTTTGCGAAGCAAGAATTTTCAGGTCCTTGATGATTTCATTACGACTTTTGGTATCATCAAGCTCTAAAATAGCGGCAATCTGTTTGTAGTTAAACGGTTTATTCGGACTTTTAGATAGGATTTTAAAGATTTTCTCGGAAAAGGTTTTATTCTTTTTCCCAAGATTTTTTCTGTTTCTTGGCATACTTCATTTTTCTTTTACGGTTGAAAATTACGAAATCCAATTCAGTTGCTGGGAAAAAAGCCAACATTTAATAGGAAAATAACATATTCCGGTTGAAAAAAAACTACCTTTGAGTACCCAAAATCAGTCGCTTATGAAAGATTTTATTACCGTTGCCATCTTTCATTTACCCCAAGAAACCTATATTTTAAAAACCCTCTTGGATAGAGAAAATATTCCTCATTTTTTTGAAAACGAAACCATTATTTCCGTAGATCCTTTTGCTAGTATTGCCTTAGGCGGCATACGACTTAAAGTACATCCCAACGATAGTAATAAGGTACAAAAACTAATTGACCATCTCAACAATCCACTTCACATCGTTTAAAATTATTTTCAAAAAATTGAAGTTTTCAACACATTTTAAAAACAACAAATTCATTTTTTCAAATTTCTTAAAATTTATGATGGTTATTATAGGGTGTTAATAAGGGATAAAACTTTTTCGCTTTTTATTTTTTCAAAAAGTTATTGAAAATTATACCGTTTTATAAACAGCTTTTTAAAAACCTAATCCTTTCAAAATAAAGAAATTTTTAGATTTTATTAACAGCTGTCAACAATTCAATTTACTTCTTTTTTTTGCATAACTTTTTTACAAAAAACTGTTGAAAACCTATTTTTTGATGTCAATAATTTTCCAAAAAAAAGGCAAAACTTTCATTGGATTTTTCCTAGAAATTTTTGCTTATAAAAATTAGGTTTCACTTTCAAAAAACTTCTGATTTTCTTTTCAAAATTATCAACAATAAATGTTAATTTAAAGTTAACTGAAAATCAGGCTATTGTAAAATGATATCAACATCGTTCAAAAAAAATCTTTTAAAATATTGATTATCAATTATTTATTAAAAACTCATTTTTTCATTAAACGCTTTAATGTCCTGATTTAGAATTTGATAATCCAACTTTCCTTGTTGCCGTTTTAAATGTTCCATAATCACAAAACTGCGTTCAATTTTAAGCTGTGAACTTTTAATTTTATTAATCACATGAAGTAGCGATCGTTGTTTTCCTGGCGTCAATTGATGAAACCAATCACTCCCCTCAGGATCGCTCGCTAAAACTTCCTGAAATTCTTCCGAAATCGGCATACCATAGGTTGAATCATCGGGCGCTAAATGGATTATTAAAGTATCCCCAATAACCCACTTTTGTTTTTTTACCAAAGGCTGGTTGAGTAATATAAAATATAAGCCCGATTTTTGTAGCAGGGCCGAATGAAGCGTCACAGCATGATTAATAGTACAAATCACGCGTTTGTCTTTGCATTTTTTGAGCATCTTAAAATAAACTTCATTTGGAATTTGAAAGTGTGGTCCGTAGCCAATCGCTTGATCCTTAAACGTTTCCAAAAACGCTTCGAATTCCATGTCGTAAATTTTTTAACAAATATAGCCCGTAGCGCGCATTTATTCCCTAACTTTGTTCAACGATTTATAAGACCAAAATTCAATCCTTACCCAATGCGCATTTCAATAGGAAACGATCACGCCGGACCCGATTACAAAAAAGCTATTGTAAGTTGGTTACAAGCTCAAGGCCATGAAGTTATCAATCACGGAACCGATACTGATTCGAGTGTAGATTATCCCGATTTTGGCCATCCTGTAGCCTTAGATGTCGCTGAAGGGCGTGCTGATTTAGGCATCGTCATTTGTGGTTCAGGTAACGGAATCAATATGACGGTCAACAAACATCAAGCGATTCGCTCAGCCCTTTGTTGGACCAAAGAAATTGCTGCTTTAGCGCGTCAACATAACGATGCGAATATCATTAGTATTCCCGCTCGATTCACCGCAATTCCTCAAGCGATTGAAATGGTGGCTACGTTTCTCGAAACCCCATTTGAAGGCGGTCGACATCAAAACCGCGTTCAAAAAATAGCCTGTTCTTAAACCATGTTCAATTCGCTAAAAACCACTCCCGACATTATTCGAGCTACCCGATTTGTGGTAATACTCACTTTTTTTTTGGGAACCGGTTTGATGGTTTGGTATTATTATAACCCCTGCGGTGAGGTGATTTACCTCAGCTTATTTTACATCATTAGTATGCTGTTTTTAAACAGTTATTTTGGTATTCGATTGTTACAACTTATGTTTACCGAACCCGAATTCCGTCAAGCTGTAGCCGGCGCAATAGTACTTTTACTTACTAATATTCCCGTCGGATATTTTTACATTCAATTGGGATTACATATCTATCAAACGTCTTCTCCAGTATAATTTTTTTAGCGTTTCCCCTCAATGAAAGTTGCCTTACATTATCATGCTTCCAACTTCGGGGCCGGGTGTTCGGGAGTCGCTTCCCAATAGCTATTTTTGTTTTTCTACAGTAACCCTATCTTTGGGAGAGCTCCAACAATCCCTCACCCCCTAACGCAGTCTATCTAAGATAAAGCTTCTTTTTATCCTTTGGATTTTCGTTTTTCTACCTCGCTTTTTTATGTACATTTAGCCAATCAATTTGTATTTTTTTTTCAAACGCAGAAAGGCGTTTATTCGCATTCATATGAACAGTATTTCTTTTATTCAAAGTCAATTACAACTTCCTGAAGTCGCGGCCAAAAACATTGAAGCAGCACTCCAATTGCTCTCAGAAGATTGTACTATTCCTTTTATTGCCCGCTATCGAAAAGACAAAACTGGCAATCTCGATGAGGTCGTGCTTGAAAAAATTGCCAAATTCAAAAAGCAGTTTGACGAACTTATCAAACGCAAGGAAAGTATTTTGGCCAGTATAGCCGAACAAGGGCAATTGCATCCCGAACTTCAAGCAAAAATTGAAAAGAGTTTTGACGCAAGTGAAATCGAAGATTTGTATTTGCCGTATAAAAAGAAGAAGAAAACCAAAGCAGATATCGCACGAGAAAACGGTTTGGAGCCCTTGGCCAAAATAATCATGGCGCAAAACTCCGACGACATTGACTATTTGGCTTCCAAATATTTGAATAAAAATGTGGTCAACGAAGACGATGCTCTACAAGGTGCGCGCGATATTATCGCCGAATGGATCAACGAAAACCTGTTTGTTCGAAAACAACTTCGGCGTCAATTTCAACGTCAAGCGGTGATTATAACCAAAGTGGTAAAAGGAAAAGATATCGACGAAAACGCCCAAAAATTTGCCCAGTATTTTGATTGGTCTGAACCTTTGTCAAAAACACCTTCCCACCGATTATTGGCCATGTTGCGTGCTGAAGCCGAAGGATGTATCAAGTTTTCAGTCACCCTCGACAAAGAGGAAGCCATCGAGAGGGTAGAAGAAGCCATTATCAAACGCCACAACGATACAACTCCCCATTTAAAATTAGCCATCAAAGACAGTTACAAGCGCTTGTTGGAACCCGCTATTTCCAACGAGACTTTACAAGAAGCCAAACAAAAAGCCGATGCCAAAGCGATTGCCGTTTTCTCCGAAAATTTACGGCAGTTGTTACTTGCTTCTCCCTTGGGAGAAAAACGCATTTTGGCGATCGATCCAGGTTTCCGAACGGGTTGTAAAGTCGTTTGTTTGGATGAAAAAGGCGATTTGTTGTACAACGAAACGATTTATCCGCATGCGCCCCAACATGAAACCGCCATGGCCATGAAAAAAATAAAATCCATGGTCAATGCCTACAACATTGAAGCGATTTCCATCGGTAACGGAACGGCGAGTCGGGAAACGGAGTTTTTTATCAAAAAAATCGCCTTCGATAAGTCTGTTCAGGTTTTTGTGGTTTCCGAAGCGGGGGCATCGGTGTATTCAGCGAGTAAAATAGCCCGCGAAGAGTTTCCAAATTACGACGTCACCGTGCGGGGTTCGGTTTCCATCGGGCGCCGTTTGTGCGATCCCTTGGCCGAGTTGGTTAAGATCGACCCTAAGTCCATTGGCGTTGGGCAATACCAACACGATGTAGATCAAGTGAAGTTAAAGGAAGAACTCGACAACACCGTTATGCGATGTGTGAATGCCGTTGGAATCAATATCAATACAGCGAGCAAATCGCTACTGAGTTATGTGAGCGGTATTGGTGAAAAAATGGCCGAGAATATTGTGAAATTCCGCTCCGAAAACGGACCCTTTCAAGATCGTAATCAATTGAAAAAAGTGCCTCGTTTGGGCGACAAAGCGTTTCAACAAGCCGCAGCCTTTATTCGTATAAAAGACGGGAAAAACCCTTTGGATAATTCGGCGGTACATCCTGAATCGTATAAAGTGGTGGAGAAAATGGCCAAAGATTTAGGAATTCAAGTGGGCGAGTTGATTGCAAACAAAACCAAAATTGCCCAGATTAAACCAGAAGATTACGTCAACGATACTGTCGGCATTCTTGGGGTTAAAGATATTTTAAAAGAATTAGAAAAACCCGGATTGGATCCGCGAAAAGCCGCTAAGGTTTTTGAATTTGATCCCAATGTAAAAACGCTTCACGATTTGCGTTCAGGGATGATTTTACCAGGGATTGTAAACAACATCACTGCCTTCGGTTGTTTTGTAGATATTGGTATTAAAGAGAGTGGTTTAGTGCATATTTCCCAATTGAAAGACGGCTTTGTCTCCGATGTCAATGAAGTCGTCAAAATGCACCAACATGTTCAGGTAAAAGTCTTGGAGGTTGATGAGGTTCGAAAACGTATTCAATTGACCATGATCTTATAAAAGCAATAATCCCAAATTCGAAACCGAACTTGGGATTATTTTTTTTGCAATTCTACAGGGTAAAACTGCAATTGGGAACAAAATAGTATGTTCTTCTTCATAGCAAGCATTAGATAGATGCAGTAAAAAGAAAAGGGTTGCGTAAAAAAATAAAAAAAAGTGAAAAAAAAATCACTGCTCTTGAAAACAGTGATTTTTTGTAACGAACAAGTCGTTGTGATGTAGCGTCAGGAGACTATTTATTTTCTTCTGTCTTGGTTTCAGCTTTTGTTTTATCTTCTCCTTTGGCAGCGTCTTTAAATTCTTTAACACCGGCGCCCAATCCTTTCATTAATTCCGGAATTTTTCGACCTCCGAATAATAACAAAACAATCACAAGGATGACAATAATTTCGGGCATTCCTAATCTTCCCATAACGTATTTAATTAGTGCTTTCGCAGTTATTCATATTTGTTCAAAGTACAAAGGTACGTAAAAAATAAAACGATGAAGGTTTTCTAACAAAGATTTCACGTTAAAGTATCCGCTTTTCACCGCTGATTTTGGTTATATTTGTTGCATCAAACGCTCCGTATGTCAGCCAAAAAATTAAAAAAAGAACGGCTTAAAAAGCACCTGTTTACCAAAAACAGGCTTGTGATATTAAACGACGATACGTTTGAGGAGATTTTTTCACTTCGACTTACGTTGATGAATGTGTTTGTGGTCGCGGGTGTAGGTGCCATTTTGATCATTTTTGTGACTACATTTATCATTGCCTTTACCCCGCTTCGCGAGTATATTCCAGGGTATCCTTCAACCGAGTTAAAGCGCAATGCTACCGAATTGGCCTTGAAATCCGACTCGTTGGAATTTGCCATCAAAAAAAACGAAGCCTACTTACAGTCAATTCAGAAGGTGCTGAACGGGAATTTAGAATATGCCAAAGTCAATAAAGATTCCATTTTAGCCATCGCTGTTGATACCCTTCCTGATTTGGAACTGACGCCCTCCGAAAAGGAAATGGAACTGCGCCGTGAAATTGAAAAGGAAGAACAAAAATCACCGGCCAAACCGTCTCAAAAAGGAAAAAAATAATGTCGTTAAAATCATTTGCCACCCGACTTTTTGCGCACAAAGTGCATCGCGACACCCAAAAATGGGCCCAAAATCCGGTAGAAACCCAGCAAAACGTTTTTCGTCAATTGATTACTCAAGCGCAACACACCGCTTTTGGAAAAGACCACCATTTTGACGCCATACATTTTCATTCCGATTTTGTCAAACACGTTCCCATTCGCGATTATGAACAATTAAAACCCTATGTTGATCGTGTGGTGCAAGGGGAAGAGCACGTTCTTTGGAAAGGAAAGCCTCTTTATTTTGCCAAAACGTCTGGGACAACGTCGGGTGCCAAATACATTCCTCTAACCAAGGAATCCATGCCGTTTCATATCCAAGCAGCGCGAAATGCCATTTTGAGTTATATCCACGAAACAGGCAAAGCCGATTTTGTCGATGGAAAAATGATTTTTCTGCAAGGAAGTCCAGAATTGGAGTCCAAAAACGGCATTCAATTGGGCCGACTTTCGGGTATAGTAGCTCATTATGTACCCAAGTATTTACAACGCAACCGCTTGCCCAGCTGGGAAACCAACTGCATTGATGATTGGGAAACCAAAGTAGATGCGATTGTTCAGGAAACGATTACCCAAAATATGACCGTAATTTCAGGGATTCCGAGTTGGGTACAAATGTATTTTGAAAAGCTCGTTCAAGTTTCAGGAAAACCAATAGGCACGCTGTTTCCCCATTTTAATCTGTTTATTTATGGCGGTGTCAATTACGAACCGTACCGCGCGAAATTTGAACAATTGATGGGACGAAAAGTAGATTCCATCGAACTTTTTCCCGCTTCTGAAGGGTTTTTTGCCTACCAAGATTCACAAACCGAAAAAGGGATGTTGTTGCTATTGAATTCGGGAATCTTTTATGAGTTTGTGAAGGTGGATGAATTTTTTAACCCCAATCCCACACGCTACACCATCGGTGAGGTCGAATTGGGTGTCAATTATGTGCTTTTGATCTCTACCAATGCAGGATTGTGGGCCTACAATATTGGCGACACGGTTCAATTTACCTGTTTACAACCCTATCGCGTGATCGTCTCGGGTCGTTTGAAACATTTTATTTCGGCTTTTGGGGAACACGTCATCGGGAAAGAAGTAGAGGAGGCACTGCGTCAAGCGGTGGAAGGAACTTCCGTTCGTATCAATGAATTTACCGTAGCACCACAAATAACGCCTCGAGAAGGATTGCCGTATCACGAATGGTTGATAGAATTTGAACAAGTCCCCGAGAATTTGAACGAGTTTGCGTTAAAAATCGACTACGCCATGCGCCAACAGAATGTGTATTATGACGATTTAATCGCTGGGAATGTTTTGCGAACGGTGGTTATCACGCCAGTAGCGCCCAACGGTTTTCAAACGTATATGAAGTCTATCGGGAAATTGGGAGGTCAAAACAAACTTCCGCGTTTAAGTAACGATCGCTCCATCGCCGATCAATTGCCTTTCTTATGAAAAAAATTATTGCTGTATTTATTGTACCCTTTTTTGCCATTGCACAAATCAAAGGCGTGGTCAAAGACAGCCTTTCAGGGCAGCTCATTCCTTATGTAACCATTTGGGTCGAAGGGGAGCAAATGGCAGCGACAACCGAATTTGACGGCACCTATGAATTACCTGCCCTCGGTTCGGGAAAAATCATTGTATTTTCTTCGATTGGTTATACCAAAAAAAGAGTGGCTGCCGAACAAGCAAAAACAGTTCTGTTATCTCCAGAGGAATATATTTTGGAGGAAGTCGTTATTGCGGGTCAAAAAAACACGAAGCTGCTCGAAATTGGTATTCGAAAAAAATCGATCTATCAAGCTTTTGATAATGGCCCAAAAATTGAAACCAAGTTTTTCCCGTATTTGCAAGCCTACGCAAAAACAAAGTATATTAAAAAAGTACGCATTCAAACCGATTGCCGTTTGGAAGATGCGCTGGTCAAACTTCATTTTTTTGCCTTAGATGAAAAGGGAGCGCCCGGAGCGGAGTTACTCAAAAAAGACCTTTTGGTTACAGTAAAAAAAGGGGTCATGCACACCACGGTCGATTTATCCGATTGGAATTTGGTGATGCCCAAAAACGGACTCTATGTTGGGTTTGAAAAGCTGTTAATTGAACGAAATAAAGAGGAAAAAACCATTGCTGATTCCAATTCAGGCACGACTCGTATACAGCGAAAATATTATCCTTTTTTGTTGTATGCTTATGTCGAAGCCAATTTTCAATGGACCTACCAAGAAGGTAAGTGGCAGAAGAAGGCTCCCGCCGACACGAATGATCCGACAGCGACCCTTATGATTCTTGAACCATCCATTTCCCTGATTCTGTCCAACTAAATCCAAAATCATTACCTTTGCAGGTTAGTAAAACCTAATGAATGAAAGAAATTAAAAACATTTCGCGCTCTAGAGCGCAAGAGTCCTCGGCAGCTATCGAGCGACTGTACATTACCATGCGTCACCTATTTAACCGGGGTTTCTACAAACCGATGGGCGTATCGGGTGACACTTTACGAGAAGCATTGCTTCAACTTCGCCCCGAAATTTATGGCAGTATTGCCGAAGAAAAAGTAGAATTAAACGGATTATTGTATGTGATTGAGCGCTTGCCGATTGGAATTGAAGAGTGCCGCTACATCAATTTAACCTCCGATGAAGGGTATTCCAAATCGCATTTTAAAGCCATCATTCCTCCTAAGCGCCGTCGCAATTGTTACCGCATTGACGCCGAACAAATGAATGTGGAAATCACCCGCGGACGTTCCGATATTTATGATATTCTAACCCATTTGACCTTTATTTTTATCGAATCGCATAAAATCAAAGACCGCGTCTTATTGGACGAGTTTGAAGTAGAGGTTACCCGCGATTGGAAGAAATTGGAACAAGCGGTACTTCAGGGGAAGAAATTAACTCAGATTGAAAAAGAAGTCGCCATTTCTCATGCGGCGAATATATTAGGACGCAGTTTTTCAGATGTATTGGCCATTTATGATGCCTTTGCAATTCCTGAAAAACCCGATCGTTTTTTACATGTGATTTATTGGTTGGGTAAATTAGCCATTGAAGAAGCGGTAGATAACAACAAGCGTACGATTACGTTCAGCCCTATTTTGCGAGAGCGTTTAGGGCACCACATTCACGGTGAGATTTGGGCCAATACCATCAAACAAACGTTGGATGACAACGGCTTGATACAGCGGCCTATCCATATTATCAGTGCCAATATGCACAGTGTAATGAATTCGATTTATGCACAAACGGTTATCGGAAGTAAGTACAAAGAGCAATCGGAATATGCTATTTATGAAGATTTGAGTGCTTCCGAAAACAAGGAACTGCGTAAAAAAGTAGAAGAATATGCCCTGAAAAACGGAATGATTTCGCTGCCCGATTCGTCTGGAACCAACATTGATGTTCAAGTATTTGATACTGCAAAAATAGACTGGAAAAAATCCAATTTCCCGAACGTGAATTTTAAAGGCGAAGCACCCGTGATTATTGTTATGGATTATGCCTTTGGCGAGCAAGCTTTTGAAACCATTGACGAGTTGTTGAAGCCCTACAAATCCTTAAAAGAGAAGCTTTTCTTAAATGTAGAATCGGTTTCAATTATGGGAAAAGCCGGAATATTGGAAGGCGGCAAAGGCGACATTATGATTCCGAATGCCCACATCAACGAGGGTACGGCAGATAACTATCCTTTTGACAATGAATTGACCAAGGAATTGTTTGAAGGACACGGAATACCGGTGTATGCAGGTCCGATGATTACCGTTTTGGGAACTTCCTTGCAGAATAAAGATTTATTGAAGTTTTTCCACGAATCTACGTGGAGCGCTATCGGTTTAGAAATGGAAGGCGCCTATTACCAAAAAGCCGTTCAGTCGGCATCGCGCATTCGCAAAAGCATTAATCCTAATGTAAAAGTTCGATACGCGTATTACGCCTCCGATAATCCCTTAGAAACGGGAAGCACGCTTGCTTCGGGAGGATTGGGAACCACTGGAGTAAAACCTACGTATTTGATTACTATTAAAATTTTAGAACAACTATTTAACCAATAACCGCATGAGTACAACACCGCAATCTACCGATGGACAAGAAATAGACCTAGGAAGTATTTCTAATTTTTTTAAAAAAATTGGAAATAGTTTTATCAATGTAATTTTTGATATTATTTCATTTGTTAGACGTAAAATAGTTGTCTTTGTAACATTAACTGTAGTTGGTTTAGTGTTGGGATATTTTTTTGATAGAGAGAAAATATACCGTCATGAAATTATTGTAACTCCTAATTTTACATCTGTTGATTATTTATATTCTAAAATTGAATTAATTAATTCTAGAATAAAAGATAATGATACTGCATTCTTAAAAAATACTGTTGGAATAAAATCACCAAAAAAGATAGGTAAGATAACTATAAAGCCAATTTCAGACGTTTACAAATTTATCATTAGTAACCCACAGAATTTTGAGTTAATTAAATTGTTTTCTGAAGACAGTGATGCAAAAAAAATAGTGGAAGATGAGATAACAAGTAAAAATTACCCATTTCACGTAATTTCATTTAACACAAAAGGACTTATAATAGATACAAAAACAATTATTCCGATATTGAATTATTTGAACAATTCTGATTTTTATAAGAAAATACAGGAGGAGAACCTCAAAAATGTTTACATAAAAATGGCTCAAAATGATTCAATTATAAACCAAATAAATGGTGTTTTGAATAGTTTTAAAAACACATCAAATGGTAATCAAAGAAATAGTAGTCTGGTTTATTACAATGAAAATACACAATTGAATGACATCATAAAGACAAAAGAAGCTTTAATTAAAGAAAATGGAAATTTTAAAGTAGAGTTGGTTAGTCTTGATAAAGTAATCAAAGAAAATTCTATAGTATCTAATATTAAAGATGATTCACTGATTTCGGCAAAAATAGCATTACCCTTATTTTTTTATTTTTGTTTTTTTATATTTTATAAATACACAAGAATAAAAAAACAAAAAAACTGATTTAATATGAAAGGGATCATACTCGCCGGAGGATCTGGCACACGACTACATCCTTTAACGTTGGCCGTTTCTAAACAGCTCATGCCCATTTATGATAAGCCGATGATTTATTATCCGCTTTCTACTTTGATGTGGTCGGGGATTCGCGAAATATTGATTATTTCGACCCCACATGATTTGCCGTTGTTTCAACAATTGTTGGGTGATGGATCGCGATTGGGTTGTCGGTTTGAATATGCCGTTCAAGATCACCCCAATGGATTGGCAGAAGCGTTCATTATTGGTAAAGAATTTGTTGGAAATGATAAAGTAGCCTTGATTTTGGGCGATAATATTTTTTACGGAACCGGATTAGCCGAATTGTTACAAGCCAATAATAATCCTGATGGGGGAATCATTTATGCCTATCACGTGCAAGATCCAGAACGCTATGGAGTAGTTGATTTTGACAAAGAGGGGAATGTACTTTCTATTGAAGAAAAACCGACACAACCCAAATCTAATTATGCCGTTCCAGGAATTTATTTTTATGACAATTCTGTTCTGGAAATTGCCGCCAACATACAACCTAGTCCGAGAGGTGAACTAGAAATCACCGATATTAACAAAGAATACTTAAAACAAGGAAATTTAAAAGTCAGTATTTTAGACCGCGGTACGGCGTGGTTGGATACAGGTACGTTTCCTTCCTTAATGCAAGCAGGTCAATTCGTTCAAGTGATTGAAGAACGCCAAGGATTAAAGATTGGCGCAATTGAAGAAGCGGCATTCAAAATGGGTTACATCGATGCCAAACAGTTAGAAACAATTGCACAACCGCTATTAAAAAGCGGATACGGTGTACATTTAATATCTTTATTAGAGCGGTAGTATGCAGTGTTTTGAAACGGAATTGAGCGGAGCTTTTGTTATCGAACCCAAAATCATTCAAGATGAAAGGGGTTATTTCATGGAGAGTTTCAATGCAAATGAATTCAAAGAAAAAACAGGTCTTTCAGTTCAATTTGTACAAGACAATCAATCCTATTCCTCTAAAGGTGTTTTACGCGGGTTACACTACCAATGTGGCGAACAGGCACAAGCTAAATTAGTGCGGGTTTTGCAAGGTGAAGTGTGGGATGTAGCTGTTGATATTCGGCCTAATTCTCCTACCTATGGAAGACATGTGGGTGTTTATTTAAGCGGGGAAAATCAAAAACAGTTTTTTATCCCTCGCGGATTTGCCCATGGATTTTTGGTATTGAGTGATACGGCCACTTTCTTCTATAAATGTGATAATTTTTATCTTAGAGAAAGCGAAGGAGGAATTGCTTATAATGACCCCGAATTAGGAATCGATTGGCCTATGGACCAAGAATCGTTACTTATTTCGGAAAAAGACAAAACACTCCCTAATTTAATTAACGCCCGAAAAGTATGGTAGTTTTAGTTACCGGAGCAGCAGGACAGTTGGGGCAATCGTTGCAACATGTAGCACAAAGTTATCCCGGCATCGAATGGGTATTCTGCGACTCAACGCAACTTGATATTGCTTCAACGGCTTCGATTACAGCGGTTTTTTCTAAAGTTAAACCCCATTATTGTATCAATGCAGCAGCATATACGGCAGTTGACAAAGCGGAATCCGAACCGGATAAAGCGTATTTAATTAACGCTACGGGTCCGGAGTATTTGGCTAAGGCGTGTTCCGAATTCGGGACCACTTTAGTACACATATCTACGGATTTCGTTTTTGACGGTACCCAAAACACGCCCTATACGGAAACCGACCCAACCGCTCCACTCGGCGTTTATGGCGCTAGTAAATTGGCTGGAGAACAAGCCATTCAAAACTATTCCCAGGCCTATTACATTATTCGTACGTCTTGGGTTTATTCTCCCTTTGGGAATAATTTTATGATGACGATGTTGCGATTAGCCCGTGAACGCGACAGCTTATCTGTAGTAAACGATCAAGTTGGGTCACCCACAAACGCGCTGGATTTAGCCGCTACATTGGTCGAATTGATCCAAAAAGATCAGGTAATGGATGCACATCCGTATGGTATTTATCATTACAGTAATGAAGGACAATGCACCTGGTATGAATTTGCCAAAGCTATTTTTAAAAAAAATTCAATTGCTATTCTTGTTCAACCGATTTCAACCAACCAATTTCCTACACCTGCCCGCCGACCAGCCTATAGTGTTTTATCGAAGGGCAAAATAAAACAAGCATTAAATATTCAAATTTCAGATTGGAAAACAGCATTATCGAAAATTACTGAATAGGATTTTCAATTTTATTGTTTTTTATTCCAAAGCGTAATAATATTAAATACCATAAAAGAAAAAAGAAAGCACCGTTTTGACGGTAGAAATAATCTTCTATTAAACACATTGCTAAAGTATTTAAAGCAAATGCTCTAAATGTTAAGCTTTGAAAACGAAATAGAAAAGAATGTGTTTTTAAAAGAAAAAAGAGTAATGCTATTAAACCCAACACGCCCGACCCTAACAGCGTGTAAATGAAGTAGTTATGACTCATATAATTTGCGCCTTCAAAAAAGCTTGAATCATACTTTGTTTGAAAACAGTTGTATAAGTCGTTTACAATATTTGAATATCCAATCCCACTTAAATATTGATCTTGTATTAATTCAAAATCACACGTGTAAATTGCTCTTCTAATGTTTGTAGAATCAAAGGCTAGTCCGCTTGGAACTGTATTAAAACTTTTGTAAATCTCTTCAATTCGCTTGGTCATTCCTGGAGTAAACAGAAAAAAAATAGCGGTAAAAATAGCAAATACAAATCCAGAGATTAATTTTATTTTTTTAGTTATTGATTGAGTTGAATATAAAGCATACAATAATAATATATGCATTAATAC
>CANHRI010000053.1 GCA_947463515.1 Flavobacteriaceae bacterium
CGTAAAAAAATTCCCGAAACACTCGTCGCAATTACGATACACGATCGTTTGCATGAGCAAGCTACTGACATGGAGGTTTTTGCTACGGTTGGGGTACATTTAGCCAAAGGAGGGGCACTCAGTGTGATCGGAAAAACCATCACATCGCTCAATGAAGTGACCGAACTTCAACCCGTTATCGATCAAGAACAACTTCACTTAAAAGGGTATGTCATGTACATTGATCATTTTGGCAATGCAGTGACCAATATTGAGCAATCCTTTTTTATGGAATCAGCTCGGGGAAGGTCGTATGAAATAACAGTGAAACGAGAAAAACTAAAAACGATATTCCCAAATTATAATGCTATTGAGGCATTGGACACTAAAATAGACCATGCTGGAAAAACAATGGCCATTTTTAATGAGTCGGGCTATTTAGAAATTGGTATCTACAAAAGTACCTTACACACCGGGAATGCGGCTAGTTTGTTGGGGCTGCGTTATCGAGATGCCATTTGGATTGAATTTAAATCATAATTAGTATGTTAGTTCGTATTGTAAAACTCTCCTTTCATGAGGAGCATATTCCTACTTTTTTGACCCAGTTTGAGCAAATGAAATCCCACATTCGAAACAGCCCTGGCAATCGCTTGTTGGAATTGTACCAAGATGCTCAAAATCCAGGGATATTCTTCACCTACAGTTATTGGGATGATGAAACTGCCTTAAATCAGTATCGGCAATCGGCATTGTTTGATGAGATTTGGACGTTTACCAAAAAACTATTCAACGACAAACCCCAAGCTTGGAGTGTTAATAAATTAGTAAGTTTGCAATAAATTTAAAAGACTGCGTTAACCTATAAAGGTTAAGTTTACACTATGAAATCAATACTATTTAGAGAAATAAAATCGTTTTTCGGCGCTCCAGTAGGCTACTTGGTTATCGCCATATTTTTACTTTTGAACGGATTATTTCTTTGGATATTTGAAGGGGAATTCAACATTCTCAACAGTGGTTTTGCCGATATGACGCCCTTTTTCACATTCGCGCCATGGATTTTGTTGTTTTTAATTCCTGCGGTGACCATGCGAAGTTTCTCGGATGAAAAAAAACAAGGTACGATTGAATTACTACTCACCAAACCCTTAAGTCTTTGGCAAATTGTGGGTGGCAAATTTTTGGGAGCAGTTGTTCTTATTGCCCTTGCTATCGTGCCTACACTACTCTATGTCTTTGTGTTAAATGATTTGGGAATGAAAGACAATCCCTTTGATTTTGGGAGTACCGTTGGAGCCTATTTTGGATTGTTGTTTTTAATATCGGGCTATGCTTCTATTGGGATTTTTACCTCTACCTTATCTGAAAATCAAATTGTAGCTTTTATACTTTCTGTTTTTCTATGCTTCATTTTTTATTATGGATTCGAAGGCGTTGCCGTATTCTTTGGATCGGCAGGAGACTACGTTTCTAGAGTGGGTATGGATTACCATTTTAAAAGTATGGGCAAAGGGGTTTTGGATACCCGTGATATTCTCTATTTTACCTCCGTTGCTTTCTTTTTCTTATCGCTTACCGTTTATCAATTAAAAGGTCTTAAATCATAATGAAGCAAAAACAGGCAAAACAAATCGCCATCACGCTAGGACTGTTAATCGTTATCAATGTTTTGGGTAATTTGGTCTTCAAACGGTTTGACCTTACTGCTGACCATCGGTATACGCTATCTTATACTTCGATGAACATTGTGGATAAAGCAAAAGAACCGCTTTACATCGATGTTTATCTGGAAGGAAGTTTTCCCGGTGAATTCAAAAAACTTCAAAGTGAGACCCAACAATTACTGGAAGAATTCAAAGCCAAAAACAGCAATGTCATCTTTCAATTTATCAACCCTTTGGATGATGAAAACACGTCTGAAGCCACCCTTCAAAAACTATATGACCGCGGATTAACGCCCATCAATATTACCGTAAATCACAAAGGAAAACAAACCGAAGAGATGGTATTCCCTTGGGCCGAGGTTCGTTACGGCGATCGTATTACCAAAGTCCCACTCCTTAAAAACATGATGGGCGCCTCGACAGCTCAAAAAGTAGAAAGTTCGGTGCAACATTTAGAATATGCGTTTGCCAACGGGTTTAATACGGTAATTGAGAAAAGACAGAAAAAAATTGCGGTTATCAAAGGGAATGGCGAATTGCATGAGTTGTTGATTGGAGATTTTCTTCGTACGGTTAAGGAAAATTATTTTATCGGACCTTTCACCTTAGATTCTGTTGCTACCAATCCTGTCAAAACCATTGTAGATTTAAAAAAGTACGATTTAGCACTTGTTGCCAAGCCCACGGAAGCCTTTTCCGATGCCGAGAAACAGGTGCTCGATCAATACATGGTTAATGGAGGTAAGTCGTTGTGGTTACTAGATCAGGTGAATATTGAAATGGACAGTTTAATGACCACAGGGGAAGGATTGGCTTTTCCGAGGGACTTAAATCTGGATGATTTGTTCTTTAAATACGGGATACGCATTAAACGCGACCTTGTTAAAGATGTAATGGCATGTCCTATTACCTTGGCCACAGGGCAACAAGGCAATGCCACACAATACAATCAGTATCCTTGGCTTTATGCTCCCGCAGTATATGCCGATGCCAAAAATCCGATAGTAACCAATTTGGATGTGATTAAATTTGATTTCTGCAACCCAATTGAACTCCTGCAGAATGCTATTCAAAAAACGGTTCTTTTGCATTCTTCACCCTATTCTAAAGCAGTGGGTACGCCCATTCCCGTAGCTTTAAACATGGTGGCCGAACGTCCTGAACCAGCTTCCTTTCCGAAGGGGGGCGGGTTGATTCCTTTGGCGGTGTTGCTAGAGGGACAGATGCATTCGGTTTATGAAAACCGTATTCCAGCTTTTAAAGACCCCAACTTCAAAGCCGTAGGTAAACCAGGGAAAATGATTGTCATTGCCGACGGGGATGTTATTCGAAATCAATACGATAAAAACTACCAACCGCTGGAATTAGGGTATGACAAATGGACTGAAAAAATGTATGCGAATAAAGAGTTTTTACTGAATTGCGTCAATTATTTATTGGACGACACGGGACTTATCAACATTCGCAATAAAGAGGTGAAGTTAGCCCTATTGGATACTGAAAAAGTAAAAGAGAATTACACCTTTACGCAAATCGTTACCGTGGTGTCGCCCTTAGTGATTCTCGGTGTTTTCGGACTATTTTTTACCTTACTTCGCAAGCGTCGTTATGCCCGCTAGTGTTAATAAAAAAACTTTTTTTAATCATCCGCTTTAGGATATATTTGTAAAAAATAAAAAAAATGAAATTCATTGTATCGAGTTCGTATTTATTAAAGCAGCTTCAGGTTTTAGGAAGTGTTATCAACAGCAGCAACACTTTGCCTATTTTGGATAATTTCCTATTTGAATTGAACCAAAATGCGCTCACCGTTTCGGCCTCTGATCTAGAAACTACAATGTCGGCAACGCTTGAAATTGAGTCAACTAATACGGGAAGTGTTGCGGTTCCTGCTAAGTTGTTGTTGGATATCTTAAAAACGTTTCCCGAACAACCGCTAACCTTTACAGTGGAGGAAAATAACACCATCGAAATTAGTTCGAATTCAGGTAAATACGCATTAGCCTATGCGCCAGGTGAGGAATTTCCAAAATCGGTACAGTTGGAAGATCCTTCTTCGACATTAGTGCCTGCGGAAGTTTTGGCTACTGCTATTAGTAAAACTATTTTTGCCGCTGGAAATGACGACTTACGCCCAGTGATGTCAGGGGTATTTTTCCAATTTGCTCCAGAAGGGTTGATTTTTGTGGCCACCGATGCACACAAATTGGTAAAGTATGCTCGAACTGACGTAAGTGCTTCACAAGTGGCTGATTTTATTATGCCCAAAAAACCGTTGAATATTTTAAAAAACATTTTAGGGACATCTGATACCGAAGTGAAGATTGAATACAACGATTCTAACGCAACGTTCTCTTTTGAAAATTATATTTTAACGTGTCGTTTGATTGACGGTAAGTATCCCAACTATGAAGCGGTTATTCCAAAGGAAAACCCCAATAAGTTGATTATTGATCGCACTCAATTCTTTAACTCGGTACGTCGTGTGGCCATTTTTTCCAACAAAACGACCCACCAAATTCGTTTGAAAATTGCCGGTGCCGAATTAAATATTTCAGCTGAAGATATCGATTATAGCAACAAAGCCGAAGAGCGTTTGACCTGTGATTATCAAGGAGATGATATGCAAATTGGGTTCAACTCTCGTTTTTTATTAGAAATGCTTTCCAACCTACAATCGGATGAAATACAATTGGAGATGTCCATGCCTAACCGCGCTGGAATCCTGACCCCAGTCGATGGTTTGGATGAAGGCGAGACCGTCACCATGTTGGTGATGCCTGTCATGTTGAACAATTAGATAAAACACTAACCCAACCTTTTATAATGAAAGAAGCCGCTTTTTTACGAGCGGCTTTTTTTTATTCATGTAGGGCCAAAACTGGAATACTCAAATGATTGGCCATTTTCTCGGTGAAGGATTGCGCAAACAAATGAGCAAAAAATCCTTTTTTATAGGTCATCATCGCCAATACATCCACGTTGTTACCACTGATAAAATCAGTAATTGTAGCTTCTACGTCATCATTGGGAATAATATAAAATTGAACGGGTTCCAACTTAAAATGGCTTTTCCAATCCTCATAAGTGGCTAGGGTATTGTCGGTATCACGCGTTTCCACATACAAACATTTTACTTTGGCTTGTAATCCTTTGGCTAAGTGAATGATTTCTTGCAATGCTTTTTTATCTTTTTCCCGAAATCGAGTAGTAAATGCAATCGTCTCAATACCTGTAAAACTAGCTTCTTTGGGTACACTCAATACGGGAACATTCAAATTGGAAATAGCTTCTGTGGTATTGGTTCCCAAAAAATATTCACTCCATCCGGAAGCACCCGCCGTCCCCATGACTACAAAGTCCGCTTGCTCTTCTCGTATCAATTCTTTTAGATTAAAAACCAAATCACCATCGCGCAAGGCATGACTCAAACGTACCTTTTCGGCTTTATGCTTTGCTATAATCTCCTTCAATTTGGCTGCTTCTTCCTTAAATCGATCAAAATTGATCAACTCCAAAGAATCAAAAAGAGTCTTATAATTTTGAGATGCAAATTGATAGTCGACGATGGGTAATTCATAGGTATGTAAAAGAATAATCTCTGCATGATACTGTTTTGCCAATTCAAGTGCATAAATAAATGCATTCGTGGCCACTTTAGAAAAGTCGGTAGGGAAGACAATTTTTTTCATGATTCCTGTTTTTTTTATACTGTAAAGTTACTGCCCCTTTTTGCACAAAAACATGATAATCATCATACTAACGATAGGATAACCTAAAATTAAAATAGAGATAATTCTAGAGAATAAATCCGAACTACATTTCAAAAAACTGATCTTGAAAACCAATGAGATACAATCGTTCTTTGGCGCGAGTTAAGGCGGTGTACAACCATCGAACATCCTCCATTTGAAGTCCGTCGGGAAGATAAGGCTGTTCCACAAAAACGGTATTCCATTGGCCGCCTTGCGATTTATGGCCTGTAATAGCATAGGCAAATTTTACTTGTAACCCATTGAAATATTCATTTTGCCGTAAATGTTCCAAGCGTTTGTATTTGGAAGGTTCGTCGGCGTAATCCAACAAAACTTCTTCATACAAGCGTTGGGATTGCTCCTGGGTCAACGACGGAGCTTCGCTAGTTAAAGTATCTAAAATGAGTATCGTTTCAAAAGGAGGCTGGTCGGGATAATCAACCATTCTGATTTTTACCCGCGCAAATTGAAAACCGTACAGCGCTTTGAAACCATAAATTTCAAGTACTTCAATGGTATCGCCATTGGCAATAAATCCAGCCTCATCGGTTTCTTTCAACCAGAAATAATTATTTTTCACAACCATTAAATAATCACCCACCGAAAGTTCACTCTCCTTAAATAAAATGCGGGCGCGAATTTGCTGATTGTATTGATTGGCGCGTTTATTGGAACGAACGATGAAAGCAGTATCCTCAATAGAGTATTGACTGTAGGCGTTATTGATGGCATCTTGAATATCATAGCCATCAACCAAGCGAATAATATCTTTGAATCCGCGCAATTGAAACTGAAATCCTTCAAAAAAAGCGTCGTGTAATAATTCGCGTAACTGGGTTGCATTCCATAATATACCCGACTTTTCCTCTTGACGCATGACCTCGTCCAACTCAATGGTGTCGACCTTTTTTTGATAATTTAAGGACAATGAATCCACATTCAAAGCGGGCGAATCAGTGCGATGAACGGGTGGTAACTGAGCCGTATCGCCCAAAAGAATGAGTTTGCAATTTTGATTGTTATAGATATAAAAGATCAAATCATCCAACAAAGAACCCTGTTGATACATTCCTGAACCTCCTTCATAATCGGAAATCATAGAAGCCTCATCGACAATAAATAGCGTATTCTTATGCTTATTTTGTTGCATGGTAAAAGTGACACTACCCGCCTTTTTCTTGGGAAAATATATCTTTTTATGAATGGTAAAAGCGGGCTTCTGTGCATAATTGGAAATCACTTTGGCGGCACGACCCGTTGGTGCCAACAAAACCGATTTGTATTGTATTTCGGGTAAACTTTGCACCAAAGCGGCAATCACCGTTGTTTTTCCCGTACCCGCATACCCTTTTAAAACAAAAATTGAATCGTCGTTGGGTTCGGTCACAAACTTTGCTATTTTTTGAAAAAAAACATCCTGCTTCAACGTGGGTTGAAAGGGAAAAGCCTGTTGTAATCGTTGGTAAAATTTATACATAAGACAACAAAGATAGGAGTCTGCCTTCAAATTTGAACCCTCCAAAGCCCGCCTTATATTAACAATATTTCGTAAGTTTGCCTCCACCCGATTAGTTCATGGAGAGTATACTTGACAAAACATATAAACGCTTAGCCATTCAGGTTTCTCTGAACGGTCTGTCGTTTGCAGTTGTGAATACTATTACAGAGCAAATTGAGGTTTTACAACCGCTCCCTTACCACCCTTATCAACGCAACACACCCATTGAAGAATGGTTTACCGTGGTTTTTCACGATCATCCCGAATTGCGCCTAAGGTATGATGCCATACAAATTGTTCATACCAATGCACTCAACACCTTTGTCCCTACTCCTTTTTTTGATGCGGAGTTCAAAGGAAGTTATTTGCAATTCAATACCCGAGTTTTTGAAACCGACTTTTTTGCCTATGATTCCTTGGCGTCCCATGAAATGACCAATGTGTATATCCCGTATGTGAACATGAATAATTTTTTCATCGACCAATACGGTACCTTTGATTACTGCCATGCACATTCCATCTTGGTTCAGAAATTATTGGAGTACAGCAAACATTCGGTCGAACCCGTGATGTATGTCCACCGCGCCTCTTCCCATTTTGAAATCGTGGTGATTGCGCAACGGAAGTTAGTTTTTTTCAATGCGTTCGACTATCAAACGCCAGAGGATTTTATCTATTATATTTTATTTACTGCCGAGCAATTGCAACTTAATCCGGAGCAATTTCAATTGGAATTATTAGGCACTTTTGAAGAAGACGATGCATTTTATCAAATGGCCTATACCTATATTCGTCATGTGCAACTCATGCCATTGCGTTCGATCAACAACGGGAGAAGTGAACATGAAAATCGTCACCACTTTATTCTTGTCCACGCATGAGAATTATATCTGGAAAATTCAAGGGTCGGCGTTTGATTGCCCCCAAAAACTTACCCGTTCGCCCCACTACGGATATGAGTAAAGAATCCTTGTTTAACATTTTAAACAACCATTTTCATTTTGCGAACTTGAAAGTGTTGGATTTGTTTGCAGGAACGGGAAATATCAGTTATGAATTTGGATCCCGCGGATGTGAAGACCTGACTTGTGTGGATGCGAACTACAGTTGTATTCAATACATCAAGAAAACGGCGCAGGAATTGGATCTTAATATCACACCGATTAAAAGTGATGTTTTTCCTTTTTTGGAGCGTCATCGGGGAAGTTATGATGTGATTTTTGCCGATCCTCCGTATGATATGGCGGAAAAAGATTTTCATCGATTGGTGGAGTTGATCTTTGCGCAAGATTTGTTAGACGAACAAGGAGTTTTGGTGGTAGAGCATTCGAAGCATACCCCCATGAAACATTTGGACTATTTCAGCTACGATAAAAACTATGGCGCTTCGGTTTTTTCCTTTTTTGAATATCCTGAAATCGAGGAAGAAGAAGCATAAAAAAAGCAGACCTGTAAGCCGGATTCTGTACTCCAAATACTCGGAACCCTTATCATTTATCTAGCCGCGTTATTACTAACGCGATCCATCTGCCTACCCCCCGGCAACGGACGAGTAGCCCTTAACTGCCGGTATACATGGCATTGCACCGCATAGAGTTTACCTGATTTCACTACAGCCGAACTGTACATCCTTTCTGTTGCACTGGTCCTTCTCGTTCAAAAAACGAGCGACGGGTGTTACCCGCTATGCTACTCTGTGGTGTCCGGACTTTCCTCTCTCCCAACGAATCGGAACAGCGATAAGGCGGTCTGCTGGCGCAAAGATAGCTTTAATTGTTTGGAAAAGACTACTTTCTGTTTTTAAAAAAATAGGCGTAAAAATTGGTCGTGACGGCTTCCTTTTACAGCGCAGGTTGTGAATAAGTTTTGATGAAAAAGAGATACAGCAAGCGAACTGATTTTGTAAAAAAACTATATTTGTAATCCAATTGAGTTTCATGGAACAATTTGTAGTATCTGCTCGAAAATACCGTCCGCAAACGTTTAAAGATGTTGTGGGGCAGCAGGCTATTACCAATACCTTATTAAATGCCATTGAAACCAATCATTTGGCGCAAGCGTTACTTTTCACAGGCCCTAGAGGGGTAGGAAAAACAACTTGTGCACGTATCCTTGCCCGAAAAATCAATCAGCCGGGGTATGATGACCCCAATGAAGACTTTGCCTTTAATGTGTTTGAATTGGATGCCGCATCCAATAACTCTGTGGACGACATTCGTAATTTGATTGATCAGGTTCGCATCCCCCCCCAAACCGGACAATATAAAGTTTATATCATCGACGAGGTGCACATGCTTTCAACGGCTGCGTTCAATGCCTTTTTGAAAACATTGGAAGAACCCCCGAAGCATGCCATTTTTATTTTGGCGACAACGGAAAAGCATAAAATTATTCCTACAATCTTATCGCGTTGTCAAATATTTGATTTTAAACGCATTACTGTCAAAGATGCCAAAGAGCATTTAGCCGAAGTAGCGCGAAGTCAAGGGGTACAGTTTGAAGATGATGCCTTACACATTATAGCCCAAAAAGCCGATGGCGCCATGCGGGATGCACTGTCAATTTTTGACCGTGTAGTTTCCTATTGTGGGACAAATTTAACCCGTCAAGCGGTTACTGAAAATCTCAATGTATTGGATTTTGAGACCTATGTTGCGATGACTAATCTAATTTTAGCCCATGACATTCCTCAAATTTTAGTAGCCTATCATCACGTTTTGGCAAAAGGATTTGATGGACATCACTTTATTGTTGGGTTGGCATCGCATTTTAGAGATTTAATGGTATGTAAAAATCCAGCGACGCTTGCCTTGTTGGAAGCGGGAGAACAAGCACAAATGCTGTATAAAGAGCAAGCTGAAAAATGCGAAAGTGACTTTTTACTTAAAGCAATTGCCTTAGCTAACGAATGTGATTTGAAGTATAAAACGTCTCAAAATCAGCGCTTACTAGTAGAACTTACGTTGATGCAATTGTGCTCCATCTCCTTTGATGGAGAAAAAAAAAAGTTGACTTCATAATTCCGCCAACCTACTACAGGACTAGCAATTACTCCATCACTGAATTAAAAAATCAGGTAAAAGAAACGACATCCCCACCAGCAGCTGAAACGAGCGTTTCTCAACCCGCAGCAGCAGTGACACCGGTACCGGTTTCAACGGATGTTCCTAAAATGGATGCTCCAATTATTGAGCAAACCGTTTCCAAACCCATTCAAACCGTTCTGCCTAGTCAAACCGAAGGAGGAAAAGTTTCGGCTTTGTCGCTGTCAAGTATTCGAGCGAAAAAGGAACTGTTGGAGCAGCAAAAAAATACGGTTCGCGAAGAACAAAAAGCCTTGCCAACCGAACCCTTTACTGCTACAGAAATGTTGGAACAGTGGTATAAATATGCCGACCGATTAAACGACAGAGGGCATAAAATCATGGAGGCATTACTCCGCATCAATGATCCGCGATTGGAAGGTACTACCATTATTCATACGCTTCCGAATTTGGGTTCAAAATTGGACTTTGACAAAGAAAAACCTGAACTTGTAGCTTTTTTACGCGCCAAACTACACAATCATGAAATTGGTTTAGAAGTCGAAGTAAATGAAGAAGTTAAAAGTAAAATTGCTTTTACCCCGCAAGACAAATACCATCGTCTACAGGAAATCAATCCCACTTTGGAATTGTTGCGAAAACAATTTGACCTTGATTTATAAAGTGTTTTAGTACTTTATAGATTCTATTTTTCCGTGATACATCGCCTTCACAATACCATCGGAGAGACCAATTTTAGGAACATAGATTTTTCTAGCTCCACTCCATTTCATTGCGTTCAAATAAATTTTTGTCGCTGGTATAATTACATCGGCACGGTCTGTATTGAGTGCTAATTCTGCTACGCGTTGTTCGTATGTCAACGAACTTAAATATTGATATTGTGCATTTAGATATAGATAAGAAAGTGGCTGATCGGGTAATTTTCCTGACAGTTTAAAAAGTTTGTTGATGTTTCCCCCCGAGCCCACCAAAATAATATCGTCATAAGCTGCACATTGGGTTCGCACCCATTCTTCAATAGCATTCCACGTTTCATCGGGTACGCGATCGTTTAGCAATCGAACAGTTCCGTTTCTAAAGGATTTAGAAGCAATCATTTTACCTTCTGAGAACAAGGAAAACTCCGTACTTCCACCACCTACATCGACATACAAATAGGTTTTATCGGCTGTAATAAACGAATGCAAATCCGAAGAAGCAATAATCATGGCCTCTGTTTTACCGTCAATAATTTCAATATCAATATTCGCTTTTTCCTTAATAAGCTTCACCACATCGGGTCCGTTTAACGAATCGCGCATGGCCGAAGTGGCGCAGGCTTTATAGCGCTCAACTTTGTAGACTTTCATCAATAATCGAAACGCTTCCATAGCATCGACCATTCGTAACGCATTTTCTTGTGAAATGACTCCGGTGGTAAAAGAATCTTGTCCCAGACGAATAGGAACGCGGATTAAAGAGGACTTATTAAACTGTGGCTCTTTTCCTTCTTGCTCTACGATGTTTGTAATTAACAAACGCATCGCATTGGAACCAATATCAATCGCAGCATATTTACGAATTGCAATCATAGGTTTGGGGCTAAATTAAGGGAGTAAGGGTTGTTCATCATACAGGCGTTGGAAATATGCATACATTTCATATTGTGCTCTAAAAACGGGTGTATTCTCCTCACGCATCCGGTAACGATTGTCCAATTTTTCGGAATGAAAACGAGCTTTTACATTCCCTTTCCATCCGATTTCAAAAGTATCAATAAGGATTTTTTTAATATCGGCTTGATAAATGGGACAGGTAACTTCTACCCTACCGTCAAGATTTCGCGTCATGAAATCGGCCGATGAAATGTAGATATCGGGATTTCCATCATTCCCAAAAATAAAAACACGCGTATGTTCGAGTAAATTATCGACAATACTTATGGCTTGAATATTCTCGCTCATCCCAGGAACTCCAGGAATTAAGGAGCAAATCCCACGAATTTGCAGACGAATTTTTACCCCAGCATTACTCGCTTCATACAATTTATCTATCATCTCAAAATCAGAGAGTGAATTCATTTTTAAATCAATTGTTGCCACTTTGCCTAGGGTAGCATTGAGAATTTCGCGATCAATCAGTTTGTAGATGCGATTTCTTGTATAATGAGGGGAAACAATGAGATGCTTGTAACGGTGTAATCGGTAATTGATGTCAAAAAACTCAAATATTTTTGTGACATCCTTGAGCACTTGTTGATGGCTTGTAAAAAGGGTTACGTCGGTATACACTTTGGCAGAAGATTCATTGAAATTGCCCGTGGAAATAAATCCGTATCGTTTTAACTTTTGATCTTCAATTCGTTCCACTACACAAATTTTACTATGCACTTTCAATCCTTTGATACCAAAAATCAATTCAATGCCTTCTTGCTGCATCATTTCTGAATACGAAATGTTACTTTCTTCATCAAATCGAGCTTGTAATTCAATTTGCACCACAACGCGTTTGCCATTTTTAGCCGCATTAATCAGGGAACTAATGATTTGCGAATTTTTGGCGAGACGGTATAACGTAATTTTTATAGAGGTAACTTTCGGGTCTAATGCCGCTTCTCTTAAAAATTTTATGAGGTATGAAAACGATTGGAAAGGAGCATAAACCAAGTAATCTTTTTGAGCAATTTTTTGGAGCATACTTCCTTCTAACGATAGGCCTGGAACAGGAAGCGGTACTTTCTTTTGATACAACAAATCAAATCGACCCAAGTTAGGAAAATCCATGTAGTCACGACGATTATGGTAGCGCCCACCAGGAATCACACTGTCAGACTTATCAATGCCCATTCGGTTAAGAAAAAAACTTAAGGTGTCTTTATCAATCAAAGTATCATACACAAAACGTACGGGTTCACCGACGCGACGCTCTTTGACTGAAGTGGCAATTTTCTGCAACATACTCTTATTCAAATCACTATCGATATCCAATTGGGCATCGCGGGTAATTTTGATCATGTGGGCTGAAATACTTTCGTAGTCGAAAATATTAAATATAGAATTCAAATTATAGCGAATCACATCGTCCAAAAGCATGATGTATTGCTTGTTTTCGATAGCAGGCAAAACAACGACACGATTGATGTTTTTGGGGATTTCGATGAGAGCGTAACGGACTTCTTTTGGTTTCATTTTCCCAAATAAACCTGGCTTATTTTCGCTGCGCATGACCAATTTGACAGCCAAGTAGCCTGAGGTATCTTTTAACAATGGGAATTCAGCTAAATCATTTAATATGACCGTAACTAATTCTGGACTTACATTTTGAATAAAAAAATCATGAACAAAATTTTGATGTTCTTGACAGAGTTGGTTTTCGTTGACAATGACAATATTTTCTTTTTCCAACTCTTTCTCTATAGAACTGAGGATACGAAGACTATCGGATTGTTGTTTGATAACAATTTCAGTGATTTCTTTCACTAGTTGCTGGGCAGAGATTCCACCTAAAATTTTCTCACCTGTTTGTCCAGAAAGGCTTAATCGACGAATAGCCGCATATCGTACACGAAAAAATTCATCTAAATTATTAGAAAAAATACCTAAAAAACGTAGCCTATCAAGCAAAGGAACGGTGGGATCAGCAGCTTCTTGTAGAACACGAGCATTAAAAGTGAGCCAACTTTTTTCGCGGTCAATATAGTTGAATTTACGTGAATTTGTCATTTTATAATGCGCTGGGAGTTATAAATCGTATTGTTTTTCCCTTGGTGATTGAAGCCCAATTTTCCGCTTCAAATTCAATTGTTACCCAACCTGCCGTGGGAACATTGGGAATAAACAGGTCTCCAAATTTATTAACAAAATCTGTAATAGCGTTGTTATGACCAAAAAGAAATACGTTAGTGTATAAAGGATTCATTTTTTTAACAAATCGTTCTAAATTGTTTGTATCAAACGTATACAGTTCCTCGACGATTTCAAGGGTTGGAAATGGTATGTCTTGTTTCTCAATGAGTATTTTTGCTGTTGTCCGTGCCCTAACCGCAGGACTTGTATAGATCTTTTGAGGTATACATTGCTGATGAATTATTTCTTTTCGCATTTTTTCGGCATTAATAATTCCTCGTTCATTTAAGGGGCGCAACCGATCATCAAGCGGAAATTCCCATGAAGATTTAGCATGTCGTAGCAGTGAAAGTTCGAACTTCATTTTATTGTAAGAATTTACTTGTTATATATAACTATTTTTACGTTTTATCCAATATTTTTTACACTTTATCGATTTTTAATTTGGTCAGCTAAATTTAACACTGTACTTTCGTTTGGTTAAAAATATGCATTTTGTCGCTGTTTTTTACCTTAGCCGTAAAACAAAATGCAGTTTAATATCGATGAATGCAGAAAAATATGTCGTTGAAAAACATATATTTTTCGATGAATGATTAAAAAACATGATAAAATGGAAGTTTAACGAGTTTTGGCGCAGTTCACAGATAAAATTGAAAAAGCAAAACTTATCAACATAATTTTGAACAATGTTAACTTTATCCTAAAAGTAGTAAAACATGAATAGTATCAACCCAAATAAATCAAACATGAACAAACCCCATGGTTCCCACTCTTTTTGGAGAATCTTAGTCATTATGATGACTTTGCTCTTTTCGTTTTCAAGCGAGGTGTTTGCCCAACAAGCAGGCACACCCAGAGTTTCCGCTATCCGTCCTTTCGATGCCTACATCAATGGAGGAAATGATTTTGAGCGTATGCGCTTGAAGGATTTAGTGTATGAGGTTCAATCCTCGGTATACTTTTATGACAACGTAGTCAAAACCTACGGTAGTACTCCTGTGAATGTCTATACCGATTTTAACGGTTTTATTCGTTTACCACAGGCAAATTTTCAAAAAGCAACTATTGAATTGATTACCGTTCGTATAAACGAACCCTCTCAAATCACAGGTGCTTTAAATTTGAATACACTTTCAAGTTTTACAAAGCTTCGTTATGTGTATTTTTTGACAGCTTTCCCCTACACCCTTCCACAAATTTCTCAAGTGGTTACATCAGCTGGAACTAACTTCATTGTCGTATTTAAAAGCGAACCTGGATCTTAATCCAGTTTATTTAAATGTTGAATACCATGAAAAACAACTATATGACTTACAAATCGAACAAAACCCACTTTTTACTGCTTCAGCTCATCCTTCTTTTTGGAAGCTTAAGTTTGCTTAATGCACAGGTTTATGTTCCGTTTTCACAACGTACCTCTTCGTTTACGCCTACACAGACGGTTTACAATGTGAAAGGAGATTTTACCATGATTGGTAATACCAACCTGACCTTACAAAACTATGGGAATAATACTAATAACAACAGTAATACTATGGTATATGTTGATGTTGATGGTAATTCACCCATTGGATTAGGAGGAAGTCCTACTTTTAACTCTTCTTCAGCTAACTTAACTTTCTCAACAGAAAATGGAGCTATCCCTTCTTGTTCAAGAATCGTTTTTGCTGGATTATATTGGACAGGTCGGGCTAGTCAATCCACTGCTGGAACTTCAAATACTTTTAATGTAACTCGTACCATTAATGGAACTAGTTACACAAAGCAATTTGATAAACGAAGAGTAATGTTAAGAGGTCCTAGCGCATCTACATATACTATGATGACGGCTACTACTAATAACATTTATTACCCAACCAACACATCAGACTACATCTATTCTGGATATACAGAAATTACAGACTATGTTCGTCAAAACGGTTTGGGAACTTATACCGTAGCTGATATTGCTCTTCGTGATGGTAACGGAGGTGGAACAGGATACTCTGGAGGATGGGGTATAGTAGTTGTATATGAAAACTCCAAAATGAAGTACCGAGACATCACAGTTTTTGATGGTCATGCTTACATGAATGGTTCATCAACAACGAACCTACCGGTTTCTGGTTTTAACACCGTACAAAACGGAAATGTAGGTATCAAATTAGGTTTGATGGCTTCTGAAGGGGATGTTAGCCTTACTGGTGATTTTTTCAGAATTCGAAATCTAAACACTGCGAATTACACCAATTTATCCCATAGTGGTAATACTGCAACTAACTTTTTTAATTCTTCCATTGTAACCGGTGGAAATACGCGAAATCCGAATTTACAAAATAATACGGGTGTCGATATTTCCATGTTCAATCTAAATAATACAAATAATTCAATTATTGGTAATAGTCAAACGTCAACTAATTTCCAATACGGAAGTGGTGGTGACGTATATGCTATTTTTAACATTACCATGGCGGTTGACGCCTACATTCCTGAACCAGAAGGTTTATTAGGTGTGACTCAACTCAATGGTGTCAATGTCTCTGCTGCACCCTACACGATTCAGCCGGGGCAAGAAATGACTTTTACGGTAGATATTCGTAATCAAGGTACTGAAGCAATTAACAATACAAAAATTGTAATTCCAATTCCTTATAATGCGACTTATGTGCCCAATACGGCTTCCGGAAGTGTATTCTTTACACCACTTCCAACGCCTAACGCAATTACATTCAATCCAAATCTAGGAGCAACAGGCTCAATCGTTTGGGATTTTGGACTTTTGCCATTACCAACGACTCCAAACGAAGTGTTAGCGCGATTGACTTTTAAATTAAGAGCGACAACGGATTGTACTATCTTAAACAATAGCTCCTGTGGTAATAATATCCAAGTAAACGGAACATTTAGTGGGACTGGTTCAATTACTGGAGTTTTATTTAATAATATTTCTCTTATCCAAGGATTTACCAACAATGGTACATGTATAGGGGAACCTATACCGCAGTCTATTTCAATTGGGATAAATGGTACAAATTATGTAAATGCTAACTGTGATGGTGAACCCACGATTAGAAACTTTGCTTATTGTGGTTCTGGTAATACAGTACCTGTTGCCGATGTAGCCTCAAGTTTCCCTGTGGGTTCCTCTTTCTATAATGAATTCCCGTTAGGATCAAACACTATAGAATATACAAGCTCCAATCCCTTCCCAATCACATCAGGTTTAACTACTACCTATTATGCAGTACCTGCTGGAGGAGGTGGTTGTTTTATTCCATTTACGATTTCTCGATGTAATGAAATTATTGCCAATGATGATTCAGGTTCAACAGTAGTGGGTACTACGGGTGGAGTTTCTTTTACTAATGTATTGATTAACGATACACTAAATGGAAATCCAATAACCGCTTCACAAGTAGTAACTTCACAAATTTCAACTACCAATGCTGGGGTAACATTATCTGGAACCAATGTAGTTGTTGCTCCAGGAACACCCGCTGGTAACTATACCTTAGTTTACCAAATTTGTGAAGTATCTAATCCAACCAATTGTGATACAGCAACGGTAACTATACCTGTTTCTGCAGCTGTAATTATCGCCAATGATGATTCGGGTAGTGCAAATGGATTGACTGGTGGTACTGCTGTTCCAAATGTATTGGTAAACGATACTTTAAATGGTCAGCCTGTGATATTATCGCAAGTAAATTTAACACAAATTTCAACTACAAATCCAAATGTAACTCTTGACCCAATAACCGGTTCAGTTAATGTAGCGCCAGGTACTCCTGCTGGTTCTTACCAATTGGTGTATCAAATCTGTGAAGTAATCAATCCTTCTAACTGTGATACAGCTACCGTATTTGTTACTGTAAATGCTCCTCAAATCATTGCTAACGATGACAACGGAACACCGATTAACGGC
>CANHRI010000054.1 GCA_947463515.1 Flavobacteriaceae bacterium
AGGAGGAACGTGGACACCCGCTTTGGCTAGTGGCACGGGCTTCTTTAATCCAGCAATAGACACCGCGGGAACCTATACCTACACCGTAGTAGGTGGGGCACCTTGTGTAAACGATACTGCTACGGTAAGCGTAACATTAACTGCTGGTCCCAATGCAGGCCTAGATGCAACAGTGACGCTATGTTCCAATGCAACACCTATTGATTTATTTTTGAGTTTAGGGACTTCTGCGCAGTCTGGAGGAACTTGGTCTCCTCCATTGGCAAGTGGCACGGGTATTTTTAATCCAGCTTTTGATCCCGCAGGTTCTTATATTTATACGGTAGCAGGAACAGGAACATGTAACCCCGATACAGCTTCCCTAACGGTCAACTTAATAGCACCTCCTGATTTTGGTTTAGGAGCCATAACAGCACCAAACGTATGTCAGAATTCAGCTGTAATTGTCTCTATTAGTGTGGCGACAACCTTAGCCGATGGGAATTATACATTCACTTACTCGGTTACCAACGCTAATCCATCCACGGGCACCACAGCTACAGTGGCAATAACTGGAGGAAACGGTCAATTTACCATACCAGCTTCGTATTTTCAAACGCCGGGTAATATGACTATAGCTTTAACAGCGGTTACCGCATTGAACGGGAATTGTACTTCGGCCATTTTAACCGCTTCGACCACAATTACGGTACTTCCACAACCTACGTTAAGTAATGCTACTGTTGCGGTTGCTTCATTTTGTTTAGGGGATCAAGCTTCTGTAACAATTACGGGAGTAACGGGCTTAACGAATGGCAATTATACCTTAGATTATCAACTTTCGGGAGCAAATACAGGAACATTTTCGAGTTCAGTGATTTTTACCAATGGCGAAGCATCGTTTACCATTCCAGCGAGCGATTTGACCAATGCAGGATCGGTGAATCTAACCCTAACTTCCATTATCAGTCAAATCACAACTTGTGGCAACAGTACTTTAAATTTTACCCCCATTACTTTTGAAGTACAAGATCCGCAACCTCCCGTATTGACAGGTTCAACGACATTTTGTAACGATAGTAATGCAACACTTTCCGATTTGAGTGCTCAATTATCGGGATCGGGAACTATCGTATGGTATAGCTCGGGTTCAGGGGGAACTCCTTTGGATTCTTCGATAGAATTGCAGGATGGAATAACGTATTATGGCGCAGTTCAATCCAGTGCGGGTTGTGAAAGTACCCGTCTTGAGTTGACTGTTGTTCTCGAGTCTTGTACCCCCGATGATATTATTATACCCGACGGATTTTCACCCAATACCGATGGGGTAAACGACGAGTTTATTATCAAAAATCTCCTTGAGTTGTATCCCAACTTTACCATCGAAATTTTCAATCGTTATGGCAACGTATTGTTCAAGGGTAATCGTTCAAATCCCCATTGGAATGGTCGTTCAACGGAAGGTTCCGTCGGTGGTGGTTTAGCTCCCGCTGGAGTTTACTTCTTTATTTTAGAATTTAATGACGGTGTCCGTGCCCCCATACAAGGACGTCTTTATTTAAGCAGATAACATTCGCCTATGAAAGCTAATAGAATAAAATATATACTCATTGTTGTTTTACTCTTGTGTTTAACCCGAACGCAAGCGCAACAAGATCCACAGTATACCCAATACATGTACAATATGAGTGTACTCAATCCAGCCTATGCAACCGATGATGCCGATGCCATTAATCTTGGTGGATTGTATCGCGCTCAATGGGTAGGTGCTGTGGGTGGACCTACTACAGGAACGTTTTTTGTGCATACACCTCTAAAAAAACGGGTCGAAGTGGGAATGTCTATTGTACACGATGAAATTGGCGATGTGGTCAAAGAAAGTAATGTCTTTGCCGATGTTGCCTATGTTTTACCGCTTGGAGAAAAACAAAAGTTATCCTTTGGTATCAAAGCGGGGGCTACTTTTTTTAGTACCAACTTCAATGGATTTGTATTCACTGATAATCTACCAGATCAAGCTTTTGCCAATAACTTGAGTCGAACGTATCCCAATATTGGGGTGGGGACCTTTTATTTTGGTGAAAAATATTATGTAGGGCTTTCAGCGCCCAATTTATTACGAACGAAACACCTCGAAACACGGGATGGCTTAACGCGTACCGGCGTCGAAGAAATTCATTACTTTCTTACGGGAGGGTATGTTTTTGATTTGAACGATCAATTCAAATTCAAACCCGCTTTCATGACCAAAGCAGTCTCAGGTTCCCCCGTTTCATTAGATGTTACTGCAAATTTTCTGTACAACAATATGTTGGAAATGGGAGTAGGGTACCGCGTGGGAGATGCGGTTAGTGGTTTGGTGAATTTTCGAATCACACAAAATCTGCGTATTGGATATGCTTACGATTACACCTTATCCAACTTAAGTCGTTTTAATTCTGGTTCACATGAAATCATGGTTTTATTTAACCTCAGTAAATCCGGTAAAAATAGCGCCGGCAATGGCTATGATAAATCACCCCGTTTCTTCTAAAAGGATGGCTATGCGTATACTTCACCTCTTTCTGATACTTGGGACAATTAGCGTTTCGGCCCAAAAGAAACCCTCTGTTAAATTTGCCAATAAATTGTTTGACAATAAAGCCTATGTTCAAGCCGCTTCGGTCTATGAAACACTCAAAGCCAATCGAATGATTTTATCCAACCTTGGCGATTGTTATTATTACAATGCGCAAATGGATGCGGCGGTAAAAAACTATGGGCAGTTGTTTTTTCAATATAAAGATTCGGTCAAACCCGAGTATTATTTTCGCTATGCACATGCCTTAAAAGGTATCAAAGATTACGAAAAAGCCGATAAAATTATGGGTGAATATCTAAAGTATCCCGTTGACACCCAAAAATTCATCGATAATTTGAATACCATTGTTCCCTATGATTATGAGATTCAATTGATGACCAAAACCAATAATACAGGGGATTTCGGAATGGCGTATCGCGGTGATAAAGTGGTTTTTGCTTCCTTGCGAAGTACAGAGCAACCCGTTTTTAGTTGGAACGACAAACCCTATTTGGATCTTTTTGAAGCGACTTTAAATGCAGAAAATCAATTGGAAAACATTCAACCCTTTCCAAAATCGATCAATACAAAGACGCACGAAAGTAATGCTGTCTTTTCCACGGATGGGAAAATAATGTATTTCAGTAGAACCAATAGTAAACGCGTCAAAGTTGGCGATGAAAAGTTTGCATCCGTGAAGTTATTCCGTGCCGAATGGGTAGACAACGATTGGAAAAACATCACGGAATTGCCTTTTTGTAGCGACACATTTTCTACCCAGCATCCTTATCTCTCACCAAATGGAACTCAACTTTACTTTTCAAGTGACCGCCCTGGTGGAAAAGGTTCTTTCGATTTGTATGTAGTTGAAGTGCGTCCTGATGGCACCTTTGGGGAACCTCAAAATTTAGGCGATGTTATCAATACTGAACATTTAGAGCAATTTCCCTTTATCACCACCGATGGAACCTTATATTTTGCATCCAACGGCCATGAAGGAATGGGCGGTTTGGATTTGTTTATGACCAAAAAATACCAAGATAACTTCGCTAAACCCCTGAACTTGGGTCAAACCATCAACAGTGGCTTGGACGATTTTGGTTTTGTGTTGAATGAAAAAACACAAGAAGGTTTCTTCTCCTCAAACCGCAAGGGATATGATAATTTGTACAGCTTTAACCGCAAAGATAATGAGCGTCGTTACTTAGTAGAAGGGGACGTTCGCGATAAAGTAACCAAACAATTACTGCCAGGGACTCAGGTAAGTTTGTATGATGAAAATGATGTTTTAGTTGGGCAAATGGTGGTGGGTTCGAATGCCGATTACTTTTTCAACACCAAGCCGAACAAAACCTATCGTTTGGAGGCCATTCGAGACTTGTATATTCCCCATAGTGAGCAATTTTCGACCAATGATGAAGGTAAGGCGCGGTATTCCATCGAATTGGAGGTTGAATCGTATGACGATGCTGAGGATATCGTTGTTACTAAAAATGACGGGTATGTGTATATCGAGTTGGAAAACATTTATTTTGATTTGAATAAATGGAATATCAAACCCGAAGCAGCAAAAATTCTCGATGTTTTGGTTGGATTGTTAAAAAAGTATCCGCGTATGGAAATTCAAATTGGGGCACATACCGATTCCCGAGCGTCAGAAACCTATAACTTGATGCTTTCCAATAACCGTGCTTCTTCTACCTTGGAGTATATTGTCAATCAAGGCATCGACCGTTCGCGATTGCGTCATAAAGGTTTTGGTGAAAGCACTCCTCTGGTCAATTGTGGGGATAAATGTACCGAAGCGGAACATTCCATCAACCGACGTTGTGAATTTAGGATCTTGAAATAAAAAATCGGCTTAAAGCCGATTTTTTTATTTTAGAATAATGCAGGATAACGTTTGGGATTGGCTTCGTGCATCATCGCATAGACTTTTTCGAAGATATCTTCTACCGAGGGTTTTGAAAAATAATCGCCGTCGGTTCCATAGGCAGGTCGGTGTGCTTTGGCGGTTAGGGTTTCAGGGGCGCTATCCAAGTAGTGATAAGCCTTTTGTACTTCTACAATTTGTTGTAAAATAAAAGCACTCGCTCCACCCGGAACATCCTCATCAATCACCAAAAGGCGGTTGGTTTTGGCTACACTTTTTACAATATCATGCGCCACGTCAAAAGGTAATAACGATTGAATGTCTATGATTTCAGCACTAATGCCAACTGCTTCTAATTCGTTGGCTGCCTGTTCTACCAAACGCAAAGTCGAACCATAGGATACTAAGGTAATATCGGATCCCTCTTTTATAGTTTCTACAACGCCCAGGGGGGTTTTGAAATCACCTAAATTGATCGGCATTTTTTCTTTCAAACGATACCCGTTCAAGCACTCTACCACCAAAGCAGGTTCATCTTTTTCCAATAAAGAATTGTAAAAACCAGCAGCTTTGGTCATGTTTCGTGGGACTAATACATGGATTCCTCGAACCGCATTAATAATCATACCCATTGGAGATCCGGAATGCCAAATGCCTTCCAAACGGTGTCCGCGGGTACGAATAATTACAGGTGCTTTTTGACGTCCTCGGGTTCGGTATTGCAAGGTAGCCAAGTCGTCACTCATAATTTGAATGGCATATAAAAGGTAATCCAAATACTGAATTTCAGCTATGGGACGTAAGCCACGCATAGCCATTCCAATACCTTGACCCAATATGGTTGCTTCACGAATTCCCACATCGGCCACGCGTTGTTCCCCGTATTTGAGTTGCATACCCTCCAATCCTTGGTTTACATCGCCGATATTTCCCGAATCTTCTCCAAAAATTAAGGTGTTGGGATATTTGGTAAACAGCGCATCAAAGTTATCCCGTAACACCAAACGCGCATCCACAAGTTCGGAGGTAGCATCAAATAGTGGCGCTACTTCTTGAATGGTGGCGGTATTGTTCTCCGATTCAGAAAATAAATGGGAACTGTATTTGGGTTGGATTTTCGCTGTATACGATTGAATCCATTGCGCCAAGGCAGCCTGCCCCGACTCACCGATGAGCAAACGTACTACTTTTCGTGCCGTACTTAAAATATCTTTTCGAATCGGCTCTTTAATAGCAGCCAAATCGCTATTATATTTTTCGATAAAAACTTTTTGACTACTGCCTTGGGCCAAATCATTCAAAAGCGCACACAATTCGTTTTGCTCGGCTTTGAAAGGGGCAATAAACGCATTCCAAGCCGCTTTTTTTCCTTCCAAAATTTCCTTTTTACAGGAAGAATCTAGCGCATCTAAGTCCGTTTCAGTAGCCAGATTGTTGTCAATCAACCACTGTCGCATTTGCGCCAAACAATCGTATTCCGCTTCCCATGCCAAACGTGTTTCGTCTTTGTATCGTTCGTGACTTCCCGAGGTAGAATGGCCTTGCGGTTGTGTCAATTCACGCACATGGATAAGCACGGGAACATGCGATTCGCGGGCGATAGTCGAGGCTTTTTGATAGGTTTCGATCAAAGAAGGATAATCCCACCCCATGACGGTGAAGATTTCAAAACCATTTTGATTTTCATCCCGTTGGAAACCAGCCAATAAAGCCGAAATATTCTCTTTGGTGGTTTGATGACGGGCATGCACTGAAATCCCGTATTCATCATCCCAGACACTCATCACCATTGGCACTTGAAGTACCCCTGCCGCATTCATCGTTTCAAAGAATAAACCTTCTGAGGTAGAGGCGTTTCCAATTGTTCCCCAAGCGACTTCGTTTCCTTTTTTGGAAAAAAGACGGGCATCCATTCCCGATACATGACGGTATATTTTGGAGGCTTGCGCCAAACCTAACAAACGTGGCATCTGTCCCGCTGTGGGGGATATGTCTGAACTTGAATTCTTTTGCGCTGTCAAATCGTTCCATTGTCCTTTTTCATCTAAGGAATGGGTTGCAAAATGCCCGCCCATTTGTCGACCGGCACTCATCGGATCGTGTTGCAAATCGGTGTGCCCATACAAACCCGCAAAAAATTGCTCAATGGTAAGCGCACCAATGGCCATCATAAAGGTTTGATCGCGGTAATAGCCTGAACGGAAATCCCCGTTTTGAAAAGCTTTGGCCATTGCCAATTGCGGCACTTCTTTCCCATCGCCGAAAATACCAAACTTCGCCTTACCGGTCAGTACTTCTTTACGTCCCAAAAGACTACATTCCCGACTGATACGTGCAATCTTGTAATCGTTAAGTACTTCTGCTTTGAAATCCTCAAAACTGATGGCTGTGTTGGTTTGTGCTGTCGTCATAGCGTTCGAATAAACATCAAAAAACAAAGTTAGCTAAAAAAAAGATTGGTTGGTATCGTCAAATGTAATTTAGTTTTGAACAATCTCTAATTTAACCCCGTTTTTTCACGAAATAATTTCATTTTAAACATTAAACACCACAATTCAATGCGATAAATAAATAAAAAACAAAAGTTAAAACCATTTTCGTGTAAAAAGTCCGACTAAAGAACGCGGATCAATCGTAAACACAAAGCGAATCTGTTCGTGGTAGTTGGGTCGGCCAAAATCCCAACCCATACTGGAGTAAATGGGAAAATAGAATTCCAAATAATCGGTGATTAAATTAAATCGAATTCCCGAATCCATACGGAATACGGCTTCTTGTCCACGGTCTTTCAACACCCCAAAATCAGCATAAGCCTCGATCCAGTTCCAAATACTACCGCTCAAATTGGTGCTTACCAGCCATTCATTGGCCAATTGATTGGTAAAACGGGACTTAAAACCACCCTCGGCAGTGATAAATTGTTGACGAAAGACACCTGTACTTTCCGATCGTCCCAAAAAGGGATAATCAAACAAGTAGTCGGTGGGGCGTTCTAAAGCAAAACTGAAAAAGTCTTTTGTATCGGCATTGCGCAAGAAGATACCTCCAAAAAAGCGAATGTTGACCTGTCGGTTGTTTTGAAACAAATGGCGGTAAACCAATTCGGCCGAGGTTTTGGAAAACTGGGAGGCGATTTGAAAATTGGCGCTATACGAAAAGGTATGCGTAATTGTCATATCGGTATTGATATAGCGGAAATCGGCTACAGAATACTGATTTTCTCCCGGGGTTTGCACAAACAAACTCGGTTCCCGATTGACATACACATTGCGAAAATTAATAATCTGAATGTGGTTTTTACGGTAGTCTTTTTCACGAATACGCATCTGTACAAACGGTGTAAGTTTCTGGTAGGCCGCATCTGGAGCATACCGGAAATGACTTCCTCCAACACCGTATTTGATGGAAAATAAATTGGAATTCCGTAAAAATTGGTTAAACGTAATGTTGGCACTCCCCGAAAGCGACGACGAATTGGTCGAGTAAGAGGGAATCACATCAAAATTAATGGGTTTGTCCAAAACGGTTCGGTTGTTCAGACTCAACCCTAAAATCACCCCATCATAGTAATTAAATCCCATAACGGGTAAGTACATGATTTGATTGTAGTTGGGGTCTTCCAAATCTTTCAAAAAACGAAACTTCAACGGTCGGTTGCTAATGAAAAACGATTTTAATGATTTCCAATTGTTTCGTTGGTTGAACTCAGGAACGGTATTTTCATAATTCAAAACCAATTTATCCGCTTCTTTTCGGGGTAAGGTAAAAACTTGATTTTGATTTTGAGGCTCCAACCAGGTTTTAAACACCACTTCTTTTTTCTTGATTCCGTAAATCGGAATCGGTACTTCGACACCGGTTCGGTTCTTTAATTGAAAGGTGACACTGTCCTTGGTTTTGGAGAGCAGGTCTAGTTTGTAATCAATAATTTTTCTGGATTGAATAACGTAATCAAAAAACCATTGGATGTCTTTTTCCGTTTGTTGCGCTACAATTTGTTTAAAATCGGCAGTAGAAGCGGGTTGAACTAGCACTTGTTTTAAAAACAGGTGCAACGCTTGTCGCAGTTGGTCTTTGCCAATATACTCCGAAAGGTAACGAAAACTCAATCCCGCGCGGTATTTAGAGGCAATTTTTTCATTAAATCTTAACAGCTTATCCTTTGAATCCCCCAAGGGCTGGTCCAAATTCTTTCGCGCCATCAGCATGTAGAAATAGCTGTATTGTTCATTGAAATCCAACGAGAGCAAACGATATCCTTTCAACAAATTAATTTTTCCCAAAGCGCCCATCATTTTCATTTCAGGATAATGCTCATCGATGTATTGCATCATGATGTAAATTTGAAGCGCATCAAAAAGCCAATTATCTTGGCGAGGATCAATCAATAAGGTCGTTTTTAATCGGTTATATATATAGGTTTTAAGGAACTTTAATTCAAACACAAAGTCATCCGGAAACGGGCGAATAAAATTGGGTAATTGATTCAACCCGTAAAATGGATTCCGATCGTAGTCGGCTTGCGTAACGGTGGTTTTGGGTAGCGGATTGTTGCCGAGAAATGCCGTGACGTAATTCTCAATCTTCTCAATCAAGATGGCTTTTTGAACCGAATTAATACGTTTTTCCTGCAAATTAGTGACGATACTTCCGCGTTCGTTGTTGAAACTCTGGAAGTCGTTTGTTCGGGTGAGGTACAAATGCACCTGAATTCTGTTCTTTCCTTCAAAATGGTAGGCAGTATCTGTTTTCGCTACCAAAGTCAAGTCGCTGACAACCTGAAATCCAGCGGGACGGATCAGTAGTTCTACTTCCATCTGGGCATTGGTAGCATCGTCAATATTTAAATTGCTATACTTCAAAAAATCGCCATTTTCCCAACGTGCCGGGGTCAGTATCCATTGGTCCAATATGACTTCGTTGTCTGAATTAAAGCCAATACCCGTAAACCGATGGTCGGGAAGTTTTAAATGATAAGAGAGCGTTAAAGTGGTAGTGGCAAGGGGTGCCAAAGGCTCACGCAAAGGAATGGCAATCAAATCGGGATGATTCGGCAAACGCGACCAATCCAACAGCGTTTTTTGGTCATCGATGACCGAAAGTCCATGGGTAGCTCCACGCTCTTTGGCCGAAGCAACGTGAAAACTACGAACAAATTCATCGGCAAAACGTTCGGCCAACGGTGTATTTCGGTCCGAATACGCATGAATCCAATCGTTGAGTACCAACACCGACAAGGTTGTTCCTGTTGTATTGTGAAAAGTGAGCTCTTGATAAACATTTAAGGTTTGTTTCTCAGGAAGGTAATCCACGGTGAGTTTCGTTTGGTGTTGCGCCAAAACGCTTGCAGAAAATCCGCAAGATAAAAGGCCTAACCACCAAAAAAAAACTTTATTCATACGAAGTAATTTGGGAAATACGAGTATCAATTTACGATTGGGCACCCCACCAACCAAAGATATATAATTCGATGCAATACCATGTAAATGGTTACTTTTTTGTAGGTAAAACATATCAACTTGGCGCTTTATTTCGTTTTTCAAATAAAAAAACGCCCACGATACTATTTATCTGGGCGTGAGAAGTAAACCGAATTGAATTAGAAATTCGGACTTAAATTGTATTTTTTGTAGAAAGTATCTAAGGCTTCGACCACTTCATCTTCATTATCAACCACCTGAATCAATTTCATGTCTTCGGGGTTGGCATTGTGGTATTTTTCAATTATCACCGTTTTAATCCAATCCAAAAGTCCCGACCAGAATTCAGAACCCACCAAGATGATAGGGAATTTCCCAATTTTCTTCGTTTGAATCAACGTCAATGCTTCAAAAAGTTCGTCCAACGTTCCAAATCCACCCGGCATCACCACAAAACCCTGCGAATATTTTACAAACATAACCTTACGCACAAAGAAATAGTCAAAGTTCAGGTTCTTGTCTTTATCGATATACGGATTGAAATGCTGTTCAAAAGGCAACTCAATGTTCAATCCCACTGAGGTACCGCCGCCGTGATGCGCCCCTTTGTTCCCTGCCTCCATAATTCCGGGTCCGCCACCGGTAATCACCCCGTAACCTGCTTTACTGATTTTGTAGGCAATACGCTCAGCAAGCTGGTAATATTTATGATCGGGTTTGGTACGAGCAGATCCAAAAATAGAAACACAAGGCCCAATACGCGCCATGGTTTCATAGCCATTTACAAATTCGGACATGATTTTAAAAATCGCCCATGAATCGTTGGTGCGAACTTCATTCCAGGTTTTTTGCTTCAATTTATCCTGGATACGCTCTTCTTCGTTTTGATAATTTTCAAATGCCATAACACTTCAATTTTTTACTATTTTTTAGGGAGCTATTTCCGGCTTTTGCCAGTCGCTTCCCCTCCGGGCGAGATCCAACAATGGCTCAACCTGCCTGCTGGTAGGCAGGTCCGGGCTAGAAAAGCGTGCTAAGATACAACATATTTTACATGCGAATCGATAAGAAAAACATAAAAAAAGCCGGTTTTCAAACCGGCTTGCTTTTGCTTTAAAAGATTAGAATCTCATAAATTTTCTTTCGAATCTGATAATCATCCAACGGATCATGTTCCGAAACTTGGTTTTGCAACGTCGAGAATACTGTTTGAAATTGTTCCAACTGATTCATGTACAATCCCTCGTTGGCCGTAAAATCCAATTGCCACCAGAGGAATTCCAACAAATCAGTGGTACACCCAAACGTGTCCATAGCCGTTGAAATAGATTTAAAAATCTCTAGAAAATACTTCGCATCATTTTCCTCAAAAGGATCTAAAACGATGAATAGCACGTAGCGATTTAAATTTTTGTAATCGCCGGCTTTCAAGTCATGAATCAATTCGCGGAAATAGGTTTTCTTAATTTTCTCCCGATTTTGACTGAACATGTTGTACAAATGTACATTCATTTCGGGGAAAGGGGTGTAGTGCACCGGATCCATTTTCTCCAGGAAATCCTGGGCTTTAACAATGAAATTTTGGTTAATTTCAAAATCCTTGTAAGTCATACGCTATTAAATTGGGGCTTAATAATATCAAAGTTAAGAAATGTTTTATAATTGTAAAACACTTTATAGTACATATTTTTCCTACTTTTAATAAGTTTTTTTCCTTTGGTGTAAAGGAAAAATCCTTTTTACATCTTGGAAAAACACCTAATCTTCTGCAGGTGTGTTTTTATACATTGATATTCAATTACTTACAATTTTTTATTTTATTTTGGTAACTTCTTTATAACTTTTTGATTTGCTCTTTTCTACTATGGAAGCACGTTTTATTTTTGAAAAAAGTAAATATAACGTGAAATGGGTGCATTTGTCATTAGTAAACGGGTTAACGGTGCCTATAAATTTATCTTCGCTTCTCGTAAAGGTAAGACCATTTTTACGAGTCTAACCTGTAAACAAAAAAGCGATTGCGAAGAAATGATTCAGGCTTTCCAAACGCAATGGGAGCGATTTACCCTTACCCAAAGCAAAGCCTCAGGCGGTAAATTCATTTTTCGAGTCACCAAAGACGGTTTGGTACTTGCTACAAGCCGGAAATATACCACGGAACGCTTGTTGCAAAAAGGAATAGAAGAAATCGCGCGCTCTATTGCCAAAGCCGAAGTGTTGGATTTTTCAGATCAGGATACGATTTTCCCCGATGCAGCAATGGTATTTGCTGAAAATGAAACCCAATAAAGTGCTATTCGGCATACACTGTTTTTCTCCCCGAAGTGCCATAGGCCACTGCACAAGCTATCGCAGCAGCGGGAAGCACTTCAGGACCAAAAAGTTCGGCCGCCATAACGATACAAGCCAAGGGAGTATGCGTTGCACCAGCAAATACGGCTACCCAACCCACTGCGGCCCACAATCCAGGGGAATAAGGAAATACTAGCGTTAAAGCACTACCCATCGTAGCCCCCATGAAAAACAACGGGGTAACTTCCCCTCCTTTAAAACCCACGCCAAGCACCAAAGCGGTAAGTACTAATTTCCAAAACGGATCCTCCCAAGAAAGGGTTTCCGAAAAAGCTTCTTGAATAATAGGTAATCCCAACCCTAAATAGCGATCGGTGTGAAGTATACTGACCATCATCACGAATAGAACTCCTCCCCAAAACAAGCGTAAGGGCGGAAAAGGAATCCATGTTGTGGCTACTTTTCGAACAACCATTTGCAGTAACACAAAACTTCGAGCAAGGAGTCCAAACAATACTCCCGCCGCCAACATCCAACCGATATAGGTTACAGTGAATTCAGGGATTTGGGGAGCAGGAAATGAACTGTGTGAAATTCCCCAAGCAGTGCAAATCCTATCGGATAAAAGTGCCGTTATACAAGCTGGCAGTAGTGCTTGCGCGCGAAGCGGTTGCTTCTTGTTCCATTCCAATGCAAAAACCAACCCTGCCCAAGGCGTTCCAAAAACAGCTCCAAATCCACCCGCTATCGCTGCGGTCAACGCCATACGATAGTGTTTTTCTGAAAGGTTCAAAAAACGTACTACAGGACGTACCATCGCCGCAGCCATTTGCAACGCAGTGCCTTCCCTTCCGACAGAAGCCCCAAATAAATGGGCGACAAGCGTACTTCCCAAGACCATTGGACCCATGTGCATCGGAATAGGAGTTTGGGCATCCACCAGCGACTTACGAATAACGGCATTTCCCGAGTTGGCATGTTTTCCCCAACGGTAATAGAGATAGCCCATTCCCATTCCGGCAAACGGCAATCCATACAATAAATAGGAATAGGCCATTCGAATTTTTGTCACTTCCTCTAAAGCCCAAAGAAAAAAAGCGGCGCTGCTTCCAATTGGGATACTCAACAACATACCGATTCCTATTCCAATCCCTTGGAATTGAAGCGCTGAAAAAAAGGAGGGCTTGTATTGTCGTGTTGTTTTTAGTTTTGAGAACATCATTGGGATCGTAAGGCTTACCACGGAATTTAAGATGCGGTTTGTCAAATTCCGCTACTTAGCTTATCCACAAAAGTAAGGATTTCTGTTCTCAACAACTCAAATTCCAATTTTAAGGAAAGGGAACCAAGCTTCCACTGTAAATGCAATCGGCTTGGTTTTGATCGCCTAAAACAAAACGAAATGTACCGTTGGAAGTACCCCTAATATTAAAGGAGGGCGTATAGCCTTGCAACATTTCTTGCTCTAATGCGGTTGGTTCGGCGGGTTGGGTGTATCCGATAATGATAAAAGAATCGGCGTCGATCCATTTTAGCGGATAGGTATGGGTTTGGTCTGCCAACTCCATCGTCACCTCATTTCCTCTTAGGTGCAAGCGAAAATGCACGGGTCCTGTTTCGACATAGGCTGCATCGAGTTGCACATTATAACTACCGTCGGGGAGCAAAGCTGCTTTTGGCACTGTGTAGCCTGAGAACCCCAATACTATACAACAGAGGAAAAATAGACGAAGCATCAATGGAACGCGTTTAGGTTAGTATAGGATAACGGAGCGCATTCCATTTTCGTATCTCCATAAATATGTATACGCTACTTCATGGGTTATACATACTCCAATGTCTCAGGACCTAAGGATATGGCATAAACAATCATCAACACCCCAACGCTACCACAATAAGAAGGTATCCAAGAAATGTGAGTCCTAGCACCCCCAACATGCGAAGAAGGACAGCTTTTAGCGGTTTTTCATGATGATACCCTTTAAAAAACCAGACCAATATGAGTGAGATAATTAATAACACTTATTGGTTTAACGTAAAATAAGCCCCAGTCACATCTTGGAAAAAATATAAGGGGGGATAGAGAAAAACAAAAGAAAGTAAGTAAAGTATAAAAGCTCAGAATAAACGCATTCATCATCAGGTTTTCGTAGTAGTTTTGCCTTCATTTTCTGAAACTGATGTAAGTAGTTATGGCAAACAACGGTATATTCACTAGCATCAGTAGTGAATTGTAACTGGACATGAAACTCATAAAATCATTCAACATCGGGGAATTCATCATTTGCGTTGCAAAATGTTTCGCCATGATTTTTTGCATGTTGATGATCTTAAAGGAGATGAACGTTGAAAAACCGCTCAGTAAAAAAGACGGGTAGTATTGATTTGTAATGACTTGCCTGATCATCTTCAATAAATTCTCGCGCGGTTTTCCCTGGATTTCGAGCAATCTTTTTAAGGGAATACAACAATCCTTTATTGGTATACAAAAGGGTGTATTGAATTTCTTCCCATAAATATTTTCGATTGATGCATTTGATTTTTTTCTGACCGCAGGAACTGCAGAAATTCCCTTCGAAGGTTAAAGCGAAATGGGTACATTGTTCAGCCATTTGGAGATTTTTTCTCGGTTTAGGGTGGTTTCTCAGAAATACTAAAATCGATGGAAAACCATTTATTTCCTTTCGTGTTTTCATAAAAAAAAGATGTTCTTACTACTTTGAGGTAGCATGAGCATCTTTATATAAAAAGGAGTACAATAGATTTTACTCCTAGTAATCATATATATTAAGAAACTAACTCGTTGGTAAACAACGATTGGTTCAGAATCACATCTTGTTCTAATTTATGTTTCACCAACCAGTTTAGAAAATCATGTACACGTTCGGGGTGCATATAAGCGTGTTGTCCTTCTTTACCAAAATGGGGAGCAGTAACTGCTAGGGATTGCGCAAGGTCGATATGGGTTCGATCCCGTTCCGAGACCACATTTTTTAAAATTGCCGTCGCTTCTTCGGGATGGGTTTGGGCGAAAGCATACCCTTTTTGTGTTGCAGCGATACATTTTTTATACAACGCTTTGTTGGCTTCGAGTTGACTTTTCTTGGCAATAAGCACGGGAGAGTATCCATACGGAATGCCATACTCTGCGAGTCGAAAGGATCGTAAGGCTATACCACGCGTGACTGCTTCGACGCCCTCCCAATTGTCAAATATCCATGTTGCATCGGCTTTTCCCTCCAAAAGAGTGTTCCAAATGCCTAATTTTTCGGGGTAACTTACCGTAAAAGCACCTTCACCGCCATCGTGACTAACCAATTTTTGAACGATAGTATCTTCATAGCGGGCTTTGTAGGAGGCATACGTTTTGCCCACCAATTCACGGGGACTATTGAGACCCGAGGAGGCCAAGGTAGTAATACTGCTTAAGTCTGATTGCAGTAATGCGTAAACCGCGATAGCTTCTACGCGATTGGTTTTGTTGTTTAAACTAATGACTGTTTCAAATGGGGCAAGGGCGAAGTCGGCAAGGCCCAGTTCCAATTTTTTCCCAGGGGTGGTTTGGTAATCATCTTCATGTGGATTGAGGAAGGAGACCGTTACTCCCAATTCTTGGTAAAATCCTTTTTCTTGAGCGATAAAAAAGCCAAGGTGATTGACGTTGGGGGTCCAATCTAATGCAATTTTTAAAGTATCCATGCGGTATAAATTAGTAATGTTGTGGTTTGCACCCAAAGATAAATGCGAAAAAAATAGCGTACGGCAACTTTAACGATTGTTTAAAAATTGTGGGACAACTTCAGTGCTTTGCCAACGCTTTTTTTTAATAAAATGAAGTTTTAACGCGCTATTCTCGAACCAGTTGCGCCCATTCGTACAGTCCCAACACAATTACCCACAATGCCATAAATAAGGTAATCAAAGGGTTACGAACATGTTGCAAAAAAATAAGCAGTAACAACGCCAATCCCGCAACTACCGATAAAGTACCTGTGATGAGTCGTATTACGGTATTGGGAGGTATACTTCGAATGTCGGCATAGCCACTATAGCCAAGTAATATGCCGTAGACTACCAAAAGACCATTGGCCATTAATGTAAAATGATCTCGAAAAATCCCCAACGACCACATACTAATGAATCCGCCAATACCTGCGATGGCCAACATAAATTTGGTGAGTATCCAGAATAAATGGGTTTGTAGAAAGAAGTGCTTCATGGCTAATATTTGAGTCGCAATCGAGGAATACGAAAAAATTATTCTTTTGCAAAAATAGAAGGAATATTATTATTGTCAAAAAAATCGCATACTTCTGATTACTTTCTCCTGCTTTTCAATGTCTTTTTCTTTTAAAATTCTTAAAAGTAAGTCAATTCTGAATTTTAAGGCAACTGACGGAGGGCTTCTAAAAATTGAGCTTGTTGATCGATAAATACAGCATGTCCACAGCGCTCCCAGTTTCTAAAATGCCCTTGCGGAAGCAGTGCTTCAAGGGTTTGCCGCTGGATTTTGGGGTACAAGCGGTCGTCATCTCCATAAAATCCGAAAATAGGGATCTTTTTTTGAAGTACTTGCCGAATTAAATCATACAACTTCAATTGGGTATAGGCATCATTTCGATGAAATCCCAATGGGGCTTGTTCGGTCATTGCATTGCCCCAGCGTTTAAAGTCGGGATGTTCCAATAAGGTCGCATACCGTTGTTGGGCTTCAGGGGTAGGGTTGGGCGTTGCATAAAAGTCGTTGCGTAGGGCATGCATGAAGCAATAGGATGCAAACAGCATGGAATGCGGGTCCATTTCCTGCAAAAGGCCTAAATACTTCAGGTTGACCAAATTTTCTTTGGCTTCATATATCGTTTTGCACTGTGCAATGATGTGTTGAAATGATTCTTGTAAATCGAGAGGGGCGCTGATTAAAACCACCGATCTAACCTTTTCGGGATGCGTGCTAGCAAATTTAAGGGCAAGGATTCCCCCGAAGCTGTGGCCTAGCAAATGAACTCTAGTTACTTTATACTGTTCGAGTACACTTTGCATATCGGCGGCGGCTTCGGCCAAAGAGAATTCAGCATTGGGATCTACACTACGTCCTTCACCTCGACGGTCATAGACGATGACATAGTACCCTTGTTCGGCCAAAATTGAAGCTGTGGATATTTCAAAACTCGCGGCATTGTACCCGGGTCCCCCATGCAAAAAAAGGATCGCTGGGTGTTGCGGATTCCCAAAGGCTTTGGTGTAGAGGGTTTGGGCATCAACTTTTGGAGTTAGACACAATAATAGTAGGAGAAAGCGTATGTTCATGCTATTCAATAATCAATTATACATCTAAGATAAGCATTGTTGCAAAAAAACGACCCCTTTTTCAATCACCTCCTCCGGCACTTCTTTATGCGGATTGTGTTGTACTCC
>CANHRI010000055.1 GCA_947463515.1 Flavobacteriaceae bacterium
AAAGTTTTTGGTAGCGCCGTCTTTGGCGTAGAAGCCACCACCATCACTGTAGAAGTTAATGTTGACAAAGGAATCGGGTACCATTTGGTGGGTCTCCCCGACAATGCCATCAAAGAGAGCAGTTACCGCATTGCGGCCGCATTAAAAAATAACGGATACGAATTGCCCGGTAAAAAAATCACCATCAATATGGCACCTGCTGATTTGCGCAAAGAGGGTTCGGCTTACGACCTGACGCTGGCAATGGGAATTTTGGTGGCGAGTGGCCAATTGCAAACCGATTTTTTGGATCAATACATCATTATGGGAGAATTGTCGCTCGACGGTGGATTGCAACCCATACGCGGGGCTCTTCCCATTGCCATCAAAGCCCGAGAGGAAGGTTTTAAAGGAATACTCCTTCCGCTACAAAACGCACAGGAAGCGGCCATAGTCGATGATTTGGAAGTTTATGGCATTGAAAATGTCTTGCAAGTCATTGATTTTTTTTCGGGAACATCCACGCTCGAACCCGTTACGGTCAACACTCGGGATACATTTTTTCAAGCCATAGAATTTCCTGAATTTGATTTTGCCGATGTCAAAGGACAAGAATCCATCAAACGGTGTATGGAAATTGCCGCAGCAGGAGGGCATAACATCATTCTCATCGGTCCCCCAGGCGCAGGAAAAACCATGTTGGCCAAACGGTTGCCGAGTATTTTACCTCCTATGACCCTGCGTGAAGCCCTAGAAACTACCAAAATTCATAGTGTGGCGGGGAAAATCAAAGAGGTGGGACTCATTAGCCAACGCCCTTTTCGGAATCCGCATCACACCGCTTCAAGCGTATCCTTGGTAGGAGGAGGGAGCTACCCGCAACCGGGGGAAATTTCTTTGGCGCACAACGGTGTCCTTTTTCTGGATGAATTGCCCGAGTTCAAACGGGAAGTACTCGAAGTAATGCGGCAACCGCTCGAAGATCGGGAAGTAACCATTTCAAGGGCGAAGTTCACCATCACGTATCCGTCCTCTTTCATGTTGGTTGCGAGTATGAATCCGAGTCCGGGGGGATTTTTTAACGATCCCGATGCGCCCATAACGACCTCACCCGCCGAAATGCAGCGCTATTTGAGTAAAATCTCGGGGCCTTTACTCGACCGCATTGACATCCATATTGAGGTTACTCCTGTACCGTTTGACAAGTTGGCCGATACCCGCCGTGCAGAGAGCAGTACGTTGATTCGTCAGCGGGTAATGGCGGCACGGGATATACAAACCCAACGTTTTGCCGAATATCCCAATATTCATTACAATGCACAAATGAGCACGCAATTGATTCGAACCTATTGTGAATTGGATGCATCCTCATTAACTTTGCTTAAAAGCGCGATGGAACGACTTAATTTGTCGGCCCGTGCCTATGATCGAATTTTAAAAGTAGCCCGAACCATTGCCGATTTGGAGGCCCATCTCAAGGTAGAAGCAGCGCACATTGCCGAAGCCATTCAATACCGCAGTTTGGATCGCGACGGATGGTTAGGGTAAACCAAATGACTATGAAATATTTGTTTTTTTTTATCGGGTTGACCATGATGTCGTTGCAAGCCCAAGAAGTGCCCAAGGTAGTGTCAGGAACTATAGAACGCTTGGCCGATTTTCCGTCCAAGTATGTAACCGCACGCCATGTCGATGTGTGGTTGCCTGACGGCTATACGGAAGCTAAAAAGTATAGTGTGCTCTACATGCACGACGGGCAAATGTTATACGATCCCAACACCACTTGGAACAAGCAGGCCTGGGAGGTGGATAACATATTGAGTGAACTCGCCCTAACCGGAAAAATTCAGGATTGTATTGTGGTAGGGGTGTGGAATGGGGGAGTAACGCGTCATGTGGATTATTTTCCGCAAAAACCCTTTGAACAGTTAACTGCGCGGCAACAAGATTCGCTCTATCAGGTGAACCGTCCCAATGGGAATTCGGTTTTTCAAAACCAACGCGTGCAATCGGATAAGTATTTGAAGTTTTTGGTAAAAGAACTCAAACCCTATATCGATCGCCATTATGCGGTCTATACCGATGCTGCCCATACGTTTATTGCGGGCAGTAGTATGGGCGGGTTGATTTCCATTTATGCGCTCTGTGAGTATCCCAAGGTGTTTGGGGGCGCTGCCTGTTTGTCGACGCACTGGCCTGGTGTTTTTTCGATGGAAAACAATCCAATTCCAGCCCAATTTATTGCGTATTTGCAAAAGCATTTACCCAAGGCCAATTCCCGAAAAATCTATTTTGATTTCGGTACCGCTACTTTAGATGCGCTCTACGAACCCGTTCAACGACAAGTCGATGCGGTGATGCGTGCTAAAGGTTGGAACGAATCGCATTGGATAACCCGAAAGTTTGAAGGTGAAGAACACAGCGAATTGGCTTGGCAAAAACGATTGGCAATCCCTGTGCAATTTTTGTTGGGACGTTAACGGAATCCGTAATACCGCGCTCCTACCAAAACAGGATTTTCCTTTTCGATTTGTTCCAATACAAAACCTTGAGGGGTACCTACAGGTTGATCGATTTCCTTTTTATGTAATTTTTCGTAGGTGTAAAAATCAATGGCTTTCCGTTGGTCTAGGGTTTCAAACAAACGAACGGCTTGAATCGCCTCGCGCCATCCGGGTTGTATTTGCCCTTCAAAAACTTTGGCCTTCGAGCCGCTACCGTAGGCAATGAACCCAACCTTTTGCCCTTCAAGTTCCTCGGTTTGTGTCGCTGCCTGACTCAATCCCGACAGCATACCCAAGAAAATAGACCCCGTGTAGAGATTCCCCATGACCCCTGAGGCTTTTTCACTGGGTGCAATTTTTTGAGCGACCAAAGAGCGATACGCTTCACTTTTGGCAATTGCTTTCAAGTCCTCAGCGCCCGTTACTTCAGGATGTTTCTCTTGGGCATAAATACTGCTAAACGTGCGACGGGCTTGGAAGCAATAGGGCAAATGCATAAACAATTGCGCCCAACCTTCAAAGTGAATTCCTTCTTGAGGGCGTAATTCCTTAAAATGGTGATAGGCTTCGGTGATGCGGTTGATGTAACAGGTATTGGAATATTGGCCATCAAAAACGGGTTGATCTTTGTAAAGCGTTACCTCATTTTCCAAAACTCCCATCCATTCGGGATTGTCATTCGAACCCGTAATTGATGCTTTTGATACCGTACGGCGTGGTTTGAAAAAATCAAATACCCCTTCGGTAGCAATGCCGGTAACGTTATCCAGCGCTACAATACGCGGATGAGCACTGATTAATAGGGCAAGGGCTCCAGCGCCTTGGGTATATTCACCCGAGGAACCCAAATCGTATTTGGCAATATCTGTCGTGACGACTATGGCTTTTTGAGTAGGGTGGAGCCGCACATAATCGATACAACTTTGCAAAGCATCGACACCGCCAATGCAAGCGAACGTGTGATCTACGGTGTCACAATGTTTGAAAGCTCGTGTCCCATAACGGGATTCAAGCAACGAAATGATGTACGACCCAATAGGTTTTGAACTGTCAACACCGCTTTCGCTACCTACGTAAATTCGGGCAATCGCTTCGGGATGCAATTGCGTTTGTTCCATCAAACGATGCACTGCATTGGCCGCAAAGGTGACCACATCTTGCGAGACATCGGGAATAGCCATTTGGAGTAAGCCCAATCCTTGTGTGAGTTTATCGGCTTCAATGTGGCGATGTTGTGCCAATTCAGGTATGGGAAGGTAGAGTTGAGGGAAATCAAACGCGATGAAATCAATACCAATATGCATAGCTTTTTTTAGGGTAAAATTACATACCCAGAGGTAAAATAAGGTATGAGATTTCCGAAAAATAGCACAGATTGTAACGAATTACGACATCAATAAAATTGCTATTTTTTAATTGGGAGAATGATAAAAATGAGGGTGATTTTTTAGTTATTTAAAAGTCCTGTAAAGGTGTCGTCTTTTTGCAAGTCGTCCGATTGAAATCCTTTTTGAAACTAACCTTTTTGTCTATTATGAAATTTTAGGTGTTATTAAAAAGGGTATTTTTCCAAGTAGTTATCTATTTGCTGGAGAATTGATTTTTCTTTTTCGTTTGTATTTATCAATTTATGACTCATAACAAATTCAAAAAGCTGTTTCATTTCACCAAAATTCCAGTCAAAGTCATTTTTTATTAACTGTTTATCTTTTTAAACTCTTGATTAGATGTGCTATACTTAAAAATATATTCAACAAAAATGCTCCAATTCCTATTAAAAAACTGTATAAAATTATAATCTGTATATTTTCATTTTCATACCAATAATTTTCAAAAAAGTAACGTTTTGGAAGTCTGTTTTGTTGAAGAAAATCTACTAGTAAATATAAAAATATTGAAATAGATTTAAATACTATATGCAAAAGTGCTATGTTCAGTTTGAAATGTTTTCTAAAAATGAAATAGAATAATGTGGGAATTGAAAACAAATAGAATATGAAATAATTAAAACTTGATTTGTCAATTACATAGAAAGTGTCATAATAATTTAGCACAAAACTTCGACCCCGTAAATATCCTAATAGATAGCATAGCAATCCTATTAAAACGAATGAAATAAGTAGTATGTATCTTTTCATAGTCTCGGTTTTGGGTTTACCGCTTACATAACTTCTATACATCCAATAAAAGAAATTCTTTATTCATTTTTTTAATTATCCCTTACTTTTTAACCATTTGTGCAAAAGCTGTTCCAACACCTCTTTTACGATAGGTTTGGACGTATAATCGTCCATGCCCATTTCGAGGCATTTTTCCTTTTCCCCCATTACAGTACCAGCGGTTAAAGCGATAATGGGCACATGTTTCCCTTTCTCCGTTTTTCGAATCTCTTGGGTGGCTTCATATCCATTTTTTACGGGCATTTGAACATCCATGAGAATGATATCGGGATGTAAAACATTGTATTTATCCACACCTTCTTGACCGTTTATGGCTTCATAAAGCGTGCCATTGGGAACAATTTGTTTGACCAACGTCTTGGCCAATAGCATGTTTATTTTGTTGTCTTCTACAATAAGTATCTTAAAGTTTTCATGTCCAAAATCGCTATAATCTTCTTTTTCTATGCTAACTTCAATGTTTTCAATACTGTCAATAACCTTATGATTGGTGGCTTTGAGGATGATATCAAAGAAGAATTCTGAACCTTTGCCAACTTCACTTTTGAGTTTCAATTGGCTTTGCATTAAGGACAAGAGCTGATTCGAAATGGTTAGTCCGAGGCCTGTGCCCCCAAATTTTCGTGTGGTCGAATTATCGCCTTGTGAAAACGCCTCAAAAATTTGCTCTTGAAACTCCTTACTGATTCCAATTCCCGTATCGGTGACGCTAAATCGCAATCGACTTTGTGATTCCCCAATCAGCTCTAGATTGGTTATCGTCAATTTGACCGAACCTTTTTCTGTAAATTTTACGGCATTACCCAAAAGATTGATCAATATTTGTTTGAGGCGAACGCTATCGGCCCAAATGTATTGGGGCACCTCTTTTTTTACCACCAAATCAAATTGAAGGTTCTTGCGATTGGTGTCGTATTTTACCAATTCTACCACTTGATTAAGCAGTTCTTTAAGGTCGTAACGACGAACATCTAGCTCTAGTTTCCCCGATTCGATTTTGGAGAAATCCAAGATATCGTTGATAATATCCATGAGTGATAAAGCCGATTCGTTAATCGTATTCATATAGCTCCGTTGAATCGCTTCGAGATTGGTGTTTTTAAGTAAATCGGTAAAACCAATAATGCCGTTTAATGGGGTTCGAATTTCATGACTCATATTGGCCAAAAATTCCGATTTCGCCCGGTTGGCGGCTTCGGCATATTCTTTGGCTTTGATGGCTTCTTCGGCTTCTTTTTGTCTCGTAATATCAATTAAAATTCCCTCGATATACTTTTCACCGTAGTCGTTTTGAATGACGCCTCCAAATTCTTCAACCCATTTGTAATTGCCTTCATGATGTAAAATCCGGTAGGTGTGGCGTATTTTATGCAAGTCGGTAAAGGCTTTTTCATAGGCTTTCATAACGCCGTCACAATCATCAGGATGAATTAAACCGCCAAAACCGATTTTATGATTCGTTAATTGCTGTTTGGTAAGTCCGGTTAATTTTTCAATTTCATCATTCAAATACAAATAACTGTATTCTTCATCCGAATGACAGAGGTATACAGTACCGGGAATATTGTTGGCCAACAATCGAAAACGTTCTTCATTTTCTCGAATAATCCCCTCATTGACATTACGTTCAAGGGAAGAAGAGACGATTCGTGCTAGAGTACCTAAAATAGTAACTTCTTCCTCCATCCAAATACGCTCTTTTTCAGTATCATCTAAAATGATAAATCCTTCTAACTTTTCATTTACCCTTACAGGTAATAGTAAAATAGATTTTGAATTAATTTGTTCAAGGAAGTTACGAATTTCAGCATCCTTTATATTTTTTACTTTACTGTAATAGACATTTTTATCATTAAGTGTGTCAAAAATCACCGTAAATTTTTCATAAGGTAAATTTTGTAAATGAGGATTAATATCAATTAATGTCTTTAATTGGTTGTTCCAACGATTTCGCTGACTAAAAGAATAATTTTCATAATCAAATTCAAAATAAGAAATTCTACTTACATCAATTACTTTTCCTAATGAATTCAATACTTCATTAAACATTTCATACTTGTTTTTTATCGCAATGAAACGTGTAGTGAAATTGGTGATTTCAGTCAAAATTTGATTTTTATATTCCAATTTTGCTTCCGCTTCCAAGCGTTGGTGCGTTTCGATGGCAGCTGCCAAAAAATCACTTATGGACCGAGCAAAAACAATATCTTCAGCATCCCATTCTTTTTTCTTCGTATCCGATTCCAAGCACAATACACTGTGGAGTTTCCCATTGATATAAATGGGGGTGTCCAACATCGATTGGGTATTGTAATCTTGAAAATAGGTAGCTACAAACTCTTGTGTGAGAGGGTTTTCAAGCACATCATCGGCAACAATTTGGGACTCATTTTCAATAGCTTCAAAGTATTTAGGAAACTCTTTTTTGGGAACGATTGCACCTGACTCGAACTCATTTTTATTTTTGATATATACTTTTTCACAAAAGATTTGGTCCGTTTGATACAACCAAAAACCTACGCGATTAATGTCGATTTTTTTGGCAATAATTCGCAATACTACTTCCAAAAAATGGCCAAAATTATCACCGTCCGGTTGGTTTTTTAACGTTAAATCTTTGATGGCATCATTGTATCGTTTGATTTTTTTCTCCCGCCGAATGTTTTCAATCTCCATTTGACGTTGCATCGTTATATCACGAGCAATAACCGTATAACCAATAACATTCCCGGCTTCATTACGTTTGAAGGTAACGTTTTGGGAGAGCCAAATGGTTTCTCCTTTACGATTAATAACAGGAACAACTAAAGTGGGAAAGGAATTGTTTTTAAGACCTTTAAGCGAATAAAAATCTTTAATTCGTTTGCGATGGTCTTTGTGGACTAAATCCAAAAATAATTTTTTATAAAACTCTTCCTGACTATATCCGGTCAGCGTTACTCCATGTTTGTTGATAAAGGTGAAATACCCCAAATGATTAATTTCATAAATCAAATCATTCGCATTTTCAATCAGATTTTCATACTGATTTTGGATATTCTGTTGCTCTGTAACATCTTGACCGATTCCAATGGTTAAATCGTCGGAAAACTTTTTATCCTTCCACTGTATATAACGATACTCCCCGTTTTTGGCTTTCAGTTTTCGAACGTGTAGGCGCCCGTCGATATAGTTATCATGGTACGCTTCACCAATAAATTCAGGATCTTCTGTTAATTCCCAAAAACGCAATCCCAAAACCTCTTCGGGTTCATACCCCAAAAAATCACGCACTTGCTCACTACAGTAGAATAACGCTCCTTGGCGGTTGGTAGCGATAGTAAGGATGTTTCCTTTGTTTAAAATTTCATTGGCAAATAAAAATTTATTCCGTGTATTTACCGTTGCTAAATGTATCGAAGCATGAATGGCAATGATTAACAAGCAACACGCTACAAGAATAATAACATCTTTCGCTGGAAGAATGTTTTGTAAAAATACACTGAATAGGAACAATGAAAACAAGGTTACAAAGGTCCAATACTGCACCAAGTTTTTGAAAACATAGTAACTCAAGAAAAAATTCAGCAAAAGTGAACAGTAAAGCATTAATTCGTAGCTAATAAACATCAAGCTAACGAGATTGCCAATAAAATCAATGATATATACCGTGATGAATAATGGGACAAAAAAACGCTTGAGCCAAGTAGTTCGCGTGTTGATCCAATAAATGCCTAAAAGAATAAAACCTATTATAGTTTTTACTAATAACAAACTTTGACTGCGCACCGAGAACAGCTCCAATACTATCTCTATCAATGGTAATGAAATCCCCAAGATGAGCAATAACATATTGTAGATTTCTTCTTTGGGAGCAAAATCGGAGTAGTTGTGAATAAAACTATTCTTCTTTTGTTTACGCTGAAAAACAGCGTAGGTCAAATAAAAAAACAAAAATAACACCACTAAAACCACAAACCATTTTTCCAAATGATAGGGTTTGACGATATGAATTTTATGCGCCGTTTGTATCGGGGATTGCAGTGCTAATAGAAATTGGGTCAATAGCATATATGCGTACAGTGTCATTAGGGTTTAGACTCTTACAAGATACAACTATTTCACAGATAGCGCATGATTTTTTTTATAATTTTTAGCTTTCCTCTGTAAGGCGCAAATCGCATTGGAACTTCTCCCCAAAAGGGCTTTTGGGTGACTGCTTTTCGATGGCTAAACGTTTCAAATCCCCAGTGCCCGTGATAGCTGCCCATGCCGCTATGACCCACACCGCCAAAAGGCATACGCTTGTTGTTGAAATGCAATACGGTATCGTTGATACAACCGCCGCCAAAACGAAAGGTCTCAATTTGTTTTTGGGCCCAAGCAGTAGAATTAGAGAATACATATAATGCCAAGGGCTTTTCAAATTGTCCGATTTTTTGTTGTAGCTCCCCTTCGTTAGTATAAGAAAGTATAGGAAGTAACGGGCCAAAAATTTCCTCTTGCATCAATGTGCTAGACGCGATAGGATTTCGAATAAGTGTAGGGGCAATATAGCGCTCTTCCGCCTCATACGTTCCCCCAAAAACTACGGAACCCTCCGAGAGCATTGCAACCAACCGTTGCCAGTGCTTATCGCTAATGATGCGCGCATAATCGGGAGACCCTTGCGGGTTTTCGCCATAAGCTTCAAGTATAGCCTGCTGCAATGCTTCTTGCAATTGCTCAATGATTCGCGCATCGGCCAAAATATAATCGGGGGCAATGCAAGTTTGTCCCGCATTGATAAATTTTCCCCACACAATGCGTCGTGCCGTTCCTTTTAGATCAGCGTCCGCCGCTACGATACACGGACTCTTTCCACCCAATTCCAAAGTTACAGGAGTGAGGTGTTGCGCTGCCGCTGCGGCTACAATTTTGCCCACAGCAACACTTCCCGTAAAAAAGATATAATCCCACCGTTGGGCCAAAAGATGCTGTGCAACCGCTGCATCGCCTTCTTCTACCCGTACTTCATCAGGACTAAAAACCGAGGAGATAATAGTTTGAATGCAGGCCGAAGTATGCGGCGTAAGTTCGGAAGGCTTCAGCACCACACGGTTGCCCGCAGCAATGGCGGCCACCAACGGAGCCAAGGCCAACTGAAATGGATAATTCCAAGGCGCGATAATTAACACGTCGCCATAAGGTTGCCGATAAATTCGGTCGGTATTTGGGAAAGTTAATAAAGATGGCCAAACCCACTGCGGTTTTGCCCATCGGTTCAAATGTTTTATAGTATAGGTGATGTCGGCAATCACATACTGGGTTTCAGTGACTACAGTTTCAAAAGCCGGTTTTCGAAAATCGCGATACAGGGCTTCAATAAGCGCATCTTCCTGTGCAATAATGATTGCACGAAGGGCTTTTAACTTCTCTTTGCGATAGCGAATGTCGGTAGCTAAGTTCATTATTTAAAAGATTCCAATGCGCCATCCCATGTAAAAGTCAGCTTGCTTGGCATTGGTCATCAACGCCGTAACGCCCGAACTCGACCCTACAAAGAAGCCCCCAGCACGGAAAGCCAAGCCCGTGTTGAAGCCTGAAATTTCATTTTGGGTGAAAGGAACAAAGATTTCAAAAAAACCTAAATCAACATGAGGCGTAACAATGAACGTGTTTTGTGTGGCAATTTGATCGTTGACCTCTATATCATTTAATCGTTGCAAAAGGTAGGCCGAAACAAACAACTTCGGGATAATTTTGACATCCCCATACAAAGAGAGCGTCGTGGGGAGTTGCACCCGAAAATCACGGGTACCATCCCTTCGCGTCAAATAACCGCTGTTCAATAAAATGGTCTCGATTTCACGCAAACTTTCAACGTTTTCGAATTGATTTAAATTCAAATTTTGCGTGCCTTGTATCGAAAGGGTGTAATTGGTTGATTGATTATTATTTTCATTAAACGTCATAGCCCCGAGGTTGCGAATGGCCAATCCCAAATTCAGTTTGTATCGGTTTTGATTTTTCTTCGGATTTTCAGGCGGAGTATCACGCCATTGGTAGTTGATGCCAATATCGGCGCCTACACCATTCAATCCACCGAAAGCCGACTCTCGATAATTATCAAACTGGGTAAAACTATTGGCTAAAGTTCCCGAATATGCAATGTTTACCGAAGCTTGGGTGTTGGTTAAAAATGCAATGCCTCCCACACGAGAAATGGTTCCGGTAAAACGATCCATTCCCAAGTTGGCATACGACCCTGGAAACAAGAGTTTTCCGGTAATTCCAACATTGAGTTTGTGCTTGGCTTTGTTCACCAAACTAAAAGCCGCAGTGGCGCCAAGTTCGCCCCAAGTTGTTCCGTTCACCCGTTGGTTGTAATTGTTCGAAACCGTGGCCGAACCTCCAATCAACGCATTGATACCCGCATTGACAAAGGCATCTCCCAAGCGTGGGTCGACATCAATAATATCCAAATTACCGTGAAGGATACTGCTGATACCTAAGGTCCAACGTTTGAACTTCACACTCATACCCAGCCCCATGGCTTGAACATTGGCACGAAGGTTCACCGGATCGGTACCACGAAAAAGGATATTTTCAAGGTTGTCATTATTGAGGATGTCGTCAACCCCCAATCTATTATTGCTCACTCGAGCGTTGAAACCAATGAGGTGAATATCAAATTTATTCGATTGGTTATGAAGTTCAGCGGGGTTAAACTGTGCATTAAGCACACCAACACGACTGGACAAACCAATGCCCGTGTACTGTTCTTGTGCCGAACTAGAGAGACCAGCGAGAACCATAAATGGGAGTAGATATTTTTTCATAGGTAGGAGATTTGGGTTAAAGATACTCATTTTTAACCAATGAAAATAATGGAATTTTAGCGGAGTAAATCCCACAACACATCATCGGGTGGAGGGGCAATAATCGTTATCGGTTCTTTCGAAACAGGGTGAATAAACTGCAACTGACGGGCATGAAGAAGAATCCCTCCATCGGGATTGCTCCTCGGGAAGCCGTATTTTAAATCACCTTTAATAGGGCAACCGATAGCAGCCAGTTGCGCCCGGATTTGGTGATGTCGTCCCGTATGAAGTGCAATTTCCAAAACGGTATACCGATCAAAAACGCGGAGGGTAGTGTAAGATAATTGAGCCAATTTACTGTCGGGAACTGCTTTCAAATAGGCTTTAGAAGTGTTGTTTTGCGGATTCCGTTTCAGGTAATGTGCTAAAGTAGCTTCCCGTTGCGGTGGCGGTTGCTGCACTACGGCCCAATAGGTTTTTTGGGTTTCCCTTTGGCTAAACAACGCATTCATACGTTCCAAGGCTTTTGACGTTCGCGCAAAAACTACCAAACCCGTAGTGGGGCGATCTAGCCTATGTACTACGCCCAAAAAAACATCGCCAGGTTTATTATATTTCTTTTTAAGGTAAGCTTTGACCAAATCAGGCAACGGTGTATCGCCCGTTTTATCGCCTTGCACCAAATCGCCCACCCGTTTGTTGACTACAATCAAGTGGTTGTCTTCATACAACACCTGTAGGTTCTCGGGTGTACTTACAATTTTCATAAAAAAATGTTTAGTGCTTCAATAGGAGGGTAAATTTCAAATTCAATTTCAAAATTCAATTTCAAATTTATAATTCAAAATTCTCAATAACAAAATTAGTATTGCTCGTTGGCATTGGGGAAATCCTTCGTTTTTACATCGGTTACATATTGTCCAATGGCTTGCGACATGTCTTCATACAGATTCATGTAACGGCGTAAAAATCGGGGGCTGAATTCATGGGTCATGCCAATCATATCGTGAAGCACCAACACTTGTCCGTCAACGCCACTTCCCGCACCAATTCCGATGACAGGAATATGCAATTGCGAGGCTACTTTTTCAGCCAATGCGGCAGGTATTTTTTCCAATACAATAGCAAAACAACCCAAGCGCTCCAAGAGTTTGGCATCTTCCAATAATTTCTCAGCTTCAGCATCTTCTTTGGCACGAACGGTATAGGTTCCAAACTTATAAATGGATTGCGGCGTGAGTCCCAAATGGCCCATCACCGGAATACCCGCATTCAAGATTTTCTTGATCGAATCTTTGATTTCCGAGCCGCCCTCCAATTTCACCGCATGGCCGCCACTTTCTTTCATGATGCGAATGGCCGATCGCAAGGCTTCTTTGGAGTCCGATTGGTAGGTTCCAAAAGGTAAATCCACCACCACCAAAGCGCGGTCTACCGCACGCACCACCGACGAGGCATGGTAAATCATTTGATCCAACGTAATGGGTAAAGTCGTTTCATGGCCCGCCATCACATTACTAGCCGAATCGCCCACTAAGATGACATCGACACCCGCAGAGTCCACGATTTTGGCCATGGTATAATCATAGGCCGTGAGCATGGATATTTTTTCGCCTTGTGCCTTCATATCGACCAAGGATTTGGTGGTTATTTTTTTGTAATCTTTTTTGGCTACCGACATGGGTGGATGGTTTTAAGAGTTGAAGGATGTAAAAATACTAAAATCGATTTGTTTTTAACATAAATACGGTATTTTTACCCTATAGAAAACCATATAAACCTCATGAGAATAATCCTTGTATGTTGGTGTTTATTTTTTAGCCTTACTGCTTTCGCTCAAGAAGCGGCTGTGAAGCAAACCATACAGCAATTTTTTGAAGGCTTTCATCAAAGGGATTCCCTCAAAATGAGAGCGGTATGCAACCCATCACTGCGATTGCAATCGATTACCACTTCCCAAACCAAAGGGGCTCAACTTTCGGAAGATCAGCCGGCTCGTTTTTTTCAATCCATTGCCAATGTACCCGCGGCTTTAGCCATAGAGGAACGTATCTTGAGTTATAGCATTCAAATCGACGGTGCTATGGCTGTAGCTTGGACCCCTTATCAATTTTTTATCAACGGTAAATTAAGCCATGAAGGTGTTAATGTATTTACCTTATTTCAAGAGCAAGGCATATGGAAAATTATAAGCATTATCGATACCCGACGACGTTCCTAAAGGTATTTTTGTGGGTATTATGGCCCGTATTCGCTTGGGGACAAACGGACTCATTGCGTTTTGAATGGGGTGGTTTGGTGGATACGTATTATGCGTATGCTCTACGCGAACCCCAGCAAGAGCAAAAACTTCCATTTCAATACAGCTACAACCGTCATAACGAGTGGGCGATTAATTTGGCTTTATTGCGCGGAAAAGTGAGTTACCGCAACACGTATGCTATTGTAGCCCTGCAGGCGGGAACCTATGTGGAAGACAATTATGCGCAAGAATCCATCCAGTTGCTGAACGAAGCCTATGTAGGTATCGTGCTCGATCGGGCTCAAAAACACCGTATAGAAGTGGGAATAATGCCAAGTTACATCGGATTTGAATCGGCGACCACGTTTAACAATTATACGCTAACCCGTTCGTTATTGGCCGATAATTCACCTTATTTTATGACGGGTTTAGCCTATCGCTATCAATCCAATGCACGTTGGATGCTGGGCGTTTGGCTAACCAATGGCTGGCAACGCATTCGTAAACCCGATCGTACCACGGCACCGGGTATAGGCACGCAGCTGACGTTCAAACCCAAAGCACAGCATACCCTAAACTGGAGTACCTTTACTGGTGAAGAAGCTGTTGGCTTGTACTCAGGCATGCGTTGGTTTCACAATCTGTATTGGGAGGCGCAATGGTCGACGCAATGGCAAACGATTGTAGGCTGGGATTTAGGTTGGCAAAAAGCCCCCGAAGGGTATCGTCATTGGTCGGCGCCCATTGTGATGGTTCGGTATATGCCCAATACGCATTGGCAAATGGCGGCTAGGGTAGAGTATTACACCGATCCCGAGCAAGCGCTTATTCGCGAAGCCTTACCCTTAACGACTTGGGGTATATCGGGCAATGTAGATTACCGCGTGAATACCTATTGCAAACTTCGTTCCGAAGTGCGCCATCTCAGTGCCACCCAACCCTTACTCAACGGGCAATCAACCCAATGGTTGTGGACCACGGGGCTAGCTTTTATGTTTTAACAATCGGAGAGGCTCACCGCGATGGCCAAGCCGCCTTCAGAAGTTTCCTTGTATTTATGATTCATGTCTTTGGCTGTTTCCCACATGGTGTGGATGACTTTGTCCAAAGGTACTTTTGCGTTTTTGGCATCGGTTTCCAGGGCCAATTCGGCTGCATTAATCGCTTTTATGGCCCCCATCGTATTGCGTTCGATGCAGGGAATTTGTACCAAACCACCGATAGGGTCGCAGGTCATTCCTAAGTGATGTTCCATGGCAATTTCGGCCGCCATTTGTACTTGTTCGGGAGTTCCGCCCATCAATTCGCACAAGGCTCCAGCCGCCATCGCTGAGGATACGCCAATTTCGGCTTGACATCCGCCCATGGCTGCAGATATGGTCGACCCTTTTTTGAAAATTGATCCAATTTCGCCCGCTACCAATAAAAACTGTTTGATTTCTTTCTCACTAGCCTGGTGGTTTTCAATCACCATATAGTACATGAGTACCGCGGGAATCACACCAGCACTGCCGTTGGTGGGTGCGGTAACCACACGACCCAAAGCGGCATTCACTTCATTGACCGCTAAGGCAAAACAGCTTACCCATTTTAGGATTTGGCGAAACTTTACTTCCGTTTTTCGGATTACTTCCAGCCATTCTTGAGGCGAATGATAGGGGAGTGTGCCGATCAGATTTTGATGCATATCATAGGCGCGTCGCCGTACATTGAGGCCTCCGGGCAACGTACCCTCGGTATGGCATCCGATATACATACATTCGAGCATCGTATTCCAAATGCGCATCAATTCGCGGTGAATTTCTTCCTCCGAGCGCATCGATTTTTCATTTTCATACACCAATTCCGAAATCGACTTTCCTTCGCTCAGGCAATACTGCAAGAGATCGGCAGCGGTTTGCACGGGAAACGGGAATGCACATTTTAAAGCACTTTTTTTCTTGGCATTGGTGCGTTCTTCTTTCACTACAAATCCACCCCCAATCGAGTAGTAGGTTTCCGTCACGTTCCCTTGCGGAGTAACGGCTGTAAATTGAAGTCCATTGGCATGAAAAGGTAAAAAGTTTTTGTGGAAATGAATATGTGTATCAGGTTGAAAAGGAATCGAATAGGTGTTTGCCAACTGTAATTGGTGCGTATCTCGAATGGTTTGAATAATGGCGTCAATTTGATCGACGGGAATGTACTCTGGATCTTGTCCACTCAACCCGAGCATGACAGCCAAATCGGTGGCATGTCCTTTTCCCGTGAGCGATAGCGAGCCATACAAATCGACAGTCACTTCCTGCACCTGATCCAAAAGATTTCGGTCGCGGAGTTCATTTAAAAAGCGTTCGGCAGCACGCCAGGGGCCCAAAGTATGGGAACTGGACGGTCCCACACCGATTTTGAGCATATCAAAAACGGAAATGCATTCTTCCATAGGAGTAGTCTTAGTTTGTTTACTGTAAAAGTAGTAAAAAATTGGTAAGAAAGTTGATGGTTGATGGTTGTCGACCTGCTTGCCCTCCATAGGCGGGTGGACCGCATGTTAGGTTGATAGTTGACGTAAGTCGTAAGTCATAAAGTCGTAAGTCGTAAGTCGTAAGTCATCAGTCACTAGTCACTAATCACTAATCACTAATCACTAGTCACTAATCACTAGTCACTCATCACTAATCACTAGTCACTAGTCACTAATCACTAATCACTAGTCACTAGTCACTAGTCACTCATCACTAATCACTAGTCACTCATCACTCATCACTCCATTCCAACAAGAAAAGAAAGTAGCGCTTGATTGCTTTACGGAACAATAAACGAAGTAGCGGCCACGGTTGTCGAATTAAGATTAGGAAAAATACGGCGGTTGAGTTCGGGTTGGTCGTAGGCATTGTCCCAAAATGATTCACCATACACGCGTACATAAACCACTTGCCCAGAGGTAAAACCTGCATTTTGCAGTTCGGTTTGCGTAAGTGTTTTCACAAACGGATTTATTTGCGCAGTGTAAATGGGAGAGTAGTAACTATAATTTGTGGCACTTACGCCGTTGTTGGTTGATAAGAAGTAACGCAAATACCGCCGGTTGGAGGTGTTTCCCCCTGGATTTGTGGTAATCGTCAGCAATACCGTATTGCCCGTTACCGAGGGAACCACATCGGTAATGGTGGTCGTTGACAACTGACCCAATGAAGGCGTATTGGTAAGCACGGTGGCTTCTCCGTTGGTTTGATGTACCAGTCCTATTTTCTTGTAGGTGCCATAACCCGATTTTTCAAAGGTTAGGGTATAGGTGCCAAAAGGAACATCATTCAAAACAAACTGACCTGCTGCATTGGTTGTCGAACTGATTACGGGATTACTTCCCTCCACGCGTACCGTCATATTCGCGCGATCTAAGGCAACAGTCCCTTCATCATATAAATTGACCGACCCTTGAATGGCAGCCCTCGTTGCTGCAGGAACATTTTCCTCACTCGAGCTACAACTCAAAGCACTAAAAAGGGTTACAACTCCAAACCAAACCAAGGAACAGCGAATAAAATATTTTACAAACCTCATGGCGATAATTTTAAATTCAAAAGTAATTTTTTTTCGGCGAACCCCCAAGTTGACGGTTATAATTACTAATTTATAACCTATCTAATGTTCAAAGACTAAAGTGTAGGGGGGGGAGCATGTGGGGATTATAAA
>CANHRI010000056.1 GCA_947463515.1 Flavobacteriaceae bacterium
GAAAACCGAATTGCAGAAAATTAAAAATGGATTATAAGACGTAACAATGCTTACGATTTTTGGACTAATTGTAAAACTCTAATTAATAAAAAAACTATGAATGCATTAAAAAAATGGATTGTACCAATCGTTATTGGAATTCTTATTCTCTTTGGAATCTTCTCTTACAACGGTTTAGTAGGAAAAGAAGCCGATGCGAAAACGGCTTGGTCGAATGTGGAAAGTGCCTACCAACGCCGAAATGACTTGATTGGAAATTTGGTTAAAACCGTGCAAGGGGCGGCTGATTTTGAAAAATCAACTTTAGAGGCTGTCGTAAATGCGCGTTCGAAGGCGACCGCTGTAACGATTGATCCGACTAACATTTCACCAGAACAATTAGCAAAATTCCAACAAGCGCAAGCTGGCGTTTCTAGCACTTTATCGCGTTTATTGGTGAGTGTTGAAAAATACCCCGACCTGAAAGCCAACCAAAACTTTTTGGAATTACAGTCGCAATTGGAAGGTACAGAAAACCGCATCAATGTAGCACGTGATCGCTTCAACGAGTCGGTAAACCTTTACAACAAAAGCACGAAAACCTTCCCTTCGGTTTTGTTTGCCAAGATCTTTGGATTTGATGAAATGGCGCGTTTCAAAGCAGAAGAAGGAGCCGAAAAAGCACCCGAGGTTAATTTCGATTTCAACAGCAAGAAGTAATTCAGACCCATGTCAAAGGTAGATCAATTTTTAACACCCGACGAAGAGAAAGCGGTGGTCATGGCCATCCAAGAAGCGGAAAAAGCGACTTCAGGGGAAATTCGTGTGCATTTGGAAAAAACGCTCACCATGGAGGCGATGGAACGCGCTTTGGAAGTTTTTTACGAATTGAAAATGGAGGCTACCGCACAACGCAATGGGGTGCTGATTTATGTGGCCGTTGAAAGTCGTAAGTTTACCATTTGCGGAGACCAAGGCATACATGAAAAAGTGACCCATAGCTTTTGGGATGCCACAAAAGAGGTGATGCAAGATTATTTTAGATCAGGAAAAAATGCTACGGCACTTTGCGAGGGAATCCGACGTGTGGGGGAACAGTTGAAACACTATTTCCCTTTCACGGAAGATGACACCAATGAACTAACCAATGAAATTTCAAAAGGATGATAAAATTGGCCTATAAACTCGCACAGTTCCTCCTTTTTACGGTCTTGTTGGCTGTGCATCAATGCAGTTTGGCGCAGGTTACCATTCCCAAGAAACCTGGATTTATCCCTCCGATTATCGATAGTACCCAAACGTTGTCGAAAGCGGAATTGGCTTCGCTATACGAAAAGCTAAAGATTTACTCCGACAGTACCTCGACCGAGATTTTTGTGATGATGGTAAAAACGACCCAGGGAGAATCCATCAACCGGTATGCCACCGATTTGGGTCAAGCGTGGGAAATTGGTCAAAAAGGAAAAGACAATGGCGTGGTGCTTCTTATTGCACTCGAGGATCGGAAAATGACGATTGCAACGGGTTATGGTGTAGAACATCTCCTTACAGATGCGCAGTCGCGTCGTATCATTGAACGAGACCTGAAACCTTTTTTCAAGAAAGGGGACTATTATGACGGGATTCAATCAGGAACCGAAGCGATTTTCAAAACCCTCAAAGGCGAATACAAAAACGATCGTAAAGGCAAATCGGGTGACACCTTGGTGGGTGGCATCGTCTTTTTTATCTTTTTACTTGTCTTTATCATTATTATTGCCATTGCTTCGCGAAATAGACGCGGTGGGGGTGGGCGTGGCGGCAGCGGATTCAGCGGTCCCGATTTGGCCGACATCATCATACTCAGCAGCTTGGGACGGGGTTCCGGCGGCGGTTGGGGTGGTGGCTCGTCTTCAGGAGGATGGGGGGGATTTGGCGGTGGCGGTGGATTTGGCGGTGGCGGTGCCAGCGGCGATTGGTAGGACGTATTGTTACTTCCCCTTGACGTCATTTTAACTGTCAAAAAGAAATCATAAACCATAAAAAAAGCCTTTCTATTATGAAAGGCTTTTGTTTTTGTGGGTCATACTGGAATCGAACCAGTGACTTCTACCCTGTCAAGGTAGCACTCTGAACCGCTGAGTTAATGACCCTAACAAATTACAGAACGAAGTCCATAAAAAAAGCAAGTCGTAGGACTTGCTTTGTGGGCGATGAGGGGTTCGAACCCCCGACCCCCTCGGTGTAAACGAGGTGCTCTGAACCAGCTGAGCTAATCGCCCGATTAGTGCTTGATTGCGGATGCAAATATAAGACTGTTTTTTGTATCTGCAAGGAAAAAATCAAAAAAAATCAAAAAAGTTCCGCTACCACAAAAGTACTCCCACCCACATAGATCACATCGCTAGAACCCGCTTGTTTTCTAGCTTCATCATAAGCTTCTGAAACGGAAGAGAATACCTTTCCCTTACGCTGAAATTCTTCTGCTTTTTGTCGTAAAACTTCGGCATCTAATCCCCGTGGCACGTTAGGCTTACAAAAATAATACAAGGCGTTTTCAGGAAATAAGGGAAGAATTTCGTCCAAATCTTTATCATTGACCACCCCCAAAACAATATGCAATTGCACAAATGATTCCGCCAAAAGTTGCGGCATGACCACTCGTAAACCGTGTGCATTGTGTGCCGTATCAGCAATGATTTTGGGTTGATGGCCCAAAATTTGCCAACGTCCCCGCAATCCAGTGCGCTCTATCACTTCCATGAATCCCTTTTGTATCGCTTCTTCTGGTATCACAAACTTCCCTTGTGCCTGAAGTACGGCCAGGGTTTGTTGTACCGTCTTTTTATTTGCTTCTTGATAAGCGCCCATCAATACCGAGGGATAGGTGGTCGTTTGTAATGCCCCGGCATAATATAAAGGCGCTTGAAGGGCTTGCGCGCGACTTTCAAAGACCGCTTGTGTTGCTGCCTCCCATTCGCCCACCACTACAGGAACGCCCACTTTGATAATACCTGCTTTTTCTCCAGCAATTTCTGGAATTGTCGTGCCCAAAAATTGGGTGTGGTCCAAACCGATATTGGTAATCACTGCGACTTCGGGAGTAATAATATTGGTAGAATCCAAACGCCCACCCATTCCAACTTCAATAATATTAACATCCGTTTTTTCCGCGGCAAAATAGGCAAATGCCATTCCTACTGTCATCTCAAAAAAACTCAATTCCTGTTGTTCCAGAAACGCACGGTGGGTAGCGATAAAATCCACTACAAAATCAGCTTCAATCAGCGCTCCATTAATTCGTATACGTTCCCGAAAATCGTTTAAATGGGGCGAAGTATACAATCCTACTTTATAGCCTGCTGCTTGTAAGACGGAAGCGAGTAAATGCGACGTTGACCCTTTGCCATTTGTTCCCGCTACATGAATACAGGTTAATGATCGCTCGGGATGTCCCAAAACTTCCGCAAAGGCAAGTGTATTGGTTAAATCTTTTTTATAAGCAACTGCTCCCACCTGTTGATACATCGGTAAACGGGAAAACATCCAAGCAACAGTTTCGGCGTAGTTCATTTCTTTTGTGATAACTAATTTTGAGATAAAATATTTTCCTAAAAATTTAGTTTAGTATTGTAACTGCTTTTATCTTTAGGGCAAATTTGAGAATAATTCCAGTATTATAAAACTTAGGACCACTATGAATTTATTTTTTCTTCAAGTTCAAAACGACAGCATTGCACAAGCAACGGGCGCAGTGATTGAAAACACGGTTGCCGTCAAAGAAATTTCCGTTTTGGAGTTTGTTACCAAAGGAGGTTTTTTCCTTATTCCTATTGCACTTTTACTATTTTATACCTTATTCATCATCATTGAGCGTTGGTTGTATATCCACAAACGGTCAAAAATCGACCCGAATCTCACCCGTGATGTGCGTGAGGCGTTAAATTCAGGCGAATTACAACGTGCCGTCGCCATCACCGAACGCAACAACACCGCTTCAGGCTACGTATTGCGTGAAGGGATTCTTACCATTGGACGTCCGATTGCCGAAATTGAATCCAACATGGAACGCGCCGCCAACATTGAAGTGGGAGAAATGGAGAAAAAACTAGGGCAATTGGGTTTAATCGCAGGTATTGCGCCAACCTTGGGGTTCATTGGAACGATTTCTGGGGTAATTAAAATTTTCTACAGTATTTCACAAACAGAAGACATCAGTATAGGTAACATTTCGGGAGGGTTGTATGAAAAAATGATTAGTTCCGGAGCGGGTCTTGTCGTTGGAATCATCGCCTATGCTGCCTACCACTTGTTTAATGGTAAAATTGATGGCTTCGTACTAAGCATTCAAAAACAAGTATTAGAGTTTGTCAACATAATTCAACGACCCAATGGTAAGACGAAATAAACGCTTTCATGCTGAAGTCGCGACTTCCTCTTTGAGCGACATCATGTTTTTCCTCTTGTTATTTTTCTTAATTATTTCAACCTTGGCGAATCCGAATGTGATTAAAATGACGTTGCCAAAGTCAAAAAATAACGAGAAAACGAACAAACAATTAATTAGCCTTTCGGTTACCGAGGAAAAAAGATACTTTTTGGATAAGGAGGAAGTTCCTTTTGACCAATTAGAATCGGTATTAATGTCCAAAATCACGCCCGGTTCAGACGAAACCATTGTTGTTCGCATTCCGTACAATCTTCAAGTACAAGACTTGGTCGATGTGCTTCAAATTGGAGTTAAAAATAAACTCAAGTTTGTTATTGCCACAAGTAACAGTCAGTAGCAATCGTCTTATCAAAAAATAAAAAATCCTGCTTTATCGAGCAGGATTTTTTGTATCATTTAAAATTTATTTTACGCTAACATCGTTACGGGATTTTCCAAGAAAGTTCGAAGGGTTTGTAAAAACTCAGCTCCTGTTGCGCCATCTACAGTACGATGGTCACATGCTAAGGTTACTTTCATGGTATGCCCTACTACAATTTGCCCATCACGAACAACGGGTTTTTGAATAATAGCTCCCACCGACAAAATAGCGGAATTAGGCTGGTTGATGATCGAGGTAAACTCGGTGATTCCGAACATTCCTAAATTGGAAACGGTAAAAGTACTTCCTTCCATTTCGGAGGGTTGTAATTTTTTGTTTCGAGCTTTCCCTGCTAAATCTTTGACCGCATTTCCAATTTGTGACAACGTCATTTGATCGGTAAAACGAACCACTGGAACCACCAATCCATCCTCTACAGCCACGGCTACGCCAATATGAACGTGGTGGTTGATAGTAATGGCTTCATCGCTCCATTGCGAATTTACTTTAGGATGCTTTTTCAAAGCCATCGCACATGCTTTAATAACCATATCGTTAAACGACACTTTGGTATCGGGTACTGAATTGATTACACCGCGCGACTTCATAGCTTCATCCATAGCTACCTCTATGGTTAAATAAAAATGAGGAGCTGTAAAAATGGATTCTGATAAACGACGCGCAATAGTTTTGCGCATTTGGGAGTTTTTGATTTGCTCGGCAAATTCGGATCCCGCAGGAACGAAAGGTTTCACCGCTGGAACTGCTGCCGTTGCCGCTGCAACAGGTGCAGAAGCTGTGGCAACTGGAGCTGGAGTAAAATGCTCCACATCGCTTTTCACAATACGTCCGTTTTCGCCTGTACCTTTGACTTGACCTAAATCAATGCCTTTTTCTTTCGCAATTTGACGCGCCAATGGCGATGCAAAAATGCGACCTCCTTCCTGAACTGCTGGAGCAGCTAAAGGCGTGTTTGTAGGAACTGAAGTTGGAATTTCAGTGGGAGAAGAAGTCGGAGCTGCCGCAGGAACTCCACCGGATTTCAGCGATTCAGCGTAAGCAAGTACGTCGGTGCCAGCAACTCCAATAATCGCCAAAACACTATCTACAGGAGCCGATTCTCCTTCTTGAATACCAATGTATAATAAAGTTCCAGAATGAAATGACTCAAACTCCATGGTAGCCTTATCGGTTTCGATTTCAGCCAAGATATCACCTTCTTTGACCGTATCGCCTACCTTTTTTAACCAAGTAGCTACAGTACCTGTAGTCATTGTATCACTCAAACGAGGCATCGTAATCACTTGAATACCCGCTGGTGCTGTAGCCGCAGGAGCCGATGAAACTGTAGGTGTGGCGGCCGGTGCGTCGGCAGTAACATTGGCAGCCGGTGCAGAAGTTCCCCCATTCAACAAAGCGCTGATGTCTTCACCTGCCTGACCAATAATGGCCAATAGCGAGTCAACGGGAGCGGACTGACCTTCTTGAATACCGATGTGTAAAAGGACCCCAGCGTTGAAAGATTCAAACTCCATGGTCGCTTTGTCGGTTTCGATTTCAGCTAAAATATCACCTTCTTTTATCGTATCACCCACTTTTTTCAACCATGTTGCTACCGTTCCTTCGGTCATCGTATCACTCAAGCGGGGCATCGTTACAACTGTTGCCATAATTGCTTATAATTTATGGGGAATAAATGGATAATTCGGTTCTTCATACACCACATCGTACAATTGTTGTACTTCGGGATAGGGGGACTCTTCGGCAAAACGCTCGCATTCGTCCACTAAATTTTTAACACGCTCGTCAATCGCTTCGATTTCAGCTTCGGTAGCGTATCCTTTTTCTTTGATAATATCTAAAACTTGCGTGATAGGGTCTATTTTTTTGTATTCTTCAACCTCGTCTTTGGTACGGTACAATTGTGCATCCGACATAGAGTGCCCACGGTAACGATACGTTTTCATTTCTAAAAACGTAGGTCCATCGCCGCGACGAGCTCGTTCGATAGCTTCATGCATAGCCTCAGCCACTTTAACAGGATTCATCCCATCAACAGGACCACAAGGCATTTCATAGCCTAATCCTAATTTCCAAATATCGGTATGATTTGCGGTTCGCTCCACAGAAGTTCCCATGGCATAACCGTTATTCTCACAAATAAAAACTACTGGCAATTTCCAGTTCATCGCCATATTAAAGGCTTCATGAAGTGACCCTTGACGCGCTGCACCGTCTCCAAAATAGGTTAGCGTTACCCCACCCGTTTCAAAATATTTGTCGGCAAAAGCGATTCCGGCTCCTACTGGGATTTGCGCCCCAACGATACCGTGCCCTCCATAAAATCCGTGATCTTTGGAAAAAATGTGCATCGAACCTCCCATTCCTTTGGATGTTCCTGTTACTTTTCCATACAACTCCGCCATTACTTTACGCGGATCTACGCCCATTCCAATAGGCTGAACGTGGTTACGGTAAGCGGTAATCATTTTGTCTTTGGATAAATCCATCGCGTGCAAGGCACCGGCCAATACCGCTTCCTGTCCGTTATATAAGTGAAGGAAACCTCTAACTTTTTGTTGAATGTATACAGCAGCGAGACGGTCTTCAAACTTTCTCCAGAACTGCATATCTTCATACCATTGCAGGTAAACTTCTTTGGTAATTTCTTTCATTTTGACTGAATTACTGCGTTTTACAAAATTTTGTGGGCACGATTATGCGAAATTATTTAAATCACGGAATAATCGGAATGCAAAAATAGAATAATGATTGTAGAACTAAAAATTAAATCCCCTAAAAATATAGTTTTTAGCAACCGTTTAGAAGAGGAAATATTAACTACATCGTTTTAGTTTACAAGGCGGTTTTATCAAAAGTCAATGGCAACAAATTGGCAATCGACTCCGATAGATACACCACCCCTTTTTCACCCATAAAATAAATGGCTATGGGCGTATTTTGACGAAACTCATACTCGGCAATTGACTGACGACAAGCCCCACAGGGTGGAATAGGTGACAAGGTGGGATTGGTTTCAGAAGCAGCGGTGATGACCAGCGTAGTAATGACTGCATTGGGGTATAATGCACCGGCTTGAAAAATAGCAACACGTTCGGCACAAAGTCCCGAGGGATAGGCCGCATTTTCCTGATTAGAGCCTACTACAATCGCACCGTTATCTAAAATCAAAGCCGCTCCCACTCGAAAGCGAGAATAGGGTGCATAGGCGGTATTTCGCGCTGCAATCGCTTTTTCCATTAAAGCTTGCACTTCGCTCGGCGTTTGGTCAAGTGCATCGTAGACTTTAAAGACCGTTTGAATGGTAAGTTCTTTCATAACGTATTGCGGAAAAAAAATCCAAACTTCGTATTGAAATTTGGATTGTATCATTGGTAATTAAAAACGATTAATAATCTTCATATTTGTCGCCAAAGTTAAACGTCAACGAAAAACGCAGCGTATTTTCTAAAGGGTTTCGAATGCGCGAGGCGGAAAATAAGTAAGAAACATCAACTCGAACGATGTTGTATTTGAATCCAGCACCAAGGGTAAAAAACTTGCGTCCTCCTTTATCTTTACTTTCATTGAAATAACCCAAACGCATGGCAAAAGCATCTTGGTAATTATACTCGGCGCCTACCGAATAACTCACTTCTCGCAATTCTTCAGAAAATCCTCCAGGGGCATCACCAAAAGAACGGAAAATACCCGATACCCAATTAATACGTTTGTATTCTTCGGTAGCCAATTGCATATCGACGGAGTCTATAGTACCGTCATTATTCATATCGGTCCCGTTGTATGTTCCATTATCGAAACCCACTTGAGGCGTGGGAACCAATAATTTTTGAGCTTCAACATTCAAGGACACTTTATTGTATTCGTCCAAAATGAAATCAAATCCACCTCCCAAACGCATATTGGCTGGAATAAAATTGGAATTTAAATCGCTTTCATCATTGTCATAGCTAATCTTGGGTCCTAAATTTTGAAAATTGAAACCCAAACGATAGCGTCCATTAAAATCATCTAAAGCAAATTCCTCAGACTGGAAAAAACCGGCTACGTCGAAGGCAAAGGTATTGGCAGCACGAGCATCGGTAGTCGCATCTGGAATTCGCAAATTAGAACGAATGTAACGTCCGGCCACCGCCATACTAAAACGATCACTCAACTTCAAAGCATACGACCCGTCTAAAGCTAACTCATTTGGTTTCACTACATTGGCAGGATCGTCAAAACTTTGGCGTAACTCGATTTCTCCCAAACTAAAAAATCGCAAGGAACCAGCAAAAGCACTTCGCTCATTGATACGGTTATAATAGGTCACTTGTCCTAAAGAAATATCGTTGACCAACTGCGTCAAATAAGGCGTATATCCTAACGAAAACCCTTGTTTGTCAGTAGCAAAGGCAAACTTAGCAGGATTCCATTGTTGCGCATAGGCATCTGCAGAAGTGGCCACCCCTTGATCACCTAACCCTGCCGCACGGGCGTCGGAAGCAATCATTAAAAAGGGAACACCGGTAGTGATAACTCGTTGTTGTGCGTTTATTGTAGTAGTGATGCTTAGGAGGCTCAGCGCCCATAATAGCTTCTTCATTGTTGCAATTTAAAAAAGTTAACAAATATAGTATTTTTTACAGTATAACCAATTTTTCGATTTTTTCTGCAGTATTACCGTTGAGCGTCGATCGCACCGTCAATTTGTAGACATAAACGCCTTTCCCAATTTTTGACCCAAAATCATCGAGTCCATCCCATTGAATTTGGCGACTCAAAAAGCCTTCCGTGGTCACGGTTTGGTTAATCGTTTTTACAATTTTTCCTGTAATTGTAAAAATCTGAACTTGAACTTCTAACGGCTCAAAAGGGCGGTTATGATTGAACCAAAATTCGGTATAATTCACAAAGGGATTAGGGTAATTCAAGACATTTGTCAAGGTAATCCCATTGCCATCCGCCACGACAAAATGAATCTCAGCAGTGACAGGGTTATTGTACACATCCCAAGCCTTAAATACAATGGTGTGCGGTCCTTTCGCTAAGTCACGTAAGGGAAAACGAATTCTTCCTTTGGTAAAATCATTCAACTCAGTTTCGTAATAGTCATTCAACACAAAAGGATTCATTTCATCTCCATCCAAAATCGCAATAATATCATGTCCGATACCACTCGCGGTATTAATGCCATGCTCATCCTCTAAAAAGGCAAGTAAAAAAGGTGATGCATTGGTAATTCCGCCATCGATAAAACTTTCATCATTCATAAATAAGCGGGCACGGGGACCAATATTATCTGCTACTGCTGCAGTATTGACACCGCCCACACGAATATCAAAACTATGTCCCGTACGATCCGTATTGACTTGGGTTCCTTTGGCATAAAAACTCACCCGTCCAGGTCCTAGAGGAATACGAATGTCTCGGGGTACAACAAAGGTAACTTCAAATTGACCATTGACCACACTCACATTCCCACGGAAAATGGTTTCGCCTAAATTTTCAAAAGTCAACGGGGTTGTAAACCCATCGTTATTTAATGCATTTTTGGTAAAGTTTTTATCAAAAACATTGATGGACAATTCTCCATTGTAACTCGATAAAAGTTGACCGTTTTCATCTTGCACTTCGCCGCTTAATTTGACAGTAGCCAGCGCTTTTAAATCGTCGGTAGGTTGCGTTATGGGAACGTCATTAATTTTGGTTAAAACAACTTTGGGTTGGGCGATAGCCAATTTTAAAGCAGGATCACCCAAATAAAACACGACCCGTGTCGCCGAATTATTATTGGACATAATTTTGGCTTGACGCATGGCCTCAGCAATCGACACATAGGAATTGGAACCGTAGGCAAAGAGTTTGCTCGACAAGTTATCATTGAAATTTTCCGCCTGAAACTGTCCGATAGAGCGAATGGTTGTAATCAAGGATATCGCTCCCCCTCTCGGATTCCAATAGGTATACTCCCCTGCTGTGGGTCGCAAAGGATTGTCAAAACGGGAAAATTCACAGGTAATCGTAATAAACAAAGGATAGCGAAAACGGTTTTGATAATTAAATCCATCAAACTTATCCCACAAGCGCTCCGCCGTTAAACCGTCTTCTCCTCCATGTCCTAAATAATTAAACACCAAAGCTCCTTTTTCAAAAGCATTACTCAAATCCAATTTGGCTTGCGGATAACGATCGCCCCCAGAAGACGTTTGTTGCACATAAGAATCCAAAAATATCTTTCTGAAATTGATAAATGGTTTTTGGGTGTAAATGGCATCTGTAAGTATATTTTGCCGCACTTGTAGACTGGCATCAGGATCTTTGTCGGCATCATCGGAGATGGAAACGTAATTATTTCGCCAACTTCCATACGATTGTAAGTCGTGGTATTCCAACACCTTACTAACCATTTCAGCGGCTTGCTGTGGCGTGGAAACCAACATACGTCCCACCGCAAAATCGGCGGCAAAACCCGACAATGGATCGCCCTCTGTAGCATCCATTAAAGCAAAAAAATCATCCGAGGCGAACGAAGTTTCACCCGAAAAATAACTACTTAATGCATGGTAAATAGGAACAATATTAGTGTTGTTGGAAATTCTGTTTTTAAAGTCATACGACGCATCGCCAAACAAATTCAAATACTTTACCCGATTGGCCGGCTGCGAAGCATTGTGATAGATATAGCGCATGAGGTTGCGAATGGCACCAATGTCTTGCTTTCCACTGTTAAATTCCTGATAAATCATGGGCAACGTCACCACTTTGACATTGTAACCATTGAAGGAACGATGAAAATTGGCCAAAACATCCGCCTGACTCTTTAAATTTTCGGGCGTTACAATTACGTAATCAATATCTCTAAAAGTGCCGTTATCATCCAAGAACAAAGTGCCTTTCAAGTTTTGATTAGCTACACCAGGGTTGGACTCACGCAAGGGTGTGAAATAGTCAGATTCGGATACCGCAATAAATCGTTTGGGCGAGCCCAATGTTGTTTTGAAAGAAAACGAAGCCCCAGTAGTATTCGAAACTTGCGTTACATTGTAAATATCGCTAATGTCCCACACCTGTTGAACGGTGGAAGCATTGCTTATTTGGAACTCACCTATTCCTGTTGTGAAAGCTAAATTCTCATCGGTAAATCGGAACTGTTTGCCTATTCCCGTTAAATTGGAACGTGTCTTTAAAATAATATAATCCAAAAATCCACGAGCGGTAGGAACACCTTCATTATCGTAAGTGAGTTTTACTGTGTAATTTTGAGTGGTGGTAACGGTGGTATTCAGATAATTGTGAGACGCTTCGGTTCCTGAATCGGGGATCACGGCCGAAAGATTGAGGGTGCCAGCATTTTGACCATTGACAGCGATCTTAAAATTGGACGTCGCAAACGAATTCCCACCCGCATGAATTGTCAAACGTGTCGTAGCTGAGGGGGCAACATTCGGGAATGAAAATTCAAACTCTTGTTCGTTTTCAGTACTGAAATTTTCACCAAACCAAACCCGTCCCAAACGACCTATGTTATTTAAATCCACTTCATGGTAACGATAGTCATCAAAAGTGGTAAAAATTTGCGTAGGCGCTCCAGCAGGTTGTGTTATTGGAGCCATGCGTTTTCCGTTATCAGCACCAGCTACTACATAATAATAGGACCGATCCGCATAAAGATTTAAATGGGTTTCGTTTTCAGCGCTCCAATTATCCATTCCTTCACAATACATAAGAATGTAATCTTCATTGTCAAAACTTCCATCCGCTTCTCCTACAAATTGTATGGCATTTTCTTCGGGATCAAAAGGGAAATCCACTTGATTGGATAAAGGTACCATACGACCCCCATGTCCAAAAATTTTGATTTTTCGCGGATCCGTATTCACAGGCACGCCCAAACTACTCAAGAAACTACGGGTAAGTTTGTATACGCCTGACTTTTCGACATAAAATCGTCTGATGATCCCCGAAGACAACATTGAATTCGTCAAAGGGGGAATACTGTTGGTTTGCGGTTGTGCTTTATTGGAATTTTGAAGCGTATAACTAAAAGAAAGTAATTTCTGATATTGTCCGTTGACTTTCACAAAAGGGGACAAACGAACTTGAACTATTGGAGTTGTTCTGTTGAAGTAGGTAAAAACTTCTTTCTGTAAAGTTTCCTTTATGAGGGATTTATCCAAAATTCCTAATTCAGACTCAGACATGGGAGTATACACCGGGTTCTGAATAAGGACATCGGGATTGAGCAACCCGGAAGACGGAGTTAGTTTAAAGGTAAAATAAACAGCTTTTTTTTCAGCGTCAAATTCAAAACCATCATTGGAAAAATGAGGTATCGCTATTGAATTCAAGCCTTGTTTATAGTTTTGCTTGGTTGTCCAAATAAGGGTTTGCTGCCCTGAATTTTGGGCATAGGAAAAAATCATGGAGAAAAATCCAAGTAGAATAGCAACTTTTTTCATCACCATACAAACGTTGTTGTCAAAGGTTTATTTTGAAAAGGTAAAATTAATTTTTTCAAAGGTATACAATATCAAAAGAAATGTTACGTTTTGAAAAAGACGAAAAAAAATATAGTTTCTTAAAAAAGTAGTTGCAATATCAAGGTTAATGCTTATATTGCGCCACTAAAATTAATTACCTACTAACGAGTATGAAAGTAAACAAATTTATGGCAATGCGATGGTTTTTTGCGGTAATTTTGCTGGCCGGATTCTCCAGTTGTAGCAAGAAATCAAGCTCCAACAGCGGATCGAAAGCCACCGGCTGGAAAATTAACGACAAAAAAGGAGGGTTTCAATATGCCTCTAAATTCAAAAAACAAGAAACTGGTCCTGGATTGGTTTTAGTGGAAGGCGGTACTTTTACCATGGGTAAAGTAGCCGACGATCCGATGCATGACTGGAACAACACCCCAAATCAACAGCACGTGCAATCGTTTTACATGGACGAAACCGAAGTAACGAATCTTATGTATATGGAGTACTTGGATTGGTTAAAACGCGTTTTTCCTCCAGAAGAAGAAAATTACAAAAACATTTATGAAGGCGCTATTCCTGACACCCTTGTATGGAGAGATCGTTTGGGTTATAACGAAACGATGACCAATAACTACTTACGTCACCCTGCGTATGCGGAGTATCCTGTAGTGGGTGTGAATTGGATTCAAGCAACTGAATTTGCTAAATGGAGAACCAATCGTGTGAACGAGGCGATTCTTGAGCGTGAAGGCTATTTGAAAAAAGACGCTAAGGTTACTGAAGCAAAAGCTGATGCTACTTTTGACACTGAAACATATCTAGCAGCACCTACCAAAACTTTTGGTGGTAATGAAGAAGTGGTGTTAAAAGGACGCAGAGGTTCAAAGGGTAAAGCAACTACAAATGCTAAAGGAGAAACGCAAGAGGCTAAAAATGTTTATGCACAACGCACCTCCGGGTTGATTTTACCTGAATATCGTTTACCCACCGAAGCAGAATGGGAATATGCTGCTGCTGCTGATATAGGACAGCGAGAATACAATATTTATAAAGGGCAGAAAAAATATCCTTGGTCAGGCGGTTATACCCGTTCTAGCAAACGTCAAATTCGCGGTGACCAATTGGCTAACTTTAAGCAAGGAAAAGGGGATTACGGTGGATTGGCAGGATGGTCTGACGACGGTGCTGATATTACAAACAAAGTAAAATCGTATCCTCCAAATGATTTTGGTTTGTATGACATGGCCGGTAACGTAGCCGAATGGGTTGCCGATGTATACCGTCCTATCGTAGACGATGAGGCCAACGACTTCAACTACTATCGTGGAAACGTATATACCAAAAACAAAATTGGTGAAGATGGTAAAGTAGAATTAGTTACTGCCGAAACGCAACGTTTTGACACGTTACCTAACGGAAAAGTAATCTCTAGAAACTTTATCGGACAAATTGCGCAAGTAGCTGTTGATGAAAAAGAGACCTATTTGCGTCAAAATTTTGACAAAAGCGATCACAGAAACTACCGTGATGGGGACAAACAATCCACACGCTATTTCGATTTTGGATCTGAAGGAGGAACTGAAGCGAAGTTAAAAGACGACCAGCGTATGTACGATTCTCCAAAACACAATGTAAGTGTGGATTCCATTGGAAATATGATTCGTAAATTCGACCGTTCCAATAAACGTTCGACGCTTATCAACGACGATGTTCGTGTATACAAAGGAGGTTCTTGGAGAGACAGAGCGTATTGGCTTGACCCAGCACAGCGCCGTTACTTCCCTCAAGATATGGCCACGGATTACATTGGTTTCCGTTGCGCGATGTCACGTGTTGGACCCAAATCAGATCAAAAGAAAACAGCACGCAACAAAAAGCGTTAATAATATCTATTAGAAAAAAGAAGCCCTATTTTTAGGGCTTTTTTTATACTTTTAAGGCATGAATATAGCGAACTTGTATGAGGCTTTTTTAAGCTGTGTTTCACTCAGTATTGACACACGTACTATTGGCCCTAACAGCCTATTTGTGGCTTTAAAAGGAGAACGTTTTGATGCGAATACTTTTACCCAAAATGCACTTGAACTCGGCGCATCTTATGTCGTCATTGATAATTCTGACTACTTTATAGATGATCGCACTATTCTTGTTGAAAATAGCTTAGAAGCATTACAAAAATTAGCGCAATACCATCGTAGGCAATTGGGCATTCCTATTGTAGCACTTACGGGAAGTAATGGAAAAACTACAACTAAAGAATTGATTTTGGCTGTGCTTTCGAAAAAATACAACACCAAAGCCACCAAAGGAAATTTAAACAATCATATCGGCGTTCCCTTAACACTCCTCAGTTTTACAAAAGAAACGGAAATAGGCATCGTTGAAATGGGGGCTAACCATCAAAATGAAATCGAACTCCTCTGTGAAATTACTGAACCTGATTACGGCTACATTACCAATTTTGGCAAAGCACACTTAGATGGATTTGGTGGCCTTGAAGGAGTTATCAAAGGAAAAAGTGAAATGTATACCCATTTATTTTCCCATCAAAAAATGGCTTTTATCAATGCTGATGACCCGATTCAATTGGAAAAATCAAACATGCATAAACGCTTTACCTTCACTACAAAAGAAAACAGTGCTGATATCACTTTTGGCCCCATTGAAGCCAATCCTTTTGTGACAATTGCGTATCAAAATTCAGTAATTAATTCGCATTTAATTGGCTTGTACAATGCCACTAACATCTGTGCAGCAATCTCAATAGGAAACTACTTTAAAGTGGACACCAAAGCAATAAAATATGCTATTGAAGGATATATTCCAGAAAATAACCGCTCACAAATTATTCAAAAGAATAATTACGAAATCATATTGGACGCCTACAATGCAAACCCTAGTAGTTTAAAACTAGCTTTAGAAAACTTTTTGCAGTTGACCAAATCCCCTAAAATTGCGATACTAGGTGATATGTTTGAACTCGGACCTGAGAGTGAAAATGAACACCGATTAATAGTACAATCAATCCCTGATTTACCCGAATTGGAATGTCACTTCATCGGAAAATGGTTTAATACGGTTAAAACCTCACAAAACAACCTTCACTTTTATCCTGATTTTGAAGCTTTCAAAGCCCATTTCATTCCGTACCCACCTGCTTTAGTCCTTATTAAAGGAAGTCGCGGCATGGCTCTTGAACGAGCCTTAGAATTGTTATAAAAAGAAAGCATAGTAAATTTACTTTGCTGCTTAATCGAAATTCATAACTCATAATTCATAACTCACAATTCATAATTTAAAATTCAAAATTCAAAATTATTCTTTGAGCGTGCCCCTTCGGGTCGGGCAATCCGTTGCAAGTCCTCGCTGCGTTGCCCTGCGCTGTGGGCTTTCCACTGCTTTCCCTCACGCGGGTGCGTGCGTTTTTACAACCCTAGTTAGAATTTACCAGGCAAGTAATTCTATCGCATCCCCCCCAAAAAAAACCTGCCAATAGAAAACCAATCATTTATAATTTATCATTCACAATTTATAATACAATAAAAACCTGCCAATGGGCAGGTTCTACGTGTCATTTATAATTTATAATAAAACAAAAAGACCTTTACAGTGATGTAAAGGTCTTTCAAAAAACAAGGCGGCGACATACTCTCCCACAGTGATGCAGTACCATCTGCGCTGTCGGGCTTAACTTCTCTGTTCGGAATGGGAAGAGGTGAGCCCCGACGCAATAACCACCTTAAAAAGTTGGTTGTC
>CANHRI010000057.1 GCA_947463515.1 Flavobacteriaceae bacterium
AACGGAGGTTTTTAAAGAATACTTTACCCAAGCCATCGTATCGGTATATGAAGATACCTATGCCGCCGTTTATGCAACCACTCCCAAAGATGATGAAGCCATTGTATGCATCTTGGGAACAGGGTCAAATTGCAGCTACTTTGATGGTAAAGTCTTGCATCAAAAAGTGCAATCCCTCGGGTATATCGCCATGGACGACTGTTCTGGGAATCGTTTTGGACGCCATTTGATTCGCGGGTACTATTTTAACAAAATGCCCAAAGAATTGGCATTAGAGTTTGAAGAAGAGTACAATGTTGATCCTGATTATATCAAACATAATTTGTACAAAGAACCCAATCCGAATGCTTATTTGGCTACGTTTGCTAAGTTTTTAATCAAACATAAAGATCACCCGTTCTGTCAAAAGTATATTGAGATGGAAATGGTCGATTTTGTTGAAAATTACATCATGCAATACCCGCAACATACCACTATTCCGGTTCATTTTGTAGGTTCGATTGCCTTTTATTTAAAAGAAGAGCTCACCGCTATTTTGAGTCGCTACAATATTCAAATTGGAAATGTTTTACGACGACCCATTGACGGTCTAATTGCTTATCACATTTTAAACAAATAATAATTCACTTTAAAACTCCATTTTTTTGGAGTTTTTTTATGCAAAATAAATACCTATGGAAATTGCAATTATTGCCCATGACGGGAAGAAAGCCGATATGGTTCAGTTTTTAAACGAAAACAAAGCCTTGTTACAACAAGAAGGCATCAAGATTATTGCCACAGGTACCACAGGAAGTAAAGCTACAGCCGCTGGATTTAAGGTCAAACGCTATTTGTCGGGACCCATGGGTGGGGATGCACAAATTGCAGCTCGGGTCGCCGAAGGGAAAACACATATGGTCTTGTTTTTTAAAGACCCAGCATCCAGTCACGCACATGAAGCTGACATCAACATGCTTATTCGCATTTGCGACGTTCATAATGTTCCCCTTGCCACCAATGAAGCTACAGCAAAACGGTTGGTGGAAACGTTACGAAAATAGAGTTATTTGATGGCAATCATGGAGATTTCCACGTTGACATTTTTGGGCAAACAAGCGACTTGAACGGTTTCTCGAGCTGGAGCCATTTTTTCATCAAAATAACGACCATATACGGCATTGATGCGAGCAAAATCACCCATATTCATGATGAAAATGGTTGTTTTGACCACGTGTGAAAAATCCATTTCAGCAGCAGCCAAAACGGCTTTCATGTTTTCCATGACTTGTTGGGTCTCTGTTTCGATATCCTTGAGGACTAATTCGCCTGATGCGGGGTGAAGCGCAATTTGCCCTGATGTATAAAGTGTATTGCCTACCAACACCGCTTGATTATAAGGGCCAATAGGAGCAGGAGCGTTTTCTGTAAAAATGATTTTTTTCATATTAACGTAAGGTTCGGTCCGGTTGTGAATTTTTATCCCACTTAATATCGCTCAACATACCTGATTTGATTCCGATGAAAAAGCCCCAGAATTGGTTCAATCCAAAAGGACTCCAATTGAAGTTCATACTCCAACTATCCAAGTCTCTGTTGATACGTAAGTTCGTGGCTACAATACCATTATTTTTGAAGTCATACCCTGTTGAAACTCCCAAAGACCATTTGGAGGTTAGGGTAGTATTGGCTGCAATCATTAGCGAATTTCCAACAATCTCATTTTGACCGCGATCATTGGCATAGGTAAGGGCGTAAGCTAAGTTAATATCCCAGGGAATAATCGACTTGTAAAAGCCCGCAAAGGTATCCTCTTTTTCCTCTTTATCCTCCATACGATTGATTTCTTCATTGGCCCCAAAAAGATTATCACTGCGTCCACCGTTGCGGAGCCCTTGCACGTTTTCTTTGGGTGCCTCACCCGTGCTGTTGAAGGTGTAATTGATGGTCAAATTGGCACTCGTCATTCGCAAAAAGCCTCCATTGTCCCAAACAAATTTTTCGACCCGAACATTGGACTCATTCAATTGGTAGGGGTCAAATACAGCTGCGAAATTGACACTCATTTTTTCTTTAAACAATGAAGTACCTCCAGTCATATTGAACGTTCCCAAACGAAAAGAGGGTGCTGCAAAATTATAGCGCGTACCTACCGTAAGATTGTTCAATAAAAATATTTTTTTTAATTCCGTTTTGGTAGAATCCCTATCGCGAACTTTTGCTTCCAAAACGTTTACAATGGATAAATCTAATGCGTTGGACAATGCATTGGAAGGAGCACCATAAATGCCACTTTCAAATCGGGTATACCGCAATACCGTTCCCGCACTATTGGAAACATAATTGTCAAAATATTGATCAAATCCGGGGGTATACGAGTGAGTCAGCGTGGGTCGGATGGTATGGCGAATGGCTTTGAGACGACCCTCGCCTTTAAATTTAAAATTTCCATAAATAGTGGTTCCCACAGAATTATTGATGGAATAGGTTCGAAAGGCATCAATCCCGCTAACTTGAGTGGTAACCACTTCATTTGTTGCTGCATCGTAGCCTTTACGAATTGTTTTATTGACCCAAACTTCATTGTAATTGAGGGATGTAGTCACGCTAAAAAACTGAAACAACTTGAAATTTGTTTGTAGCGGTATCGAATGTTGCATACCGATTTGTGCCGTGTCAAACATTTCTTTTCGGAAGAAAAATTCTTCTTGAACTCGAAATTGATTTCGTCCGTTGACATTGTATTGAAAGTTGATGTTCTGAATAATACCTTTTTTGACACCACTTTTAGGAGCAAAAGGAAAAATTCGGTCCACACTTCCTTGTAACGTGGGCAAGGTCATGTCAATTTGTTGCGTTTGGTTGTTTTGGGTATGCGTTGCAGAAGCTGTAATGTTTATTTGCGGTTCGGTATTGAACGTTTTGGAATACGTAATCGACGAACTCAAGGTGTTGTTTAACTGCGACCCCAAGTTGTTAATATTTAATGATTGTTGAAAATAGCGGCTACTTCCCAAGTTGACCGAAGCTGAAAACCGTGAACTTGGATTTGATTTGGCATCTTTCGAGTGGTTCCACTGAATGTTGTATATGTTCTGTTTGGCATACCCCGGAAATCCGCGTTCACCAGAGATTTGATTTTCAAAACGTAAATTAAACGTTCCATTGAAATGATAGCGCTTGGCATAATTGGTTTCTGCCCGTAAAGCATAACTTCCGTTGGTGAAATAATCACCCAACAAAGCTAGATCATAATGGTCACTTAAAGCAAAATAGTACCCTCCGTTTTGTAAAAAGAAGCCGCGGGAATTGCTTTGTCCATAGGCAGGAATGATTATTCCTGAGCGGGCTTTGGTTGTAATCGGGAAAAAGGCAAAAGGAACCGCGATAGGAGTGGGGACATTATAAATATACATGTTGGTAAACCCGACTACTACTTTTTTGTTGGGGACAAACTTTACTTTTCGTGCCAAAAAATAGTACTCAGGGTCTTCCACATTTTCAGAGGTCGTAAATCGCGCTCCCTTCATAAAATACACTGAATCATTTTCTTTTTTGGAGATTTCAGCGAGTATGTTTAATTCTTGTTGCTTGGTGCGCGAATTCCAAACTTTAGCTTTTTTTGTTTTGAAGTTAAACCGTATGGAATCGGGTTCTACCACTGTAGCGCCTTGTTTGAATACGGGATATTGAAAATAATTTCCAGCCGTATCCTTCAAACGACCCGCATACACTTCGTCATTTTTATAATCAAAAACAATTATTCCCGCTTTCAACTCATAATCCATGTACTTCAATACCGCCTCATCCATCATGGTGATGATTTGCTTTTTTTGGTCAAATTTTACATAGGATTTCCCATAATATTCGACGATACTTTCTAAGTATTTTTTGCTTTTTAGTGACGAATCAGGAGGAACAACTTTAATTAAGGTTTCGTTCGGAGTCGATGAATTTGAAGTAGTTACCTGCCCATAGCTGCTTGAGCTTCCCAATGTTAGGAAAACGGCTAATAAAACGATATAAAATATCTTGGTACGCAACAGGATTAATACTATTTTTGTAAAAATGTGGTCCGATTTTTGACGGGCAAACTTACATATTATTTCGTCAAAAATAGCTAATAAATTATTTTATCCTTTTACGGATTTAATTAAAATTAACGATTGGAATTATGAGTCAACCCTTTGTGAAAGCGATATTAGTGTTTTTTTGTTTAAGTTTATCCCTCAGTGGACTATCTGCACAAACGTCAAAATTTAAAGTTGCCTTAGATGCTGGACATGGTGATCACGATTTCGGTGCCGTGTACAATGGGCATATTGAGAAAAACATCAATTTGGAAATCGTACTTAAAGTAGGGAAATTATTAGAGAAAAACAATGGGATTGAGGTAATATATACCCGAAAAACCGATGTATTTATTGATTTGATTGAACGAGCAAACATCGCCAATCGTGCCGATGCTAGTATTTTCGTTTCCGTTCACTGTAATGCTAACAAGAATCCCGCAGCCGATGGTACCGAAACCTATGTAATGGGTATGTCCAAAAACGCCTCCAACTTGGAAGCGGCAAAACGAGAGAATGCGGTTATAACCTTAGAGAAAGACTATAAGCAAAAGTACGAAGGGTATGATCCGCGAAAACCCGAAACAATGCTCGGAATGATGCTTATGCAAGAAGAGTTTCTAGAAAACAGTATTGCTTTAGCAGCAAAAATCCAAGATAATTTTGTAAAAATGTTAGGCAAAAAAAGCCGTGGCGGGGGAGTAAAGCAAGCGCCTTACATGGTTTTGCACAAAGCCTACATGCCTCGTGTATTGATTGAAACGGGATTTGTTTCCAATCCGGTAGAAGGCGCTCGTTTGGATTCAGAGGAAGGGCAAAACGAAATTGCAGAGGCGATTTACAAAGCGATTTTAAGTTATAAAAAAGACCATTTTGACGGAGAAGACAACTCTGATTCGGTCAAACCATCCCAACGGGTAGAGGAGTTGCCTGTAACGCCTTCGCCTACCAAAAAAGATACTGTCATTAAAAATACTGAGCCAAAAATTGTAGACAAACCCGTCACAAAAGGCGTTGTTTTTAAAATTCAAATTTCAGCAAGTACCAAAAAATTGGAAACAGTTCCCTCTAACTTTAATGGGTTGAAAAGTATTGAAGTGACGCAAACCCCTGCGGGAATGTACAAATACACCTATGGACAAACGGCCAATTATGAAGAAGCCAAAAAGTTATTGCAAGAAGCAAAATCCAAAGGATATACCCAAGCATTTGTAATTGCATTTAAAGACGGAAAGAGCGTTTCGGTGCAAGAAGCTATGAAATAAAATTATAAATTTGCAGCTTAAAAATAGTTGATTTTGAAACTGACACGGGAACTAAAAACTGCCATACTCGTCATTGCCTCCATACTCCTTTTTATATGGGGCTACAGCTTTTTGAAGGGTAAAGACATACTGAGTAAACAACGCGTTTTATATGTAGTATATGATAATGTGGAAGGTCTAGAAAAATCGGCTCCCGTTACCATCAATGGGTTGACTATCGGAAAAGTGAGTGCGGTGACTTTAGACAATGAAACGGCAAAAATTAAAGTGGAATTGCAAATCAATACGGATTTTCCCATCAAAGAAGGAAGTAAAGCTGAAATCTATGCTCCGAGTCCGATTGGTGGAAAACAAATTGCTATCATACCCGCTGCTTCTGGGAATTTGGTTCCCGATGGGGGTCAGTTAGTTCCAGCAACGAAATTGGGACTTACCGAAGAAATTGCCCGTCAAATTGAACCGTTGAAGGTTAAAGTGTTGAAGTTATTAGACAACACCAATGCGATGATGGAAAACATTAATCAAGTTATGGACGCTTCGACCAAAGAGAATTTGCGGCAAAGTTTGGCCCACCTCGATGCCATGTTGATCGAATTTCAAAAAGCGGGTGAACAAACCAATGCAATGTTGGCGGAAAACCAAAAAAATATCAAAGGAACCATGGCCAACGCTGAAAAAGCTTCAGCTAATTTTGTCAAAATCTCCGATGATTTAGCCAAAGCGAATTGGACTGAAACCGTAGCTAAATTAGATGAAACCCTTAAAAATGTCAATCTTCTATTGCAACAAATGGAAGCGGGTAAAGGGACGATGGGTAAATTAATGAAAGATGAGCAGTTGTATGCTAATTTCACTAAAACGTCCAAAGAATTGGAACTGTTGTTGCAAGATTTACGTTTAAATCCGACGCGTTATGTAAACGTGTCCCTGTTTGGTAAAAAAAATAAACCGTATGTGGCTCCTGTGGCCGATACGATAAAAAAATAAAAAACGATGGAATATTTGGATAATGTTTTCTTTGCGGTTATACTAGCTATTGGCGTGGGGTATTTTGCCCTCAATATCAAAAAGTTATTGCGTAACATTAAATTAGGACAAGCGGTCAACCGAACCGATAACCCCAAAGCGCGTTGGAACAACATGTTAATGATTGCATTGGGGCAATCCAAAATGGTGAAACGCCCGGTTTCAGGGATTATGCACCTCTTGGTTTACGTGGGTTTTGTTATTATTAATATTGAAATGCTCGAAATTGTTATCGACGGACTTTTTGGAACCCACCGTGTATTTGCCTTTATGGGTGGATTTTATAGTTTCCTAATCGGTTCTTTTGAAGTATTGGCGGTTCTCGTTTTAGTTGCCGTAGTTGTGTTTTGGGCACGGCGAAATGTGCTGAAGCTAGGGCGATTTGCGAGTGCAGATTTGAATGGAAAGCCGAAAAGTGACGCCAATATTATTTTGTATTTTGAAATTGTATTGATGTCATTGTTCCTATTGATGAATGCGTCCGATTTTTGGTTGCAACAAGCTGGAGTTTCGCATTATGTCAGTGCAGGTTCGTTTCCAGTAAGTCACTTTATCAGTCCTATTTTCGACGGATTAAATGAAGGTACGGTAGTGTTGTTGGAGCGTACATTCTGGTGGATGCATATTGTAGGTATTTTGATTTTCTTGAATTATTTATATTATTCCAAACATTTACACATTTTGTTGGCTTTCCCAAATACGTATTATGCGGACCTTAATGCTAAAGGTAAGATTGACAATCTGGAGAGCGTTACCCGTGAAGTGCAATTGATGATGGATCCCAATGCCGACCCTTTTGCTGCTCCGGCCACAACCGATGCGGTTCCTGCTAAATTTGGTGCGAGCGATGTCATGGATTTGAATTGGGTACAGTTGCTGAATGCCTATACCTGTACCGAATGTGGACGTTGTACATCTTCCTGTCCAGCGAATCAAACGGGTAAAAAATTGTCTCCCCGTAAAATCATGATGGACACCCGCGACCGTTTGGAAGAAGTGAGTCGAAACATCGATGCCAACAAAGGTGTATTCATTCCCGATAACAAATCGTTGTTGAATGATTATATCACCACAGAAGAACTATGGGCATGTACCTCTTGCAACGCTTGTGTGGAAGAGTGTCCCGTAAATATTAGTCCGTTATCAATAATTATGGATATGCGACGCTATTTGGTAATGGAGCAAAGTGCCGCGCCACAATCGCTCAACGCAATGATGACTAATATTGAGAATAACGGTGCTCCATGGCAATACAACCAAATGGATCGTTTGAATTGGAAAAGTGAGTAACGCGATGCATGGCATCAAACAATAACTGAACCATTCCTAATGTGAGGGCGGGAATGGAACGGAAAAAATGCAACTAATCAAAAATTTGAAATCATGAAATCAGAAGACATTGAAAAGTCTTTACAGTCTGTTACTGAAAATGGACAGCACCTTAGCCCTATTTTACCGGAAGGCATCAAAAATTACCTCATCGATATTGATGGAACCATTTGCGATGACATTCCAAATGAAGAACCCGAGCGTATGCTAACCGCAGAAGTTTATCCCGATGCACTCATTACGCTCAACAAATGGTACGACGAAGGTCATGTGATTTTTTTCTTTACCTCCCGTACCGAAGCGCATCGTGCGTATACCGAAACCTGGTTAAAACAACACGGTTTCAAGTACCACGGAATTTTATTTGGGAAACCCCGTGGAGGAAACTACCACTGGATTGACAACCACTTGGTAAAAGCTACCCGATACCGAGGGAAATTTACCGATTTAATTGAAAAAGAAGTCACCATCCAAGTTTTTGATGATGGGAAACATGAATAGATAGAATATTTTCAAACGAATTGAACTATGGCTGAAATTTTAAATGTGCCAACAATGGCCGAGATGTTGGCGCAAGGACAACAACCTGAAGTGGTTTTCTGGGTAGGATGCGCAGGGAGCTTTGACGATCGGGCCAAACGAATTACCAAAGCTTTTGTCAAAATTTTAAATCAAGCCAAAGTCTCCTTTGCGGTTTTGGGTACAGAGGAATCCTGTACTGGCGATCCTGCCAAGCGTGCGGGGAATGAGTTTTTGTTTCAAATGCAAGCCATGATGAATATTCAAGTGCTCAATGCATACGAAGCAAAGAAAATTGTTACCGCTTGTCCCCATTGTTTCAATACGCTGAAAAATGAATATCCTGAATTAGGAGGACATTATGAGGTAATTCACCACACACAATTTCTTAAATCCTTATTGGACGAAGGACGTTTGAAAATTGAAGGGGGAACCTACAAAGGAAAACGTATCACATTTCATGACCCTTGTTACTTGGGACGCGCCAACAATGTGTATGAAGCGCCACGTGCTTTAATTGAAAAATTGGATGCCGAATTGGTCGAAATGAAACGTTCACGTGCCAACGGTTTATGCTGTGGAGCCGGAGGAGCTCAAATGTTTAAAGAACCTGAAAAAGGAAATAAAGACGTCAATATTGAGCGCACCGAAGATGCTTTGGAAACCAAACCGGAGGTGATTGCTGCAGGTTGTCCCTTTTGCAATACCATGATGACCGATGGCGTAAAGCATTTCGAGAAAGAAAGCGAAGTCAAAGTTTTGGATATTGCTGAATTAATAGCCAACGCTCAAGATTTGTAAGGAAACGAAGTGATAAATTTTACTGCGATATCTATTTTTTCTCCAGTTCTATTTTCACAAAAGCCTACCGAATCGGTGTTTCAATGAAAAATATAGTGATACGATCACGGCCCAAAAAAAATATAGTATGTACATTCCTTTTGAACAATTACCAGAGGAATCCCGAATATGGATTTACCCTGCCAATCGCAAACTTTCTGATGAGGAAATTGCCGAAATGGAGCAGTTATTGCTGCATTTTGTGAACCAATGGTCAGCTCACGGATCGGCATTAGAAGCTTCGTTTAAAGTCGTTTATCAGCGATTTATTGTATTGGCTGTTAATACATCTGTGCAAGCACCAACAGGCTGCTCTATAGATGCTTCGGTAGCTTTAATTCAACAATTAGAGCAACAGTATCAAATTGATTTGTTGGATAAAATGAATGTTACTTTTCGTCAAGGAGAATTTATTACGCACAAAACTTTGCTTGATTTCAAAAGAATGGTCAAAGAAAAATCGGTGGGTCCCAATACCATCGTGTTCAATAATTTGGTAAATACGGTGGAGGAGTGGCAATCCCATTGGGAAGTACCTGCCGCTGAAAGTTGGCATGCTCGTTTTTTCTAATTTAAACCCATGCAACACTACGCTAAATTTTTGTTCTTGCTTTTCGCGGTGGCTTTTGCGGTTCAATGTAGTTCCGTAAAAAACAGCCATTCGAAAACTCATTCAAAATCACTTCCAAAGCCTAAAACGGTTTCTGGAGAGGAGGATGATGTTTATATTCCTGTAGCCAAAGCCGATCGCAAAACTTTTTTCAAAGATACCGAGGCAGAACAACTATGGGCCGATAGTGTTTACAACCAAATGACTTTGAAAGAACGGATTGGGCAATTGTTTATGGTGGCCGCGTATTCCAATAAAGATAGTGTACATGTCAACAGCTTGGACCGATTGATAAAAAACGAATCCATTGGGGGCTTGATTTTTTTTCAAGGCGGTCCCGTTCGACAGGCGAAACTGACCAATCGTTTTCAAAAACAGTCCAAAGTGCCTTTGTTCATTGGTATTGATGCCGAGTGGGGATTGAATATGCGTTTGGATTCTACCTACAAATACCCTTGGAATATGACCTTGGGTGCCGTTAAAAATTATGCCTTACTGGAAGAAGTTGGTCGTCAAATGGCGCTGGAAGCAAAACGTATTGGATGTCATTTTAACTTTGTTCCTGTTTTAGATATCAATACCAATCCCAAAAATCCTATCATTGGTCATCGCTCTTTTGGCGAAGAAAAGCACAATGTCACCGATCATGCAGTAGCATTAATGAAAGGCGTGCAAAGTATGGGCGTTTTTTGTACCGGGAAACATTTTCCGGGTCACGGCGATACAGCAACCGATTCCCATCACGCGCTCCCTCAATTGTTGTTTGACAAAGAACGCATTGAACGCGTTGAATTATATCCTTACAAAAAAATGTTTGATGAAGGGCTGGTCTCGGTGATGGTGGCCCACTTAAACATTCCAAGTTTGGAACACCGCGACGGCTGGCCAACTTCGGTTTCACATTCGGTAGTAACCAATATTTTGCAAGAAGAATTAGGCTTTGAAGGATTGATTTTTACCGATGCGCTTAACATGAAAGGCGCCAGTAAGTTTATGGCACCCGGAGAATTGGATTTGGAAGCTTTTTTAGCCGGCAATGACATTCTACTTTTCCCTGAAAATGTTCCTTTCGCCAGTGAAAAAATTGCAACAGCCTATCAAAACGGATTGATTTCTGAAAACCGTTTGGCCCATTCGGTAAAAAAAATATTGCGCTATAAATACAAAATTGGACTACAAAAGCCGCAGTTCGTTGAGGAGAAAGAGATTTCTGAGGCTATGTTTACGCCTTTCAAAGAGGCCTTGCATTATCAAATCTATGAAAATGCCATAACGTTGGTCAAAAACCAAGATGATATTCTTCCGATTAAAGATTTACGTCAAAAAATTGCCTATGTCAAATTAGGAGACGATCAACACAGTCCTTTTCTTCAAACGCTTCGCAAGTATACAGACGTTACCGAAGTCGTTGAAAGTCATCCCGACACATTAAATGTTCGATTGAAAGAATATGACTTAGTCATTGTCGGGTTTCATAAGTCCGATCGGGCTTGGCGTAAACATGATTTTTCAGAGGCAGAACTTCTGTTATTGGATAAAATTGCCCAGTCGCATAAAATCGTTTTGGATGGTTTTGTCAAACCCTACGCGCTCTCTGCGGTTCCCTCGTATGAAAATATAGAAGCTGTGGTGGTGTCGTATCAAAATAGCGAGATTGCGCAAGTGGTTTCGGCCCAAGTGCTCTTTGGAGCGGTTGAACCCAAAGGAAAATTACCCGTCACAATCAATGCTGAATTTCATGAAGGGCATGGATTTAATTTCACCCCTCTCAATCGTTTAGGATTTACTTCGCCTGAAAATGTGGGAATGAGTCCAAAAACCTTAGCGCGCATCGATCATGTGGCTCAGAAAGCAATCCAAGGTGCAATGACCCCCGGAATGCAGGTATTAGTCGCTCGTCGTGGCAAAGTAATTTTTCACAAAGCCTATGGGAATCAAACCTATGAAGCGCTGACCAAAATTCAAGCTTCAGACCTGTACGATGTGGCTTCAGTAACCAAAATCGCTGCCACCTTACCGTTGGTGATGCAATTGTATGATCAGGGGAAATTGCGACTTGATCAAACGTTGGGTGAACTCTTACCAGAGACGAAAGGAACCAATAAAGAAACCATTACCTTGAAAGAACTATTGTCGCATTACGCCCGACTTCAAGCGTGGATTCCTTTTTACAAAGCAACGTTAGATGCCGAAAAATGCCCGCTTCCCCAATATTATAGTTTGGGTCAAAAGCCAGGTTTTGAAGTTCAAGTTTCTGAAAATCTATATTTGAAGAATGAGTACAAAGAATCGATGTTTACTCAAATTCTTGACAGTAAATTACTGGATCAAAAAGAATATAAATACTCGGATTTTACCTTTATCATTTTACAACGCATTGTAGAGAAATTGATGGGTAAACCTTTGGATGAAGCAATTCAAACCAATTTTTATCAGTCTATGGGGCTGTCCACTACTCGATTTAATCCTTTGCATAAATTTGATGCAACCCTTATAGCGCCCACAGAAATTGACAATTATTTTCGCCATACTTGGATTCAAGGGTATGTGCACGATATGGCCGCGGCTATGATGGGAGGCGTGGCAGGACATGCGGGTTTATTTTCGAATAGTTTAGACATGGCCAAAATGATGCAGTTGTATTTGCAACAAGGGAATTATGGGGGGATTCAATATTTTTCACCCGAAACCTTTACGACTTTTAACACCTGTCATTATTGCGCCGAAGGAAATCGCAGAGGATTAGGTTTTGACAAACCCCAATTGGGAAAAGAAGGGCCAACGTGTGGATGTGTTTCGATGCAAAGCTTTGGCCACACGGGATTTACAGGCACCATGGTGTGGGCCGATCCAGAAAGTGAAATCGTTTATGTGTTTCTTTCCAACCGAACTTTCCCCGATAGTAATGCTCCCAATAAGTTGTCGAAAGAAAACATCCGAGAGGAGATTCAAAAAATTATTCAAGAAGCCATTTTAGATCGATAATTTTAATTATTGGCGTTGTGTTTTTCGCTTGATTTTTTTGGTAAATTCGTTGAGCAGATGAAATCCTTTATAAAAAAAGTAAGTCGCTGATTTAGTCAGTTTTGCTTTTTTTGGGAAAAGTTTATTCTGCACTTCAATGATATGAAAATTGCTATTGTTTGTTATCCAACCTTTGGGGGCAGTGGAGTAGTTGCCACAGAATTGGGATTAGAATTGGCCCGAAGAGGTCATGAAATTCATTTTATCACCTACCGACAACCTGTTCGTTTAGCCTTATTGAACCCCAATGTACATTACCATGAAGTTAATGTGCCTGAATACCCGCTGTTTCATTACCAACCTTACGAATTGGCGTTGTCCAGTAAGTTGGTCGACATGGTAAAGCTACACAAAATCGAGTTATTGCATGTGCATTATGCCATTCCGCACGCGTATGCAGGATATATGGCACAACAAATGTTGCGCGATCAAGGGATACATATTCCTATGGTTACCACACTTCACGGCACCGATATCACTTTGGTAGGTAAGCATCCTAATTATAAAACGGCGGTGAGTTTTAGTATTAATAAATCGGATATTGTGACCGCTGTTTCCCAAGATTTGAAAGAGGAGACTTACCGGCTCTTTGATGTGAAAAATGAAATTCATGTGATTCCCAATTTTATTGAATTGGAAAAACATCGCAATGAAAATCATATTGCCTGCCAACGTTCGGTAATGGCAAAAAAAGAAGAGCGAATTATTACCCATATCAGTAATTTTAGAAAGGTAAAGCGCATTCCCGATGTCGTTAAAATATTTTATAAAATTCAACAAACGATACCTTCCAAGTTAATGTTAGTAGGGGATGGTCCCGAGCGACTTCCGGCAGAACGATTGTGTGAGGAATTGGGCATTGTCGACAAGGTGATTTTCTTTGGGAATAGCAACGAAATCGACAGTATTTTGGCCTATTCCGATTTGTTTTTACTTCCTTCCGAAACCGAAAGTTTTGGTTTGGCGGCCCTTGAAGCGATGGCTTGGAGTGTGCCGGTGATTTCCAGTAATACGGGAGGATTGCCTGAAGTCAATGTGCAAGGTGTATCTGGATATTTGGCTCCAGTAGGCGATATAGACGCTATGGCCAAAGACGCGATTTCCATACTCAACAATAATGAGACGTTGGCGACGTTTAAGAAACAAGCACTCGAAGTGGCCCAGCAATTCGACATTGCGCTGATTTTACCCCAATACGAAAAGTTATACCATGAAGCCATCAATAAACCATGAAAAAAAGCGTAGTTTTATTTTTTAGTGTACTCTTTTTAACCGCTTGTAAATCGACATTGCCTCCGGAGTCTAGCTATGTAACGTATGATATTTTATTTGGCAGGGACTATGATGGTGCTTCTTTTCAGTTTTTTGAATTTATCACTGAGGAAAGTGAATACCAAATGTTACTGAAGGATCCAATTATTAGTCCTTATCTAAAGCCCAATGATATTCAAGATAACAATTTTATTTTGGTTAATTTAGGTGAAAAACCCACAGGAGGTTGGTCCATTAAGGTGGAAAAAGTAAAAATTTTGAAAGACAAAGTCGAAGTAGTTATTCGCGAAATTCCCCCAAAAGGGATGGCAACTACAGCGATAACGACGCCTAATTTTGTGTTGAAAATAAAAAGTAAAAAACCAATTGACTTACAAATAATAAATCCCGGCAAGTAACCGGGATTTAATGTTTATCGTTAGAATCGGTAACGAATACCTAAAGCGATATCGGGACCAAAATTTTCGTCACGGAAATCGCTCGAATTCGAATAAATTTCTGGACGGAAATCCAAGGATAATTGCAACGGAATGTCAAAATTGTATTCAATACCAATATTCCCTGCCGCAAATAAAAATGTTCCATTATCGGAAACGCCATTTTTATCATAGCTCCAACTTCCTAAACCACCTCCAACACCGGCATACCAATTGAATCCGTTATCAATTTCCCACACCCACTGGTAAAGTCCTGTCAATTTAAACGCATCAACATTATTGCTGTTACGCCATCCCAGGTCAAATTCTAGACGGTTGTTTTTGGATAAGCCTCTCTGATAGGAGATTTCTCCACCAAATCCGTCGTTGTCTCCCAAACGAAGACCCAAAGCGTGTTTAGAAATGTCTTGTGCTTGAGCAAAATAGGCGCCTCCCAGCAAAGCGAACATGAACAGCATTTTTTTCATAGTTACAAAATTTAGTTAAACAAATTAGAGCGTGTTCTATTACAAACCGTAAAATAAAAGCTTTAGTATGTTTTATCGCTCGATTTTAAGAAAATTTTTGTGCTTGAATCAAAAGACCATGCCGAAATTAAGTTTTATATTTGTTCAAATTGCATCTATGGCTGGAAATACTTTTGGAACTTTATTAACGCTGACTACATTTGGCGAATCGCACGGTATTGCTTTAGGAGGAATTATTGAAGGTTTTCCTGCGGGAATTACCCTAGATTTTGAGGCTATTCAAAACGAAATGCAGCGAAGAAAGCCCGGACAATCGACCATCGTGACCCAACGAAAAGAAGCCGATGAAGTACAATTTTTATCGGGTATTTTTGAAGGAAAAACCACGGGAACTCCTATCGGCTTTATGATTCCCAATACGAATCAAAAATCGGCAGACTACAGTCATTTGGAGAATTCTTTTCGTCCGAGTCATGCCGATTATGTCTATGAAAAAAAATATGGAATTCGCGATTACAGAGGGGGAGGGCGTAGTTCAGCTCGTGAAACAGCATGCCGCGTTGTGGCAGGTGCGCTAGCCAAACAAATGCTTCCAAACGTAAAAATAAATGCTTTTGTGTCCTCTGTAGGCGATATATTTTTAGAAAAACCTTACCAAGCCTTGGATTTTTCACTTACCGAATCCAATCCTGTGCGTTGTCCCGATCCAGAAAC
>CANHRI010000058.1 GCA_947463515.1 Flavobacteriaceae bacterium
AAAGACGAAGAATACATCAACAATCATTTTGTGATTATGGCGACCAAACAAGGTCAGGTCAAAAAAACACCGCTCGAGCAGTATTCGCGTCCCCGTCAAAATGGGATTAATGCGATTACGATTCGTGAAGATGATGAGTTGTTAGAAGCAAAATTAACCACAGGAAACAGTCAGGTGTTTATCGCTGTGAAGTCGGGTAAACTTGTGCGCTTTGAAGAAAGCAAAACGCGTCCAATGGGACGAACAGCTTCTGGGGTTCGCGGGATTACTTTAGCCGACGAAAAAGATGAAGTCATCGGAATGGTAGCCATTGATGAAAAAGAAGTCAATGAGAAACAAATTTTGGTGGTTACTGAAAATGGGTATGGGAAACGAACCAAATTGGTAGATGATGATGGCGAAGATGTGTACCGTATTACCAACCGTGGCGGTAAAGGGGTGAAAACTTTGAATATTACCGACAAAACCGGTCAGTTGATTTCGATTTCTGATGTCACCGATGAAGATGATTTGATGATTATCAACAAGTCGGGATTAACGATTCGTATGATGGTTTCCGATCTTCGCGTTATGGGTCGAGCTACCCAAGGAGTTCGTCTAATCAACATCAAGAATAACGATTCGATTGCCGCGGTCACCAAGGTAATGCGAGAGGAAGAATCAGAAGCGTTAGAAGACGACGAACTTAACGAGGGTATCGAATTAAATGACGATGCAACTCAAGAAAATGAAGAATAAAAAGTAAAATAATTGTGTAAAAGCCATGTGTTGAGATTCAATCGTGGCTTTTTACGTTTTTAAATCAAATCGTATGAAAATCAATCATTTATTTTTAGCGGGAACCCTGTTCTTGGCTACAGCTTCATTCGCACAAAAAGACGAATTGAAAGCTTTAAAAAAATTATACGCAAAAGATGCGTTAAAAACCGAAGAGTATACAGAATACAAAAATTTGGTTCAAAAGTTGGAAGGATTAGCCACTGAAGAATCCGATAAAGTATACTTAAAGTTCTATAAAGCTATGGTACCCATGTTGGAAATGTCAACTTGGGATAAAAATATGTCTCCGGCAGTGATGCAAGCCCAAATGGCTAAACTTTTTTCTCCTAATACCATTGAAGGTCTTGGTGTAGCCATGCGAGAAACGTTGGATTACGAAGCCAAATCCGGAAAAAAGGTCTATACCGATGACATTAACGAAACCATTCAATCCTTCAAAGGGCAGTTATTGAATGTAGCCATTAGTTTAGGCAACGCTAAGCAATACGCAGAATCTTCCAAAATTCTTTACAGCATTTATTTGATGGAACCTAAAGAAATGGAAAACCTCTATTTTGCTGCGAATTATGCAGTAGAAGGAAAGGATTACGACAGCGCTTTGAAATATTATGAAATTTTGAAGTCTAAAAATTATACCGGAGAAGGCACGAAATATTTTGCCAAAAACAAATTAACAGGACAAGTAGAAAGTTTTACCGATAAAGGCGTCCGAAATAAATTTGTGGAGTTAGGTCAGTACAGCGATCCAACAGAAGAAAAAGTGCCTTCCAAACGCGGTGAAATTGTTAAAAATATTGCATTGATTTATTTGCAACAAGATAAAACGGATGCAGCGAAATCAGCAATAGCCGATGCTAAAAAAGAATTGCCTGGGGATACGAATTTGTTGTTGTCGGAAGCAGAGATTTATTTGAAGTCAAATGACGTTCCCAATTACCAAAAAATAATCAAAGAAGTGTTGGAAAAAAATCCTAATGACCACATTTTGATTTATAACCTTGGGGTAACTAGCGGTAATAATAACCAATTCGATGAAGCGGAAAAATATTACCGGCGCGTGATTGAAATTAAGCCCGATTATGTCGATGCGTATGTTAACCTAGCCGATATGATGTTGAAACCCGATCAAAAAATTGTGGACGAGATGAATAAATTAGGCTACACCGAAAAAGACCAAAAACGATTTGAGTTTTTAAAAGGAGAACGTCAGAAATTATTCAACAAAGTATTGCCAATTTTAGAAAGTGCCTATAAGCTTCAACCGAATAATGAAGGTGTAATCAATGGAATGCTTACCGTATATAAGTTTTTGGAACGCAATGATAAAGTGAAAGAGTTAAAAGCTCAATTAGGAAAATAAAAAAAAGTGCTCTACATCTAGAGCACTTTTTTTATATCACTTTTTTAATCACCCGTAAACGGTGGGTGTGTCGATTTTCCTCAGCATTGTAAATACCCAAATGGTCTAATCGATCGACACGAACTTTGCCACTAGCATGAATGATGTAATTGTTTTCTAAAATGATTCCAACGTGGATGATTTTACCTTCTTCATTATCAAAAAATGCCAAATCACCAGGTTCACTTTCTTCAATAAAACTCAACACTTCGCCTTGTGTGGCTTGTTGCGAAGCATCGCGTAAAAGAGCATACCCATTGAGTTTGTAAACCATTTGTGTAAAACCAGAGCAATCAATTCCAAAAGGTGATTTTCCTCCCCACAAATAAGGTGCATTCAAGTACATAAATGCCGTGGGAATTAATTCCGATTTTGGTTTTTCTCCTACAATTTTTAAGCCTTCAAATCCGAATTGCGCCCGATTGATGTCCGCGTGGTTTAAAAAAGTCAATGATGCACCCAATAATAATGGAATTAAATGATTCTCGGGGGTAACCGCATATTCAACCAAATCTGCATTCAAGATCAACGCATCTTGCGATAATTTTTCAAATTGGTCTTGTGTAATTTCTAGGCATTGTTTTCGGTCAATCCACCCTTCGTAGTGGTCGAAATGAAGTTTGATTTTTAGCCATTGTTTTTCTTTGTCTATAATTTCAAAATGTTCCCCAAACAGCACTTGTGACACCATTTCACTTCGGTCACTCGGTTCGGCGCGCAGCGGAATTACAGAAAGGGTACTAAGGGCAAACTTCATTCTAATTAGGCAATTCGTTCAATTACTAAAGCAGATGCACCACCACCACCATTACAAATGGCCGCAGCCCCAATTTTTGCATTATTTTGTTGCAAGACATGGAGTAGAGTGACGATTATACGCGCTCCAGAACATCCTAGGGGGTGACCCAATGAAACAGCACCGCCATTTATATTGACCTTATCATTCGGTAAATTTAAAATCTTTGCATTCGCAAGACCCACCACAGAGAACGCTTCATTGAACTCAAAAAAGTCTACTTCATCGATAGCCAATCCTGCTTTTGCAAGGGCTTTAGGTAAGGCTTTTGCAGGTGCTGTAGTAAACCATCTTGGTTCTTGTGCTGCATCGGCATACCCACGGATGACCGCTAGGGGTTGTAATCCCAATTCTTCGGCTTTCTCAGCACTCATTAAAACCACAGCTGCTGCTCCGTCATTAATCGTAGATGCATTTGCAGCTGTAACCGTTCCCTCTTTAGTGAAAACGGGACTAAGTGTTGGAATTTTATCTAATCGTACGTTGGTATATTCTTCATCGCGCGTAACCATAATAGGTTCCCCTTTGCGTTGGGGTACAGCGACAGAAACGACTTCCGCTTCAAATTTTCCTTGATCCCAAGCGGAAGCAGATCGCTGATAGGATTGTATGGCAAATTGGTCTTGTTCTTCACGACTAATCTGGTATTCGGTAGCACATAAGTCGGCACAAACGCCCATGGCATTATGGTCATAGGCATCGGTTAACCCATCTTTTTGCATACCATCCACAAGCGATGTAGGACCAAATTTTACTCCATTACGCAGATGAACGTAATGGGGAATCATACTCATATTTTCCATTCCCCCTGCGACAACAATTTCGGCATCGCCGGCCATAATCGCTTGCGCACCTTGCATGATAGCTTTCATCCCAGAAGCGCACACTTTGTTAATCGTTGTACACGCTACATTTTCAGATAATCCAGCAAATAAAGCCGCTTGACGTGCGGGAGCTTGTCCAACACCTGCTTGAACGACATTACCCATCAAGACTTCATCGACAAGATTGGGGTCGAGTTGAATTTTTGCTAAAGCACCTTTAATGGCAGCCGCTCCTAAATGGGGCGCAGCAACCGAGGATAGGGCACCCATAAAACTTCCGATGGGAGTTCGAGCTGCCGAAACGATGACCACTTTTTTACTCATGTTAATTTTAAAATTTCAATTGGTTTGTTTGTAGTGCAAATCTACTATTTTTTAGGAAATAGCCTGATTTTCCCCTTGTATTTTCACGGTTATTTTACTTTTTTAAACGCTATTGAATTGATAACGAATGGATTTATTTTGGGATAGCATAAATTGATAAAAAATACGTGCAAATAGTTGTATTTTTTACTTTGTTGCGTTACATTTGCAACCGCTTTAAGCGAAAGTTCTTTATTTTTAAGAATCAGGAGAGGTGCCGGAGTGGTAACGGAGCAGATTGCTAATCTGTCGACGGGTAACCGTCGCCAGGGTTCGAGTCCCTGTCTCTCCGCTTCTTTTCGGGGTGTAGCGTAGCCCGGTTATCGCGCCTGCTTTGGGAGCAGGAGGCCGCAGGTTCGAATCCTGCCACCCCGACCAAGGTCCAGTAGCTCAGCTGGATAGAGCAACTGCCTTCTAAGCAGTAGGTCTCAGGTTCGAATCCTGACTGGATCACAGTAAAGCCTCTGTTTTGGGGCTTTTTTTGTATAAAAAATCTACGGTCTCAGGTTCCCCCGAATGAATGTCGGGGCTGACTGGATCACAGTAAAGCCTCTGTTTTGGGGCTTTTTTTTTAAAAAAATAAGGTCTCAGGTTTTAAAAAAATTTCACTTCATATAACAAACGAAGACCATAAGGACAAACTTCGTTTTTTCATTTTACCCCAAAAAAGAACAAGGGCATTTTCGAAAAAACACCCCTGTTCCAACAGAAAACCAAAAAAAACAATTCAATCTATTGCGAGGTCTCAAGACTTCCTCCCAATGCTTTAAATAATACAATCGTATTTAATGTCGTATCCAATTCGAAATGCAGTAAATCCAAATCGGCCGTAAGTTTATTTTTTTGCGTATTAATCAATTCCATATAATTGGCATACCCTGTAATATACAAATCGTTGGCTACTTCAACCGCACGTTTCAAATGCCCTACTTCTTCCGCTTTTAACGCCAACGTTTTCTGATAGATCTCGCGTTTTCCCAATAACGTTTGCATCTCTGTATACGCTTGAAGTACGCTTTTTTGGTAACTCCAAAAGGCGATTTCTTGTTCTTTGGAGGCCACGTTAAATTCTAATTTCAATTGTGAACGATTTAACAGTGGTGTGAACAAACCTCCTAAGAGTTGGTACGTTAATGAGCCAGGAAGAAAAAGGGTTTCTGCAGAAAAAGCATTATATCCAAAACGGGAACCCAATACTAATCGTGGGAGAAAAGCAGCTTTGGCAGCTTTGGCATCGGCCTGACTTGCTTGTAACTCAAAATAGTGTTGCAACACATCTGGACGATTGAAAAGCATACGTACATAGTGTTCTTTAGCTTTGGTATCTTCAATATAGGTCGTAATTAAAGTACTTCCGCGATCAATGCGATAGGTATATTTTCCGAGCAGGGCATTGAGTGCATTTTCAACTTCGAGCACTTCAATTTTCAACAACGAAATTTCAGTTTCCAGATTTTTACTTTGGGCTTGAAATTGTTGAACGGCCAATTCAGTGGCTTTCCCTACGGTTCGTTGTGCGGCAATGATTTCATACGCTTTTTGTTGTAATGCATAGTTTTCTTCATAAATCGTAAGCTTCTTGTCTAAAGCAATCAATTCATAATATAATACCGCGATATCGGTAAAAAGCGCCGCTCTTACTAAACGTTCTCCTTCACGTGTGGCCAAATAACGATTTCTAGCTGCTTCCGAAAGTTTCTTGAGTTTTCCCCAAATATCAGCTTCCCAAGCGCTTTGCAAGCCCACAAAAAAGTTTGGGGTAAGATTTGTATTAATGATTTGTCGCTCACTAATATTGGACGACAAGTTGGTGTCAAAGTTGCCCACGCCCTCCATAGTATAGTCCCCAAAACGGGTACCACTCGCCGAAAGTTCAAGATCTAAATTGGGTAATCGAACTTTTTTACTGCGCACCAAATAACTATTAGCAATGGCAATACGCTCTTTCGCTATTTGTATATCGGGATTGGAGGCCAACGCTATTTCAAACAATTGTACCAACTTTTTGTCACTAAAGTAGGTTGAAAGTTTGGGGGTTTCTTTTAACGTGATACTATCTGGAACGATGGCCATTTCACCTTCAGGAAGTGGAGCAATGGTCTTCGTGGGCGCTAATTTTGGACTAGCGCATGAAGCCAAGCAGCCGCATACTAAAACAAATATGACCTTACGCAGTTGTTGTTTCATTTTTGAATTTTTTTTCTAAGGTTGCAAAAAAGATATAAAGTCCTGGAATGATAAGTAACCCAAAAACAGTACCTAGTAGCATTCCTCCAGCCGCCGCCACACCAATGGATTGATTTCCAACAGCACCCGCGCCAGAAGCGATACACAACGGAATCAAACCAGCGATAAAGGCAAAAGAGGTCATAAGAATAGGACGTAATCGTTGTCGGGAGCCTTCAATGGCCGCCGAAATAATCGATTCTCCCTCTTGGTTGCGCGCCATGGCAAATTCTACAATCAGAATCGCATTTTTAGCAAGCAAACCAATCAGCATGACCAACGCCACTTGCGCATAAATGTTATTTTGAAGCCCCGCGAGACTCAACGCAAAATACGATCCGAAAATCCCTGTAGGCAAACTCAACAAAACGGGTAGGGGAAGTAAAAAACTTTCGTATTGCGCGGCTAACAAAAGATATACAAAGAGCAAACAAATCAAAAAGATTATCGTCGTTTGATTTCCTGATAAAATTTCCTCCCGCGTCATTCCCGACCATTCGATGGTGTATCCACGGGGAAGTTGTTTTTCGGCTACCCTTTCTACCGCTTTAATTGCGTCTCCCGAACTGTAGCCAGGCGCTGGTTCACCATTGATCATCGCCGACATATACATATTGTAGCGGGTAAGGATTTCAGGACCATACACGCGTTCCAAACGCACAAAGGTCGAAAACGGAACCATCTGTCCTTGATCGTTTTTCAAGTAAAGATTTAAAATACTCTCTGGCGCATTCCGGAATTCGGGTCCGGCTTGAACCATCACTTTATACATTTGCGTAAAGCGGATAAAGTTGGTTGCATAATACGAACCCAGCAAAGTCTGCAAGGTTTCCATTGCGTTTTCTACCGAAACTCCTTTTTTGGTAGCCATATCATAATCCATGTGGACAAGATGTTGGGGATAGGTCGCATCAAATCCTGTAAAGTTGTTTTGTAATTCGGGTGCTTCATTCAATGCTTTGATAAATGCTTTTGTAGTTTTATCCGTATCGGTTAACGTTCGTCCTGACTTATCCAACAACCGCAATTCATATCCACTAGCGTTTCCGAAGCCCGGTACGGTTGGGGGAGCAAACACTTCAATGTCGGCATCAGCAATCTTATCCGTTTCAGCGGTCAATCGTGCAATAAGTTCATCGGCTGAAATGTCGCGTTCTGACCAATCTTTCATGTTGATCATCGCCATTCCGTAGGATGCACCCGCAATTTCGGTCACGATACTGTAACCCGCCAAGGTGGTCACGTTCTCTACCCCCTCCATTTCTTTGGCCAATTGTGTAATCTGTGTCAGTACTTTTTCTGTACGTTCAACAGTGGCGCCTTGGGGTGTGGTTACACTCACATACACCATTCCTTGGTCTTCAAGCGGAATAAAGCCGGTAGGAAGCAGTTTGCTGTTGACTACCATTAATCCAATAAAGGCGATGAGTAAACCAAATGTTACCGCAGTTCTAGTGGCAAATCGGGACAACAAATTCGAATACCGCTGCGTCAAACGATCAAAACCGGAATTGAATTTTGTAAAAAAGCGTTGTAACCCTCCTTTGTGCGTACCATGCTGATGGGGTTTTAATAAAATAGCGCACAATGCTGGCGTAAGTGTCAATGCATTAACCCCTGAAATTACGATACTTATGGCTAAGGTCAGCGAAAACTGTCGGTAGAAAACGCCAACGGGGCCGCTCAAAAAGGCTACGGGAATAAATACCGCCGACATTACCAATGTAATGGCCACAACAGCTCCAGCAATTTCTTTCATCGACGCCACAGTCGCTTCATAGGGCGCTAAGCCTTCTTCCATCTTTACGTGAACGGCTTCTACCACTACAATCGCATTATCAACCACAATTCCGATGGCTAACACCAAGGCAAAAAGAGTCAATAAGTTGATCGAAAACCCGAGCATTTGCATAAACGCAAAGGTTCCAATTAAGGCCACAGGTACCGCCAAGACAGGAATTAAGGTGGAACGCCAATCCTGTAAAAACAAAAAGACTACAATACCCACCAGCAAGAATGCTTCCAACAACGTTTTGATTACGGCACTAATAGAAGCGTCTAAAAATCGGGAAACATCGTAGGCCAAGTTGTAATTCATACCCGGTGGGAAGGAAGTTCCTTTCAATTCGGCCATTTTGGCTTTCACTCGTTCGATAACTTCGGAGGCATTTGAGCCTGGACGTTGTTTCATCATGATAGAAGCTGAGGGTTTTCCATCCGTTTTTGAAACCATTCCGTAACTCATCGCTCCAAATTCAACTTTGGCTACGTCTTTTAGTTTTAAAATAGTACCCGAAACATCCGCGCGTAAGGGAATTTCTTCATATTGTTCGGGGGTCGCAAATTTACCCGTGTATTTGACCACATATTGCAACTGACTGGAGGTTTTTCCTGAAGTTTCTCCCACTTTACCAGGAGCTGCTGCAATGTTTTGTGCCCGTAAGGCAGCAATAACTTCTTGCGCCGAAATCGAGTATGCATTTAGTTTTTGGGGATCCAACCACACCCGCATGGAGTATTCTTTTTGCCCCATGATTTCGGCACGTCCCACACCGTCGATGCGTTTTAACTCTTGTAAAACGTTGATATCGGTAAAGTTGTAGATAAACTGCTCGTCCATGTTTTTGTCCTCACTAGTAATATTGAGGTACATCAACATACTATTCACCTCTTTTTCGGTGGTAACCCCAGCACGGATTACTTCTTCTGGCAATTCATCCAATACAGTGGTTACCCGGTTTTGAACGTTTACCGCTGCCACATCAGGATCGGTTCCTACTTCAAAGAACACTTGAATCATGGTCAACCCGTCATTGGAAGTTACGGTCGACATGTAGGTCATTCCGGGTACTCCATTGATGGCGCGTTCGAGAGGTAAGGCTACGGCATTGGCCGAAACTTCAGCATTCGCTCCCGTATACTTGGCCGTTACCGTTACCGAGGGAGGGACAATGTCTGGGAATTGGGTAATGGGCAATTGCAGCAAAGCCATGACACCCAACAAAACAAAAAATATAGAGATGACCAAGGATAACACCTTGCGTCGTATAAATAGTTCGATCATGAAAAAAGATTTTGTCGTGGATCCTTAGATTTTGGAACTGATTTGAATGCGGTCCCCATCACGAAGCGATTGCGTGCCTTCGTAGATGATACGATCGCCTTCTTCAATACCGCGACTCACCAAATAATTGGAGGAAAGCACCGCTCCGATTTGAATCGTACGCATTCGAACTTTTTGGTTGGAGTCTACCACAAAAACATAGGTTTTATCCTGAATTGAAAAGGTGGATTTTTTTGGAATGGTAATGACGTCTTTTCGCGTTTCCGAAATGACCAATTTACCCGATGTTCCGTGTTTAATCAAGTGTTCAGGATTGGGGAAGGCGGCCTTAAAACGGATAGACCCCGTACTTCGGTCAATTTCGCTTTCAGCCGATTTTAAGGTGCCTTTATAGTCGTAATGTACCCCGTTGGGTAACACAAGTTCAATTTTTTGATGTTTCCCAAGCTTGTCTTCTGCAATGAGTTGAAAATAAAGACTTTCGGGAATGGAGAAGTAGGCATACACTTCTTCCAGTTGTGAAAACGTTGTGAGTAAGGCTCCGTTTTCAATTAAACTTCCTTCTTTAAAAGGAATCACGTCAATCACACCATCAAAAGGAGCAGTGATTTTGGTGAATGCAATTTTTTGTAACACGGTATTTCGTTCCGCTTCCATAAAGGAACGTTGTGCTTTTTTGGCTTCCAATTTGGCTTTGATCATGTCCAATTCATTCTTGGCAATGATGGCTTTGTTGAAAAGACTTTGGTGTTGGTTGAGTTCAATTTCAGCCATGCGAACATCGGCCGTCGCTTGCTGTAAGCCCGCTGTAGCCTTGGAGAGTTCCATCCGCAATTCGGCATCATTGATTTTGAACAAAGGTTGTCCTTTTTTGACATATTGTCCTTCGTTGACATAAATATGGTGGAGGATACCCGAAATACGCGATCGAATTTCAATATTCTTTTTGGCTTGAATATCCGTCACAAAATCGTTGGAAATTAAGGTGTCTTTTTCGACAACTTCCAAAACAGGGTATGCTTTATTTTCTTTATTCTCTGCAGAATTTGAACGTTGACAGGCACTTACCAGCCCCAAGGCTAGAAGTCCCAAAACGAGATTTTTCATAGGTTATTTTTTGATTACAATTGATTTTCTGTTAAAACGGGTACGAAAATCGGAATCAAAAAAGGTGAAAAATGTGTAAAAACCGTTGCGTACGATGCAACAGTGAAGTTGTATTTTTGGCAAAAAGGGTCGAAGGGAGAAATACCAAGCTCTCCTTTTGAACAGGAGCACAAGATTGCTTTTGGGTAACTTTTTGCTGTTGTAAACGAACTTGTTGTTGTGCCGTGGAAATCGGATTCTCTTCCGCGGTGTCTTGCACAGATTCAATCGCTTTTTTAACGCTCATGTCCAAAACTTCATCACAGTGCTTTAGCCCTACAGACAACGTCATCAGTGCACTGAAGATGAAAATTAAAAACGAACGAAACAATTGCATAGGTTGCATTTATTTATTTTAAGTGGAGCAAAATTAATAGATTAAAAATGGGTGGCTTGCGACTTTGTAATTAATTTAACATTTGAAAAAGTGCTAGTATTGTTGGTTTTTTTTGTATTTTTCAACAACATATAATATTTGTAATTCACTACCGTATCGCTATGAAAATCAGTTGTTTTTTGGGATTACTTTGTTTGCTATTGATGGGATGCTCGTCGACGGACAAAGCTTTTTCCAATCGTGATTTTTTAAAAAATAATTATCTGAATTCAAAATCGTTAGCCATCTACGAGGGCATCCATGATACGGCTTTTGTAAGGGTGCGCAATTATGAAGGTTTTTTTGTGTTTGACATGAAATATGCTTCCTCCGATAATTTTTTGAAAACGGCAGTATATGACTGTTCCGAATGTTATTTGCGCATGAAAACGGTTCGAAACTTAATTGAGGCCAACAATGAGTTTTTGGAAAAAGGGTATCGGATTAAAATTTATGATTGCTACCGTCCCTTGGACATTCAAAAGAAAATGTGGGCTATTTTACCTGATGCAGACTATGTCGCCGACCCCAAACGCGGTTCGATTCACAATCGAGGAGGAGCGGTCGATATTACGCTGGTAGACAGAGAAGGAAACGAATTGGATATGGGAACATCCTTTGATCATTTTGGCCCGGAAGCAGCGCACGCGTTTGCGAATTTACCGGCCAAAGTCAAAGCCAATCGCGCTTTTCTAAAAGAAGTGATGTTACGCCATAATTTTAGGGCATTCAAGTCGGAATGGTGGCATTACAATCTAGCGGGTTCTCTCAAAGATCCGTTAGCCAACTTTAAATGGGAATGTCCTTAATCGCTGATTTTCTCTGTTTCAAGTACGACTTTCTGTCCCTTTTCCAAGGACACAAAAAACCAATAGCTTGTACCTCCGTCAGCTATTTTCCATTTTTTGCGTAAATCAGCAACACTCTCTGGGAAGTTCCGTGTGGCCACATGGCCTTTCTTTCCTATTAGCGATTTCATTTCTGATTTTTGATAGGGAAAAACACGGCGTATTTGAAACCGTCGTCCTGGATATTCGATAAGCGTTGTGGACGTAAATAAATGGGTGTGTACGTGTAGTTTTTTTAGCTCCAATTGGTGCGCCAATACGTCATATCCTCCCGATTTCATCAAGGCAGCATTAGGCTCATATAGATAACTTTGCGGTGCCTCAATTTCGATGGGGACTCGTAACCCAAATTCGTGCGTAAATAGAGAGGCGCTGTCTGTTTTAAACAAGGTCACCGCGGTTACTCGAACTGCGTCAACACAATTTTTGCACAGGTAAAACAACAACTCTTTCACTTCATTTTGAACCGCAATTACTTGAACTTCGGACACAAACTTTAGTTCTTGAAGTGCAGCTGAAATATCCAAAAGAGGCGCTGTTTTGATGAGTATCTGATTGGTATACTTAAAATATTCTTCCAAAAGTTCGGGAACATTAGGCGCACAATCCCGTAAGAAAAATACTTTTCCTTTTTCTTCATGGCGTCGCGAAGGGTCGATATAAATCCAATCAAAACGGGTGTTTTTTTCATGTAAATAGTCCAAACCATCGCCTGAAAAAAGGTCAAGATTATGGACACCCATGGTGCTAATGTTATGCGCTACAATTGCTGATAATTGGGCATCTTGTTCGCAATGAACCACCGATTGAAAATGTTGTGAAAAATAGTAAGCATCTACACCAAAACCTCCTGTAAGGTCTATGAGACTCGCTCCGTGGATTGTTTGCGCTTTGTAAGAGGCCGTAATTTCGGAAGAGGTTTGTTCTATCGAAATTTTTGAAGGATACAAACACAATGGGGTGTTGAACCAAGTAGGTAATTTCTGTGCCGCTTTGGCTTTGGATTCTATCTGTTGCAGAATGCGTTTGTAATCGAGGTGTGGAAACGGATTTTTTTGCAACGCCAACACCGAAACAGGGGTAGATAAATGCGCATTGATGAAGTCCTGCACATCGGGTTCCAAAAGCGAATGATCGATCATCATTATATATTTTTGGTCATTTGACGAACGATATTGGCCTCTGGAAAAAAGGTTTTAGCAATAACTTTCACAATGGTAAAAGTAGGAACGGCGATAATCATACCCATGATACCAAATAAAATTCCCGCAATCAAAACCACCAAGAAAATTTCCAACGGATGCGATTTAACGCTTTTAGAAAAAATGATCGGCGAGGTAATATTGTTATCAATCATCTGTACGATCGAAAATCCGATTAAAACGTAGAGGGTGGTCGGTAAAGTCACCGCAGAAAAATCGGCGTTGATGTTGGAAAGCATCGTCAATACGCCTGCAATTCCAGTTCCTATCATAGGACCTACATACGGAATAATATTGAGCAAGGCACATAAAAACGCGATGACAAAGGCATTTTCGACATCAAAAATGAGCAGAACAACTAAGTATAAAATGCAAACAATAGTCAGCTGAATGATGAGTCCAATAAAGTAACGACTGAGTAGTTCACGAATTTTATCTACCGACTCTAAAATGGGTTCTTGATGTTTTTCGGGCAACACATATTTGGCGCCCACTAAAAATTGTACTTTATCCTTTAAGAGAAAAAAAGTAATAAAAAATACCGAGACGAGCCCAATACTAAGACTACTTACCGTATTGATAATTCCATTTAAAAATTCAGTTATCGAATTAAATTTCAGTTTGGAGGTGATATCGGACTGTTTTATCAATCCATCCAAATCCATATTGTGTTGATTTAAATAGGTATCCACTTGTTGGTAAAGCGCCATCAAACGTATTTCAATGGCATGGGCATCCAACAAGGATAGTTTGTTGCCTTGGGTGATGATAAGGGGTATGAATAAAGAAATTAACCCCACGAGTAAAAGCACAAACAAGGTTAAGGTAAAAGCTACGGCCAAAGTATTTCCAAACTTTAATCTTCGGCGTAAAAATTCCACAATAGGATTGGCAATCAATGCCATTACAATCGACACCAAAAGGTAAACAATTACCGCTTGGATGCAATAGATAAAATACAATCCCAAGCCCACCAATACAATAACAGCGAGAGCCTGAAGAATACCGAGAGCGATAGTTTTGGAAGGTGTCATAGGGTTACGATTTTGTCCGTTAATTTTAGTTATTGAAAACGTAGTGAATTAAATTCGCGCCCATTTTCAGTGCTTTTTCGCGAACTTCTTTGGGATCGTTGTGTACATCGGAATCTTCCCATCCATCGCCCAAATCGCATTCAAACGTATACAACAGAATCAGTCGATTGTTTTCAAAAATACCAAATGCTTGAGGACGTTTGCCATCGTGTTCGTGAATTTTAGGCAATCCGGAGGCAAACACATTCGGCCCTTGAAAAATCGGGTGATTGGCGGGCAGTTCTACCAAGTTTTTTTCAGGAAATAAACGCTTAATCTCTTTCCGAATAAACTCATCCATGCCGTAATTGTCATCGATGTGTAAAAATCCACCAGAGAGTAAATAATTACGAAGGTTTGCGATATCGGCTGCGCTAAACACCACATTACCATGCCCCGTCATATGTACAAAAGGATAGGAAAATAAATCGGGACTCGAGGGTTCAACAGTCGCAGGTTTGGTTTCTATTTTAGTATTTAGGGAACTGTTGCAATACCGAATTAAATTGGGTAAAGCGGTTGGATTGGCATACCAGTCGCCACCACCACTGTATTTTAACAATGCGATTTCTTGTGCGGGGCTACTTAAAGTGGCAAGTAAACACAAACCTATTACTACATATCTCATAGTTTGGCAGCTCTTATTTCCTTAATGACGGTATCGCTTTCTGAACTACTCCAACCCATCTCTTCCGACCATTTTTTGGCGGTTTCGGCCGCTTGAAGCGCTTGCGTTCTATCTTTCAATTTGAGGTATAATTTGGCTTTTACCAAATGTTTTTCGGCGTTTTCACTGAGCGCAATGGCTTTATCAACCCAAGTGATTGCCTTTCGTAACGCATCGGATTGTTGGATGTAATTCAAATACACCGAAGCATTTTCTATCAATTGGTTGGCGTCTTTGGCGGCAAAGGTATCTGTTTTTTCTAATGTAACCTGTTGATAGCATTTCCAATCTTGTACACTGGCATACAATTGTGTGTCGTATTTGTACAATAGCGAATCGGTTTTTCGCCACTGAATTTTCTCAACAAAAACTCTTTTTTTGCGATAATTTAGGGTATCCAACGCGTCGGCTGCACTTCGCAGGTTGTCTTGCACGGTGAAAATAATTTTTTTCTCAACCCGTTGTGGACTAGCAGCTTGCCCAAATTCCTTTTGGTAGTCGATGATCCACTGAAATTCGGGGGCTTCTACCGTATTGATTCCATTGGCTATTATGCGCCAATTTAATTCGGTAAATAAATTTTCTTTGGGAACTGTTTTAAGATAGCGTTGTGTAATCGAAGTCGCATCAAATCCGGCTTTTCGAATAGAAGCGATGTATTTCAAACACGACTCGGGATTATTCACATTG
>CANHRI010000059.1 GCA_947463515.1 Flavobacteriaceae bacterium
ATATAAGTTATTGAGCCTAATGTTTCTACTGATGGAAGTCTACGGATTAACGCATTATTACTTACCATTCGTTTAGCACCTAAAGCTAATGCAATGGTTATAATAGCAGGTAACGCCTCTGGTATAGCAGCCACTGCTACAGAAATTGCGGTTAGCAACATCTGTATGGGATCTTCGCTACGAAGTAATCCAACACCATACAAAACGACACAAATACCAATTACAACAAAAGATAGTTTTTTGCTAAAATCTGCTAACCTTTTTTGAAGCGGTGTTTGGCTTTCGTCTTCCTGTAAGAGTTGAGCAATACGTCCTATTTCGGTACTCATTCCCGTTGCTACCACAATGCCTTCGCCTCGTCCATAAGAAACTATGGTGCTTTTGTATGCCATATTATTTCGGTCGCCAATTGGTAAATATTCTGATTGGAGTTCTTGGGTTAATTTATCTACAGAATGTGACTCCCCAGTAAGAGATGATTCCTCAATTTTTAGCAAATGAGTTTCAGAAAGACGTATATCAGCAGGTACAATATTCCCAGCTTCTAATATAACAATATCACCAAGTACTAATTCTGAAGAAGCTATTTCAATAATGCTGCCGTTTCTGCGAACTAAAGAGTTTGATGCAGCCATTTTTTTTAAAGCAGCCATTGCTTTTTCTGCTCGATATTCTTGAATAAATCCTATTATCGCATTTAAGAGAACAATTATGAGAATTACAACCGCATCTTTTAAATGACCAATTACAATGGAAATAACAGCTGCAGTAAGCAGTATTAATATCATCACGTCATTAAATTGATTAATAAAGATTAACCATGTGGGTTTTTTCTTTTTTTCAACTAATTCATTTCTTCCATTTTCAAGCAACCGTTCTTCGGCAACAGACTGATGCAAGCCATTTTTGCTTGTGTTAAGCAATTGCAGAGTGTCATGAATAGACAATATGTGATGATTCATTTTGTGTTTTGAATTGGGTTGTTAGCTTTTAGGTTACGCCTACGATCAACCACATATTTAGTGATAAAATAAATAAATAATCCCGTTATAGCACTAACTATGGTAGAACCAATAATTAAAACATACCCAATTCTCGGTAAGTTTTTATACCAATTGTCATAATCAAATTGAATATCGGTTTTAATAAAATAGCTTCCAACTTTATAGCTTATTATTAATAAAAAAGGACTTGTTAAGGGATTAGAAATAAATGCACCTGATATTGCAGCTACTATATTAAATCGAAAGATTTTGTATAATAAAAGAGATAAAATTGTACTTAATCCAAACGTTGGGAATACACCCCAAAACGCCCCAATTGCAGCTCCTAATGCAATTTCATGAGCACTCCCTCTTGCATAGTATATTTTTAAAAAGCTAATCTTTGCTTTTCGAAAAATATTTTCAACAAAGCTACCTTTAACCGATTTCATTTGGAATATATCAAAACAGGCACTTTAGTGGTAAAGGTAAGTTCAGCTGATTTACTGGGTAGAAAAATAGTCTCAAAAAAACTCTTTTCTCTTTTAGTAAACATGATTAAAAGTTCAGGCTTAGATTTGGTAATGTATTGGGAGACTCTTTCCATTAGAGATAATTCCAGATTATTTTTGACAATGTTTAGTTTAATGTCTTTGTATTCTTCTCTTTTAAAAAGATCTTTATCCCGTTCAAATTTGTTTTTGTCCAAAATGATAGATGAGTAATGCAATACATCTAAACCACATTTTACAGAGCCAGAAAATTTAGAAACCTTATCCATTTCTTTCTTTAGATTTTCAAAATCAGATAAATAGGTTATTTTTTTTATTTGTCTAGAACGATAATGACTTGGTATTACCAACACTGGAATTTTAGAATTATTTACAATGTAGGATGTATGAGTGCCCATTATTTTTCTTAATACACCTGCACCTTGCGTTGCTATACAAATAAAATCTATTTTGTTTTTTTCGGCATATCTTATAATTTCTTTCTCGATTGAGATTGCAGAGTCAATAACAAATTTAATATTGGTAAACTTATCTTTATCTCGTCCAATTGTTGAAAAAACAAACTTTTTAAGCTCAGCCGTAAGTCTTTCTATTTCTTCTTGTTTATACAATTTAAAAAAAACATCACTCCATACAGTTGGTTTCATAAAATGGACAGAGTGGTAAAATGTTGCTTCTATTTCATTTGATTGCATTGCAAGCATTTGAGCAAATCTAATTGCTCCTTTTGAGTTTGCCGAGAAGTCGGTAGTTACTAGTAGTTTCATATTTTTATATTTAATTGATGTCGTTAATTGATTTTCCATTGATAGACCACTCGACAATATTTTTTATAGTTGTTGCTGCAATGCCTTCAAGAGCTTCATGGGTTAAGAACGCCTGATGACCCGTAATCAAAACATTCGGATGAGAACGCATTTTTTCGAAGAGTTCGTCTTCTATTTGAGTATTGGAATGGTCGTAAAAGAAGATAGGTTTTTCATATTCATATACATCTAGTCCGGCAGTAGCAACAATTCCTTGGTTAAGGGCATCAAGTAAATCTTGCGTATTTACTATTCCGCCTCTTGCCGTATTGATAAATACAACTCCATTTTTCATTTGTGAAAAAGTAGTCTTGTTAAACATATATTTGGTATCCTTATTCAATGGACAGTTTACCGAAATGACATCAGAATTTTTACATAAAGTTTCTAATGAAGTATATTGTACTTTGCATTGTTCAATTAATTCATTATCCTGTTCTATGTCATAAGCTAGTATTTCACAACCAAAACCGTGCATTATTCTAACAAATGCAGAGCCAATTTTCCCAGTCCCAACAACGCCTATGGTTTTATTATGAAGGTCAAAACCCACTAGTTTGTCTAGTCGAAAATCGTTTTGCCTCATCAGTTTTTGAGCCAATATTATTTTTCGATTTAAAGCCATTAACAATGCCACCGAATGCTCGGCAATAGCATAAGGAGAATAAGCTGGTACGTTTGCAACTTTTATATTTAGCTGTTTTGCTTTTGCCAAATCAACGTGATCATAACCAACAGAACGGAGGGCTATAAATTTTACTCCATTATTACCTAATACATCCAACACTTCTGCGTTGGCTTTGTCCGAAGTAAAAAGTACAACAGCCTCAAATCCTTGTGCAAGATGAGCTGTATTTTCATTCAAAGGCAGCTCTGTGAACATCAATTCGTGTTTGCCTTGGGCTAATTTCTCTATCACTGGTTTGTCAAAACCGTGTATGCTATAAACTAGTGTTTTCATTTTATCTCAATCTACTGATTTGTATATTTATCGTTTGCAAAAATGGTTTTTCCTTGCTTTTATGTTTAAATTCAGGTCGGTCGTTTGTCATTTTCACGGTCTTCCTACCATTGGCTATAACAAGGTTGTAGGACATGTATATTCGGACTTGGGAAGGTGCGTTTGTTTGATTCCTCCAAATCCTTCGATTACATCGACAAAATTTTCAAATCCTTTACTTTTCAAAATTGAAGCAGCAATCATACTGCGATAGCCTCCCGCGCAATAAATAACGAAGGGAATTTCTTTGGGAAATTCCGCCAAATGACTATATATGGTTTGCAACGGAATGGAAAGAGAACCTAATATATGTTCGGCATCGTACTCGCTTTTGCGTCGGATATCAATTAAAATGGGATTATAACTCATAATATAGGATTCCAACTGTTTGGCGGGCAAACGTTCAACATAATCCAATTCGTTACCGGAGAGTATCCAACTGCGTATGCCGCCTTTCAAATACCCGATGGAATGGTCATACCCCACCCGCGAGAGTCGTATGATCGTTTCCTTAACCTTATCTTCATTCTCGGCGACAATTAATATGGGTTGCTGAATATTGTGAATCAACTCCCCTACCCATGTTCCAAAACTTCCCTCCAAACCGATATTGATACTATTGGGAATAAACCCTTTGGCAAAGTCAGCTGCGGGACGCGAATCGATGATTACGGCTTGCGTTTCATTGGCTACGATTTCAAAGGTTTTGGCATCATACGCTTTTTGCCCCTGATGTAAGATGTGGTCTAAAGAAGTATAGCCATGAATATTCATCAATACATTTTCGGGAAAATAACGAGGCGGTGTTGTCAAACCCGTAAGTAGCTGAATCACAAATTCGTCCTCGGAGAGTTTAGGATTTAACGCATAATTGGTTGCTTTTTGATTTCCCAAAGTATCGGTGGTTTCTTTACTCATTTTTTTACCGCAGGCACTTCCGGCGCCGTGGTTGGGATATACGATCAAATCATTGGGTAAGGGCAGTATTTTATTATGTAGTGAATGGTACAACATTCGAGCTAACTTTTCCTCTGTCAAATTAGCATTGACATGTTGCGCCAAATCGGGTCGTCCAACATCGCCGATAAACAAGGTATCGCCAGTGATAATTCCATGATTCTTGCCGTTTTCATCGATGATAAGGTAGCAGGTACTCTTAAGCGTATGTCCAGGAGTATGAAGTACTTTTATGGTCACCCCACCCACCGTAAACTCTTGCCCGTCTTTGGCGACTATTGCTTCAAATCTGGGTTTGGCCGTGGGACCGTAAACAATCTTAGCACCGGTTTTGGCGGCTAAATCCAAATGACCTGAAACAAAATCGGCATGAAAGTGCGTTTCAAATACATACTTGATATTCGCGCCCTCTTTTTCTGCACGTTCAATGTAAGGAAATACTTCACGTAAGGGGTCGAAAATGGCTGCTTCTCCCTCACTTTCTAAGTAATACGCCGCATGGGCCAAACAGCCGGTATAGATTTGTTCTAACTTCATAACATAGGAATTTATGTCAAAGTTAGCTACACTTCACCTACGAAAAAATGATAAATATCAGTTGATTAGGGAGTAAACCAGATTTCTTTGATTAAAATGTAAATTCCCATCCCTAAAACGAAGTAGCCAAAAATGGTTTTCATTTTTTCGCCCGAAATCACTTTTGACAAACGATTTCCAATGACCACACCCAGCAGTGAACACCCTGTAAAGGAGAGCATTAATGGATAATCGATAGGTTGTTGAGTTACATCGCCAAGAAATCCAATCAACGATTGTAAAGCTACGATAAATAAGGAAGTTCCAATTGCTTTCTTAATAGGTGTATTGGCTAGAAACAATAAGGCGGGAACGATAAGGAATCCACCGCCTGCGCCCACAAATCCGGCGACAAGACCTATACCCAATCCAACCAAACTTATCGTCAACGAATTTACGGTTTGAAGGGTTTGTGCTTCTTTCATCGGACGAATCATTTTCCAAGATGCCAATATCATAACAATCGCAAAAACGGCCATGATAAGTAAGCGTTTGGAAAACGAAAAATAATCCGTTAATTCCATTGTTTCTGGAATAGAAGGCACTATGATTTTTCGGGTTAAAAATACAGCTACCAAAGTCGGCAGTCCAAAAGCGAGCACTTTTTTAAAATCGACTAGTCCGTCTTTGGCCTTTTGAAAACCACTGACTAGGGCTGAAATACCTACTACAAATAAGGAATAGGCGGCTGCCAATACGGGTTGGATGCCCATCACATACACCAATATAGGTACCGATAAAATAGAACCACCACTCCCGATGAGTCCGAGGGAGATTCCCACTAAAACGGCCAAACCGTATCCGATAAGTTGATGTATTTCCATAGGCAAATTTGACCCTTTTTACCGAAGAGTAGCGTAACCTTTGTTACCTTAAAGCAATTCTATTGTGGCCCGATGCAAACGAATACTTCCTTTATTTTCAAGGGCTTTCAGAATGCGAGACACCACTACACGAGAGGTGTGTAAATCATAAGCTATCTCTTGATGGGTAGATTGAATCTCTTTGGAGTGGGCAATTTTGGCCTTTTCTCGCAAATAATTGACAATTCGTTCCTCCATATTCAAAAATGCCAAACTGTCGATGGTGGAAAGCATTTCTTTTAGTCGGCTGTTGTAACTATTGAATACAAAATTGCGCCACGATTTGTATTTCCCCAACCATTCTTCCATAAAGGCTACGGGAATCATCACTAATGAGCCGTTTGTTTCGGCCACCGCACGAATTTCACTTTTGGAGGTACCCAAGCAACACGCCATCGTCATTGCACAGGTATCGCCTTTTTCGATAAAATAGAGCAACAACTCTCCTTCATCAAAATCCTCGCGCAATATTTTAACAGCACCTTCCAACAAGAGCGGCATTTTTTGAATTGAATCTCCGAAGTCAATTAAAATGTCACCCTCCTGGAAATTACGCATTACAGCTACATGCGCAATGTCATGCAACAGTTTTTCTTCAAAAATAGATCCGTAGTGTTGGGTTAGTAAATCGATCATTTTTTGAGATTATTTTCATACAAAGATACCCATTGTGCTGGGGTCATTTTTTGGCAAAGTTCAGCAATCAAACTAAAAGGGATATCGTCCATTTTTTTGAATCGAATGCAACTCTTGCCCATATCGAGCTTGGTTTTGCAATGATTTGGATATTCGGAGACAAACCATTGGAGTAGACTTTCTTCTGCGTAAATTCCCATATGATATAGACTAATAGCATTTTTTTGAGAGGCGACAGCCAGAAAAGGCAAGGGTTGGTCTTTAGCACAGTGGTAGCCCGAAGGGTAAATATCAAAAGGCACCACATAGGATAGCATCCCATATTGCATGGTTTCTTGAAATCCTGAGGGTAAATTTTCGACAATACATTGACGCAGGCGTTGCATCACCTCGAGACGATCGGGCGGAAGTTGCTGAAGGTAGACTTCCGGGGTTGCAGTAGTTGATGACATGATTTCCTTTTGGTTGTTGACAACAAATATAACCGTTATTTTTCTTAGTTTTACCTCACCAAAAAAAAGCAACCATGGCGCATAAAAATCCGCTCCGCAAGGATAAAACTTGTTTGAATTGCAATTATGTGGTGGAACAACGGTTTTGTCCCAATTGTGGGCAGGAAAATACCGAAACGCGAAAAACGTTTTACCACCTTTTTGTGCATTTTTTTGAGGATTTGACCCATTATGAAAATGCGTTTTGGAAAACGATTCGCAATTTAATCCTTAAGCCAGCTGCGCTAACCAAAGAATATTTATCGGGAAAACGGCTATCGTATTTAGCGCCCGTTCGGTTGTATATTTTCATCAGTTTTGTCACGTTTTTGACTCTGAATATTGTAGCCAACCCAGAGGAAATCGAAAAGGAAGATGATGGGGTTGAGGTCACTGATTTGAAAGCAAAACGCTTCATTGAGCAACAAAAAAAGAATCCCGCTAAAGAAATTCAATGGCTTGATAATCAAGAGCAATTGGATCGCACAGCTAAACCCGTTATTGATTCCTTGCGACATCTAGTGCATCAAAGAGAAGAGGCAAAATTGAATCGGGATGCTTTTTTAAATTTTGGATACAACTCGGTTAGAGAAATGGACTCTATTCGGGCTAAAAATCCTGAAAAAATTGGAGATTTTAAATACTGGATTAATAAAAAAAGTATCGAAACAAAATACCGAATCCCTCACAATCAATTGGGATCAAAATTTATAGAATCATTAATTCGAAATTTCCCCAAAGCAATTTTCATTTACATGCCAATATTTGCAATAGTCCTTTGGTTATTTCATAATAAAAAACGTTGGTATTATTTTGATCATGGTATTTTCACCTTGCATTATTTTTCTTTTTTATTGTTGATTAACCTTATTGTATTGTTGGTAGGCAGTCTACTTGCCGCAATCTCCAACCATTTCTTAATTGATGTGATTAACGGAATTTTTTCCTTCATTGCGTATGTGTGGATGTTTTATTACTTTTTCCCAGCGCATCATCATTTTTATGGTGAGAGTCGGTTGATTTCGTTTTTAAAAAGTATGGCTTTGCTCTTTATCAACATGATTTTAATTAGTTTTCTTTTAGTATTCCTTTTTGTGTATTCATTTGTTAACATTCATTAGTATGAAAAAAATATTCTTTAGTACTTGGATTTTTAGTCTACTCGTTGCTTGCGGCGGGTCGTCGAATGCTCCAGAAAAAACAGCTGTTACTACTCCGGTCAATTTGAGTCAATACATGAAGACCATCACCGAGGCTGAATTAAAAACGCATTTAACCATCGTCGCTTCCGACGCCATGGAAGGCAGAGAAACGGGTAGTGAGGGTCAGAAAAAAGCGGGATTGTATCTTATTGAACAATACCGTAAAAATGGCATCCCAGCACCCAAAAATAGTAATGGTTATTACCAACCCGTTCCCGCAGCCTATTTGAATGCCAAATACAATGAGAATTTAGGAGATTCTGAAAACATACTCGCTTTTATTGAAGGGAGTGAAAAACCGGAGGAAATTGTGGTCATCTCCGCCCATTATGATCATGTGGGTATCAAAAACGGGGAAGTCTATAACGGAGCTGATGATGACGGCTCAGGAACGGTAGCGTTGTTAGAAATTGCGCAAGCTTTTCAAAAAGCCAAAAAAGAAGGTCATGGTCCAAAACGTTCGATCTTGTTTTTGCACGTTACAGGGGAAGAGCATGGTTTGCATGGGTCGCGTTACTATACGGAGAATCCTTTATTTACTTTAAAAAATACGGTCGCCGATGTCAATATCGATATGATCGGACGCCGAGATACCCTTCATACGGCTGATGGTCGCTATATCTATATCATTGGTTCGGACTATCTTTCGAGTGACTTGCATGCCATATGTGAGCAAGTAAATACGCAATACACCAAATTGCAATTGGATTATAAATACAACGATCGCAAAGACCCGAACCGATTCTATTACCGATCAGACCATTACAATTTTGCCAAAAACAACATTCCTTCCGTGTTTTTGTTTAGCGGTGTGCATGAAGATTATCACAAACCCACCGATGATGTCGAAAAAATTGAATTTGATTTGTTGGCCAAACGCGCCCAATATGCTTTTGCCATAGTGTGGGAAATTGCCAACCGAACCGAACGATTGAAGGTGGATAAAACCGAATCGGATCCTAAAAAATAAACAAAAGCCCGAATAAGGGCTTTTTTTGCAACTATCTAAATCCGTTTTGGTACAATTGTAATAATGAATCGGAAAAAAACAAACCCGTATACGAATCATAGGTTTGTCGATTGGACGTTTCCATGGTTTGAAACGCATTACGGTACAAAGTGAGTTGCTCTGGTGTTAAAAGTGCACGGTATTCCAATTCGTGTCGTACCAGAAGTTGCATAAATTTATTGGTAGCAGCCACATCGCCTTGCGAAATCATAAGTATGTATTCTTTATACATTTCGTGGTACTGCTTGATAAACAATTCCTTAAACACCGGATTCTGTGCTTCCGTATAGTTCACAATGCCAAAAGTTAGTTTTCCTTTGGTTTGCCAAAAAAGGGCCTCTCCTTTATCATCAGGTTGTGCTACAAAATATTGAATTACGGCCAATTTCAATTTGAGCGTACGATCGATTTCATTGGGAAGTTTGGATTTCTCGGAATGTGTGGCCGTAGTCGTGGTGTTGGGTGTCTTTTTTTTGTATGTTTGAACCTGTCCCCATCCCCAAAAAGGCCATAAAAAAAGGAATAAAAAAATGCAATACTTCATCATTTCGTTTTCTCAAAAGTATAAAAAGAAACGAATAAAAACTAAAAAAGCCCTGAATTTTCAGGGCTTTAGGGTGAATGAGGGGTCTCGAACCCCCGACCTTCGGAACCACAATCCGACGCTCTAACCAACTGAGCTACAATCACCGTGTATGCTGCAATCAAGGCCTAACCTCTTTTGCGGTTGCAAATATAGCGTAAAGATTTTCTCTTACAAAGATTTTTTGAAGAAAATTAATTGCGTCAAACGTGTTTTTCTCCGTTCTCTACGGGCTTTTGGAAAAGATCCCTGACGGCAAGGAAGTTAGAAATTACCCCCTCCCATTCGTCAACCGTTTTTCCACAAGTAAACGACCTTGGAACGTTAAATCAAATCCCGCAAGGAATGCACAGCCACGTAGCGTTCTACCGTAAATCCTTCGGCATGATCAACGCCTACTATTCGACCTAAATCTTGGGCACGGTACCGCACACTGTCTAAAAAGTTTTTGGAGGCAATAGGCGTCTCGGGTTCTTTGGAGTTGGGATTATAAAATTGGGACCCATACGCCAATATGGACGCCATTTTTTGGTCCATATAGCCCGTGATATCCACCACTACATCGGGATCAATGGGTTTCCATTGTATATAATGGTAGACCGCTTTGGGTCGCCATGCCTGTTGCGCACTTCCCTCCCATTCGGTGGCTATCTTTCGTAATCCCGATAAAAAACAGGCATCTGAAACCAACTTACTTCCTTTGCCATGATCAATATGTCGGTCGTCGATGGCATTGCAAATCACAATTTCGGGTTGGTATTTGCGAAGCACCTGAATAATTTTCAACTGATGGGCTTCATCGTTGATAAAAAAACCATCGCGAAAGTCCATGTTCTCGCGCACACAAATGCCTAAAATTTCGGAAGCTTTAGCGGACTCTTGGTTGCGAATTTCCACGGAACCTCGGGTGCCCAATTCCCCTCGAGTAAGATCTACAATACCTACTTTCCGACCCTCTGCTGCTTCTTTAGCAAGGGTTCCACTACACCCCAATTCAACATCGTCGGGATGGGCTCCAAAAGCAAGAATATCTAATTTCATGTGTTGATTTTTTACAAAAATAACGAATAATTAGAAGGCGCGTTTTACCGTCATCGATTTGTTTACGGTTTCCATAAATTCCTGCGCAGGAATACTGCCTTTATTAATCCCACAGCCCACATAAATAGCGACAACTTCCTTTTCCCATTGCATACAGCGCAAATTGACGTATAGATCGGAGTCGCCCTCTTGGCAGGTGCTGAAGTTTTTATTCCATTCGCCCAAATATCCTGCATACAACGTGCGATCATAGCCTTCGTAATCCTGAATAAACGTAAGGGCTTCTTGTTTCGGAAAACCACAAACAGCCGGAGTTGGATGTAAGGCTTCTACTACCGTTGTCCAATCGCCTTTCAATTCGCCTTGGATATCTGTTTTCAAATGCACTAAGGCTCCTGCTTCAACGGTGTAAGGCGCAGAAACGGTAAGCGATTCAGTGAGCGGTTGCAATTGTGCCGCGATATAATCGGTAACTAACTGTTGTTCCTGTACTTCTTTTTCACCCCAAACTAATTCGGCGCGACTCGGTCCAAGTTGTGTGCCCGCCAACGCAACGGTACTCAAGGTTTGGCCTTCTTTTTTTACCAATTGCTCGGGGGTTGCGCCAATCCAAATTCCCGTTTCGGGATGATACCAAAGGTACCGAAAAGCAGTTGGGTAGAACTGTAACAGCCGTTGAAAAACAGCAAACACATCCGAATGAGGAGCCGCCACACACTCTTTACGTGAAAGGACAACTTTTTGAAAACGGTTTTGTTGAATGGCTTGTAGGGCTTTGGCGACCAAATGCTCAAAATGAATTTTGTCATCGGATGAAAAGTTGAGCGAAGTTACCGGCCAAGAATATTCAGCAATAGAAAACTCAGAAGCATATACATCGCAATGGGAATCGCGAAGCATGTACTTACTTTTTCCATCAAATGAAACCATGCAAAATCCTGATTCTTCGGAATTAAAAGGAATAAATTCTGCAGATCGTTGAAAAAGTCCAAGCACCTTTTGTGTATTGGGTTTTGCATAACACACAAAGGGTTTTTGGTATAAAAGATTTTCGGAAACTTTGGCCGCAATCAAATCCATTAGCGTTTGGGTAATATCATATTGGTCAACTTACACAAGGAAACGAGTTTATCATTTTCATCGACGATACGAATTTCCCACAAGTGAATACTAGCCCCTTTGTGAACTATTTTCGCAGTAGCCGTTACGGTACCTTCACGCTTGGATTTCAAATGATTGGCCGAAATTTCAATGCCACGTACTTCCTGTTTCTCTGGATTTACAAACATAATAGAGGCGGCACTACCCACACTTTCAGCTAAGGCTACAGAGGCTCCCCCATGTAATAATCCCATCGGTTGGTGCACCCTTGAATTGACGGGCATGGTAGCGACTAAAAAGTCCTCACCCGCATCAACATACGCAATTTCAAGCGTTTCCATCAAGGTGTTTTTGCTCCATTCGTTGCACAATCGAAGCATTTTTTCTTTATCGAATTGCATTTTTTTAAATTTGCGTTAAAAGTAGCCCATTTCCTCATAAACAACAATGGTATTAACATAGAATAAACGCAGAAAAAAAACGTTATCCTCCTAACGAATTTGAAAACAAATCAATCAAATGTCTTATTTTTACCAAAATTCTCACTCCATACCATGCGCAAACTACTTTTGCTTCTTGCTGTTTTTACCAGTCTTATGTTGACTTCTTGTCGTGATGACTTTGAATTTGAACCCAGTACGGTTCAGCTTCGTTTCAATCGGGATACAGTCTATTTGGATACGGTTTTTACCAATATTGGATCGAGCACGTATCGCTTGAAAGTCTACAACGACTCTGACAAAGATATTTCGATTCCAACCATTCAATTGGGCAAAGGGGCGAACTCCAATTACCGCATCATGGTCGATGGAATGACGGGGGAAGATGCGGACAATAGTGGTATTGGGGATGGAAAAATTTTTCGAAATGTAGAGCTCTTGGCCAAAGACAGCATGTTTGTTTTTATCGAAGTGACCTCCGATGTCGCCGATGCCAATCCCAGTGATTTTCTTTACACCGATGCCATCGAGTTTCGCCATGCCAACAGTGTCGTGCAAAAGGTAGAACTGGTTACACTGATTCAAGATGCTATTTTTATTTACCCGGAACGCGACAACCAAAATGTATACGAAACGATTTCGTTGGGACTGGATGAAAATGGACAACCCATTGAGTTTATTGGAAGTAATTTAAGTGAAAACGACCCTGTCAATGGCGATGAATTGCATTGGACCAATCAAAAACCCTATGTGGTGTATGGGTATGCTATGGTGCCGAATGGAAAAAATTTGGTGGTCGATGCCGGCGCTCGGGTGCATTTTCATGCTAATTCGGGATTGATTGTCAGTCAAAATGCCTCGCTTCAAATTAACGGTACAGCACCTCCAGGCAATGACCCCAGTAATTTGAGCAATGAAGTCATTTTTGAGGGCGATCGCTTAGAGAATTTATACAGTGATGTTCCGGGACAATGGGGCGCTGTTATGCTATTATCGAAGTTGAACACCAATAGTATCAATCATTTAACGCTTAAAAATGCTACGGTAGGTTTGTTAATTCAAAAACGACTTCCTGTGGGTGAAGACGACAGTCAACAACCGCGGGTTACGCTCTCCAATACACAAATTTACAACTGTGCCAATGTAGGAATCTTGGCTCGGGATGCCGTGGTGAATGGCCATAACATTGTCATTAACAATTGTGGTCAAGCCGCGCTAGCAGCCACTTTGGGCGGTTCATACACTTTTGACCATTCGACATTCAATAACAATTGGAACAGTTCACGACAAGTAGCCGTATTGGTTAGCAACTATCTTGAAACTTCCGACACCGTGTATTTGAGCGATTTGAATGCCGCCAATTTCACCAATTGTATCATCTATGGCAGCAATCAAAATATGTTGCGTTTGGATAAATATAACGCTGGGACTTCAAGCGGCCCCGATGCAACGTTTGCCTACCAATTTACCAACACATTAATTCGTTTGAATAACACCAACAACAATCCGTTGTATCTTCCTACCAATACGACCAATTTCACCAATTGCTATCAGGCGACAAATTCGCAAACCTTTAATCCTAAATTTAAAAAAATAACGGAAAATAAATTGTGGCCTACCGAAGATTTATCGTCCACGATGCCTGCGATTACATCTTCATTTACGCAAGATATTTTGGGTAAATCACGCACAACACAAACCTGTATTGGGGCGTATCAATTTATTCCCAATCCTTAATCTTTAGCCTCCTTCGGGAGGTTTTTTTTGTCAAAAACCTGTGAAAAACTATTTGGTACGCATTTGCTTCCCTCTCGTGTTTGCCGTACCTTTGCGAGACAACTTACAACAACACAACAATGATTCATTTTTTCGGTAACGAAACAGGAACTATTTACGCAGTTCAGTCCACTACTCCATTTTCTGAAGAGACCTTACAAAAATTAAACTGGCTATTTGGCGGTACCCACAAAATTGACCTACTCGAAATCGAAGGTCCTTACATCGGTCCACGGGCCACGATGGTTACCCCTTGGAGTACCAATGCGGTTGAAATTACCCAAAACATGGGAATTCACGGAATCGTACGTATCGAAGAATTCCTGAAAGTAACGGTAGAAAACCCGCACTTTGATCCCATGCTGTTGCAACCGTATGCACGTTTGGACCAATCGATTTTTACCATTGCGGTGCAACCCGAACCCATCTTGGAAATTGAAGATATTGCGGCATACAATCAGCAAGAGGGATTGGCGCTTAGCGAAGAAGAAGTGGCCTATTTGAATCAACTATCCGAAAAATTAGAACGAAAACTAACCGACTCCGAAGTTTTTGGCTTTTCCCAAGTCAATTCTGAACACTGTCGCCACAAAATTTTTAACGGTACTTTCGTCATTGATGGAGTTGAAAAAGAGACCTCCCTTTTTAAACTTATTAAAAAAACCTCGGCAGCCCATCCGAATACTATTGTTTCGGCCTATAAAGATAATGTCGCCTTCATCCAAGGCCCTGTGGTAAAACAATTTGCGCCACAACGCGCGGAGGTCGCTGATTTTTACACCAAAAAACCGTTCACCTCAGTACTTTCTCTGAAAGCCGAAACGCATAATTTCCCAACGACAGTCGAACCTTTTAACGGGGCGGCTACAGGATCGGGAGGTGAAATTCGGGACCGATTAGCCGGAGGTCAGGGGTCGCTCCCCCTTGCCGGAACAGCGGTTTACATGACGGCGTATTCCCGACTTACAGCCGATCGCCCATGGGAAAAAGGGATGGAGGAACGAAAATGGTTGTACCAAACTCCGATGGATATTTTGATTAAAGCGTCA
>CANHRI010000060.1 GCA_947463515.1 Flavobacteriaceae bacterium
ATAACCGGTTTGCCACACAAATCCTGCACCAATTTGGCAGGAAATCGCGTAGAAGCATAGCGCGCTGGAATAACTGCAATAACGTTCATAAAGGCTATTTCGGGTAAAAATACAAATTCCCTCTCGAAGGCCTACGAACCTTAAAAAATATTTTCCCGTGGCAACCCCTGAGATCATGGTATTATTTTACTGAAGGAGGCTGCAACAACGCCCCACTTTGCGTTTCAGAAATTGGTATCTTTGTCCCAAAACGTTTACCTCATGCATGTTGATACTATTGTCGCGTTAGCTACACCCGCTGGAGCCGGTGCAGTCGCGATTATTCGTTTGTCGGGTCCCCAAGCTATAGCGCAAGTCGAAGCCGTGTTTGTTTCCATCAAAGGAAAAAAACTAAGCGCTCAAAAGTCGCACACCCTTCATCTCGGCACGCTCATTGACCACGGCAAAGTTATCGATCAAGTCTTGGTAGCACTCTACCGCAATCCCCACTCCTACACTGGCGAAGATGTGGTGGAAATCAATTGCCACGGGTCGACGTTTATTCAACAACAAATTATCCAACTTTTTTTGCGTAACGGTTGCCGTATGGCGCAACCCGGTGAATTTACGCTCAGGGCTTTTTTACACGGTAAACTCGACCTATCCCAAGCCGAAGCCGTTGCCGACCTCATTGCTTCCGACAACGAAGCCGCTCATCAAATTGCACTGCAACAAATGCGTGGCGGCTTTAGTAGTGAAATTCAACACTTACGCCAAGAGTTACTCAATTTTGCGTCGTTGATCGAACTGGAATTGGACTTTGCCGAAGAGGATGTGGAGTTTGCAGACCGTACCCAATTTAACCAACTCGTTGCCCGTATAATCTTGGTTTTAAAACGATTAATCGACTCGTTTGCCGTGGGAAATGTGCTCAAAAACGGCATTCCCGTAGCGATTGTTGGCGAACCCAATGTGGGAAAATCAACGTTGCTCAACGCACTGCTCAATGAAGAGCGTGCCATCGTCTCTGCTATTGCGGGTACTACGCGCGATACGATTGAAGACGAACTCGTGATTGACGGCATTGGCTTCCGATTCATTGACACCGCGGGCATACGCCAAACCCAAGATCATGTGGAACAAATGGGGATTCAAAAAACGTTTGAAAAAATTACCCAAGCCCAAGTTGTTTTGTACTTACTCGACAGCGTGGCATTTCAACAAGCTCCAACCACCTACCGCCAAGAATTGGAGAAAATCAAAAATCAGTATCCCCAAAAACAATTGGTAGTAGTGTTCAATAAAATCGATTTGCTAACGGCTGCGACTACTGAGAAATTATTGCGTGAACTGGAGCCGTTGCAAGTGCAGGTGATTGGACTTTCGGCCAAGGAAAAGGACGGCGTGGTGCGGCTAAAACAAATTTTATTTTCACTAGTGCAAACGGGCGCCCTTCGCAACAACGAGACCATCGTAACCAACACACGGCACTACGACGCCCTACTAAAAGCATTGGAGGCCTTACAAAAAGTCCAATGGGGTATGGATACTGGAGTTTCGTCCGATTTGGTCGCCATTGACATCCGGGAAGCCTTGTACTTCTTGGGCGAAATCACAGGCGAAGTAACGAACGATGAGTTGTTAGGTAATATTTTTGCGAATTTCTGTATCGGCAAGTAACCACACTCCTCTTTTCTGTTAAGTAGGTGTTTTTTGTATGGATTACATTTTTTACCACTTTTTTTAAAGTTTTTCATTAAATTTGCATATCGCGAATTGCGAATTACAAGCTATTTAATAGCAGTCAGAAATAAAATACTTAGGTATGAAAAAGCATAACGGTATGAGACCGCACGATGTGGTCATTTTATTAAAAATAATAGCCCTTGATAATGAAAATTGGATGATGAAAGACATCGCAAACACCTTATACATAAGCTCAAGTGAAGTTAGTGAATCATTAAACAGAAGTGCTTGGGCAGGTTTAATAACAAACGACAAAAGAAGCGTATTTAAAGCAGCTTTGTTCGATTTTATAATTCACGGCTTAAAATATGTTTATCCTCAAAAACCTGGTGCAATGGTTAGAGGTATAAAAACAGCGCATAGTGCTCCTCCGCTATCATTTGAAATACTAAGCGATCAAAGCTATGTTTGGCCTTATGCTGAGGGAGATTCCAGAGGATTCGCAATTGAACCTTTACACCCTAACGTCCCTAAAGCGTGTATGGAAGACCCTAAATTACATGAGTTATTAGCTTTGTTAGATGCAGTAAGAGTTGGAACTACAAGAGAACAAAATGTGGCGATAAATGAGCTTAAAAACAGAATTCAAGAAATAGATAACAAATGAAAAACACGCAGATAAACTATATAATTATTGAAAGAGTTGCTAATGCATTAGGTGAACTGAATGAAAAAATAATCTATGTAGGTGGTGCTACAGTTAGCCTCTATATAAACGATCCTGCGGCAGAAGATGTCAGACCTACAAAAGATATTGATATTAGCATCAATGTAGCTTCTTTTGTGGAATTAGAGAATATTAGAGAACAACTTTCAGAGAAAGGATTTAAGCAGTCAGCTGATTTAAATGTAATTTGTCGTTTCAAACTAGAAGATATATTGGTCGATGTAATGGCAACAAAACCTATTGCTTGGGCTCCTGCAAACCCTTGGTTTGAAAAAGGTTTTGAACGATTAGAGAAAATTAAAGTAAACGACTTTACAATCCAAATTATGCCACTAACGTTCTTTTTAGCAAGTAAATTTGTTGCATTTCACGACCGTGGGGGTGATGACCCACGATTTAGCCATGATTTGGAAGATATAATCTATATTTTAGACAATCGAACAGATTGGCATCAAATTATTATCAACGAAAAAGACCAAGAAGTAAAAGAGTTCTTAATAAATGAATTTCGTAATATCCTAGCATCTAGCAAAATACAAGAAGCAATTTTGGGTAACTTATTCTTTGAAACGCAAGACAAACGATTTGCAATCATTATGGATAAAATCAATAAAGTTGCAATTAGTTAAGTTTCCCTTATTAAATCAAAACCCTTAACAACCTTATAACTTGTTTTCAATACTCAAAACAAATTCAATATAATAGCTCAAAAATTAAGGTCAAATAGTGCACCTTAATTGTACCTAAATATCTACAAACCCTTTATTTTTATATAAAGTTAATCGCTGTATCAGAAAATAAGTTTTTGGCCGGCAACTTCCGGTCGTCCGCTGTATCCCCGATAGCTATCGGGGGATGCCGCTTCCACCCGGGCCGGTGGGAGATCGCGAGAACCTCTTATTTTTATTGAGAGAAGTCCCTATTTCAATAAAAGATTTATTTTTATTGGGAGTAAGTGATTTAATAATACAACGTAAACCCCAAGGTTTTACAAGCAGCATACTGCTTTTCATGCAGGACTTCGGTCAGTTCAACCACCGACGCATACTGTTGGGATAAGGCAAAAAACAAACCGTCTAAGTCAAAACTCCACAAAGGAACACGATGAGCATACCCCGAAATCGATTGGGCCCCTGTTACATCGAGTACATACTGTGCCGTTTCCTCGTCTAAAACCAATTGCTTCGTGTTGGCAAAATGCAACCGCTTGCCCGTTAATTTGCCTTCAAAAGCATCGGCCAATTCATACAAATCGTACTGATAACCGTCGACTTCCATCACCGATCCGTGTCCACCAACCACAAAATACAGCGCGGGATACCTTCCCTGCTCCCGATCTTCGCGCACCCAATGGTGCCAATACGATTCCATCATTTCCATACTCTCACAAGGACCGTGAATACTGGTCAACCCAAAATCCAAAGCCCATTGTGCCAAAATCGTTTCTACAGAAACTCCAGGCAAAGCGCCCATGCCTTCCAAACAATAAATGCGCATATCCTCCTCCCAACTGTCCATAGCCATCGTTTAATTGGCAACGAAAATACGCGAAAAAAACACGTAATTCTACGCAGGTAATAAATCGATAAAAGACATATATTTAAAGATGAATAAATTAAAAAAATAATTAATCCCTATTTTTCGTACATTTAACGAATAATAACCCTATCAATAACTCTAAAACCTATCCACAATCTTGAAAAAAATTGCAACATGGTTGGGACAGAAACCACGTTTAGCAGGCATACTAGCCTTCTTTTTTTTAGTGCCTTTTGTCTATTTTGCTATCTCCCTTCGTTATAAAATTATTCGGGAAAACGAACAACGGGAAATGTCCAATATTTTAAACGTAGTGCAGCGTAACATCGCACAGATGTATAAAAACAGCTATACGACCACCCTAACCTTGGCTTTTACTATTAACGATCAAGGTAACCCTGAGGACTTTGAAAAAATAGGGAAACAATTGATCGAATCCAATCCGGCAGTCGATGCGGTGCAACTCGTTCCCGGTGGGGTCATTCGATACATTTATCCAATGAAAGGCAACGAACCAGCTTTAAATTATGACGTGCTACATTCCCCCGATGTGCGGCAAGAGGCTTTACTATCGATGAAAAACCGTACTTTTTATTTTGCGGGTCCTCTCCCCCTTAAGCAAGGTGGAATTGGTATAGTCGGTCGTTTGCCTGTTTACAAAAAAAATACCTTTTGGGGATTTTCAGCCGTGGTCATTCGCATGGAAACACTGATACGCGAATCGGGGATTGCTGACATAGACGATACTAAATATTTCTTCCAATTTTCAAAAACAGACCCAAGAACGGGTAAAGAAGTATTTTATCTGAATCCAAATGAAAATACGAAAGATAAATTCTTTATCAAAGAAACCATTACTGAAGGTAATTGGAATGTTTATCTAGTTTCCCGTAAAGGCGACAACATGTTATATCAAGTATATACTTCACTTATATTGGGGTTTTTACTTTGTCTCATTTTTGGACTTTGGGTGTATTCAGTTATGAAAAAACCGGCTGAACAGCATATGCTGATTTTGGAACAAGCTAAAATACTGGTAGAGAACGAGGTGAAATTTAAAACACTATTTGAGCAAGCCCCCGTTGGGATTGCTAATGTAGCCGTAGACTCTGGAATTTTTTTAGAAATCAATACCCAAATGTGTAAAATTACTCAGTTTAATGAGGAAGAACTCAAAACTAAGCAACTTTCTGAATTACTTTCCGAAGAGGATTTAGAACGGCTGCAACTAGGCATTCAGGAGGTCCACCAAAATCCAGAAGAGAATTTCTCAATGGAGACAGAAATACTGACCCAAAACGGAGGTAAAACATGGGTTAACTTGGTGGTAGCACCATTGGGTCAAATCGAAGAAACCCAACACCAATGCATCATTATCTTGGAAGATATTGATCTCAAAAAAAATACGGAAGACGAATTGCACAAATCGTTTGATTTGGTCAATGAACAGAACAAGCGTTTACTCAATTTTTCCTATATCGTTTCACACAATTTACGCTCCCACTCCAGCAATATAAAATCCATTGCTACCTTGATGGATGAAGCGGAGTCTCCCGAAGAACAAGAAGAATTGATGGAAATGCTTAAAAAAGTTTCGCTTTCACTTCAAGAGACTATGGGTAACTTGAGTGAGGTAATTAACATCCAATCGAATTTGGGATTACATAAAGAATTATTACCCTTAAAACATACCATTGACAGTACTTTAAACGTTTTGAGCGAACAAATCCATCGAAAGCAAATTACGGTTTTGGTCGAAGTAGATGATAATGCAACAGTAACACACAATGCGGCTTATCTCGAAAGTATATTATTGAATTTAATTTCTAATGCAGTGAAATATGCCGCGCAAGATCGAAATCCTCTAATAAAAATCAAATACGATTGCGTGCAAAAAGTATTATCCATCGGCGATAACGGCATTGGTATTGACTTAAAGAAACACGGCGCTAACATCTTTGGCATGTATAAAACCTTTCATAAAAATGCCGATGCCAAAGGTTTAGGTCTTTTTATTACTAAAAATCAAATCGAAGCTTTGGGTGGCAAAATCAATGTGGAAAGCGAACCCAATGTGGGGACAACCTTTACAATTCAATTTGCGTCCGATTAATGAACTTGCAGTTTGATTGTTTTTTGTTGGGTTTCCGATTGTAGTTGTAAAATATACAACCCTGGAGCAATTCCTTCCAAGGATAAGGCATCTGAAGTGACAAGCGTATATTCTGAAATTTTCTTACCGCTCATATCCCAGAGAAAACATTGCGTGGGTTCGGTTATATTTTGCACCTGAACCTGTCCTTTGGCTGGATTGGGGTAAACCCAAAGTGTAGTGGTAGTCACTTCTGGATTTTGAAGTGCAAATGACCAAGGCTCACCAAAATTAGAACCGAAAATATAATTAGCCAACAAGGGATAATCAATAAACGGATTCCGATTTTGTTGCCAAGTAGCAATGTAATTGTTGCGGTGCATTTCAAAATCATCAGCGGGGTCTGCTAGATTCCAAGCCAATAATGAGACTAAATCGCCCATCTGACCTACCGTACTATCGACCGGATTTCCATTTACCAAACTGAGGCCGTTATAGCGAACTGCCATGTAAAACAATGCGCGAGCTACATCACCTCGCCAACTGCCTTGATTTCCTGAGGGTCCATTGTAATCCGAACCGTAATCGCGATTGCTTCGCAACGTGTTTTCGGCACCATCTTCGGCACGAATATGATGTGCATCGGCATGACCCGCCAAGATATCATTGGGTCCCGTGGGCAACCAAATATTAATACCGTCGGAGAACGAAGAAGTACCGTCAGCAAAGCCCCCACGCGATTGTGGCCAAATATGTTCTCGATTCCAAACGCCAACATTGCTGCTACCAAGTTGATAATCCAGTTTTGAACGGGGACTTTCGACATACATCATCCAAACCTGACTGCCATTTTGCGGATTACGATCGGCCTCGAGGAGCATATCGGTTACATCGCCATACGAATGTGCACGCACCACTGCTGGGTTAGCAATAATGTCTTGTACGGCTTGGCGCAAAGCATTGCCCGACAAACCTTCCAAACTATCATAATACCCATTGGGTATTGTTGGTGTAACCACACCATAGGTAGGATTTAAAGGAGTTCCCCAAGGAGAAACAATAAAATCATTGTCATTGACACGAACAATTATAGAATTATTGTTTAGCACATACCCATTGGGTACAATATTTACTTTGATCAACAATTCCTCATCGCCTTCATTGACCGCATCATCAACAATAAGTATCGCGGTCGATGCCGATGTACTCCCAACCGGTATAGCGACCGTTTGATTGCCACTGTAATCGAGAAGGGTGAAATTACCATTTACCAATACAAAATTGATAATTAGATTGGACCCTGTGACAACGGTATTGGTGGTAAAGGTGACCTGCATCGTTTGTCCCTCAATAATAGGGGAAGGAGTTGCAGTGATAGTGATTCCGTTAAGAACAACGCCACTGCCATCATTATTGACCCCAGGGGTTGGTGTAGTCACTGAAAAAGTTCCATTGGTGTTTCGCTGCATCGACTGATTAGCAGCGTTTTGTGTTTGATTTTCATTGATACAAACCGTCAATCCAAGTGCCGTCATTAAAGCAGAGGGTTGTGTAGTTGCAGCATTGGAATACGCTAAGGCATCGATTAAATTGGTGGTTGTTGCCAAAGAATTTAGAGGGAAATCGGTCGCATTGGCTTGGTAAATAGCCACTACATCAGGTCCGTTTTGAATCGTAGCATTGGGTATCATAAAGGCGGGTGCTGGAGTGACTTGGGAATTTCCCAACAACAACAAAGCATTGACATCACTGGTTAATCCATCGAGATCAATCGCATAATAACTGGCGTTTTGAGCGCCTGAACCACCGTTGAAAAACACCAAACAATACCCATCCAAGGGCATATTGGGGGTAGCCGTTTTCAATTCAATAAATTCACGGGTGTCTGTCCCGGGCGTATCAGCGTCCAATTCGTTTATTACGATTTGGCCGTGCATAGCGGTTAAGCTACTGAAAAACAGCAGCCCTATCCAAAAACGGTATGTCATATTCGTCAAATTCTGTAAAACAAAGGTAAACTGAATTTTTAGAATACGGGGTTAATTCATTCTTAAATCCGATGAATACCAATTAATAAATGTATTTTTGTATTCAATTTTTAAAATTACAATAATGAAGAGATTTTATTTTGTCATGCTTGTTTCTAGCCTCTTTTTAGGTTGTCAATCGACTGACAAATACACGATTGAAGGAGATTTAGGTAAAGAAAATGACGGTAAAAAAGTGTATTTGCGATTTGAAAATCAGCTAGGCGTTTTAAAAGATGTGGATTCCTGTGAGGTGAAAGATGGGAAATTTGAGTTTGTAGGAAAAGCAACGTATTTGGATATTTTCACGGTTTCGGCGGATGATTTAAATATGGCGATGAACATTATTTTGGAGCCGGGTACGATTTCGATAAAGTTTGCTAAAAAGCCTGGGGATAAACCTCAAATTGGAGGTACCCCCTATAACGATCAATTGCAAGCCTTTAACGAAAAGTATATGCAGTTTGACGAGGACATTTACAACTATCAGAAGAAGAACTTTGATAAATTTAGAAAGGCACAAAAGGAAAACGATTCGGTAACAATCAAAAAATTGTATGCAGATGTCACTGCCATCAATACGAAAAAGTTTGATTATTTTAAGGAATATCCAACTAAAAATTCTTCTCATTTCATGTCAGTAATTTTAATCCAACAACGATTGTTTTCGGGCGATACAGCTTTCATCTCCTTACGTGATGCTTATAAAAAACTTGACCCGAAACTAAAAGAAACACGCATTGGAAAGCAAGTAGAAGAACGTTTAAAAGCCATTGAAAATACGCGCCTTAACAAACAAAAGGAGACTACAGTCCCAGCCGTTAAAGCACAAGACTTTTCAGCAAAAAATCCAGAAGGAAAAACAATTTCATTAAAACAGAGTATGGGTAAAGTGACCCTTATCGATTTTTGGGCTTCGTGGTGCCCTCCCTGCCGTAAGGAGAATCCAAATGTGGTAAAAATGTACCAAGCCTTAAAGCCCAAAGGACTGGCCATTATTGGCGTTTCTTTAGATACTTCCGCCGAGGCTTGGAATAAAGCCATCGCTAAAGATGGATTAAAATGGGCGCAAGTTTCGAATTTAAAAGGATGGAAAGACCCAATTGCACAGCTCTACAAAGTGGAGGAAATCCCTACGACGATAGTATTGGATGCGCAAGGTACAATTGTAGCCCGTGGATTGACCGGGGAAGCCCTTCGCTCCAAAATTGAATCCCTTTTAAGATAAACTATTTTAGGGAACACGTTAGAAATCAAAAACCTAAAACTTAACCTTAAATAAAAAGTATAAAAACGTTTGGATAGGTTCAAACAGTTGCTATATTTGCAACCGCTAAGGAGGGGAGATACTCAAGCGGCCAACGAGGGCAGACTGTAAATCTGCTGGTTTTCACCTTCGCAGGTTCGAATCCTGCTCTCCCCACGAATTAATAAATTATCCCAAAAAAAAAAATCGACAAGTTTACTTGAGCGATTTTTTTTTGGGATAATTTATTTTCAGCGCGTAGCGCACAGGATGGGCGACAGCCAATCCTGGATTCGTGAAAATTCTTCTACCCTACTACGCCAAGTTTACTTGAGCGATTTTTTTTTGGGATAATTTATTTTCAGCGCGTAGCGCACAGGATGGGCGACAGCCAATCCTGAATTCGGGGTTATTTAGTATGTAAATACTTCGTTCAGCTGAGATTGCTTCTATATTAAAAATTCTTTTTATAGAAACTAACTGCTTCTAATTGATTCTTTACTTTTTGTGTTGACACAAAAAGTAACAAAAAAGTCAAGGCTGAATAGAAAAAAGCGACTTTTCTACGTCGTCATACTGGTCCGCAACCCAAGTCGCTATCGCTATGAGGGTTGCTCCTTAACGCATTTCCGACTTGAAAAGATACGCTTTTTTCTATAAGGCCGGGGACTTCTAAGGCAATGGTATTGAATACAACACTGGTGTTTTTTGCAACTAGCCATTAGCGATTAACAATTCGCTTTCTCACTTCCCAAATCAAGTCTTTTTTCTTGCTTCTTTTTCTTTTCTCTAGACCAAAGCTAGTCTTTACTCTTGCTTCTTTCTTGTTTCTTATAATTGGGGGTTTTATTTTCAGCGCGTAGCGCATAGGATGGCCGATAGACAATCCTATATTCGTGAAGGAATGAATTTGATCTTTTCTCATTCTTTCATCCAATTTATTATTTCTTGGTCCATCCTGCTATTCGTGAATGAATGGATATAAAATTTCATTTACAATAAAATCATCACGACTCTTAAAATAATTTTTCTTCCCTAATTCAATTCGAAAAACATTCCATTTGATGCAACTTTTGCATTATAAAAAATATGGACAAATACATTATTTTAAGAAGTAAAATGTGAGACAAACATTAGGGTAAAATGCATTTCAATTGTTTCATAAAGGGATAAACGAAAATTTATATTGTTTCCAAAATAAAACAGCTTAATTAACTAACTTTGTAGCCCTAAAAAACGGAGTTTCATGTCCTTGAAAGCTATTCTACATTATATCATACTTGGTTTTGTATTGGTATCCACTCCCAATGCCCAATCGCAATGTTTTGAAATTGAATCGATATTGGTCGATGCCTGCTCGCCTACTAATCCAACCAATGAGGAAGGATTTAATGAAATGGTTCGTTTTAGAGTTGGACCAACCCCATTAAATACGGCTAATTTAAACGTTACATGGCCCAATAATCCCTGGGGAGGTATTATCCAAAATTCGACTACCGCAAACATAGTAGCACAACTCAATACAAGTATAACAAACACAGGGAATTGTGGGCAAATATTAGAACCTACAGGGGGCGTTTTACCAGCGAATGCAACAGTATTTCTGGTCACTAGTCAAAACATCAATGTTACCTTTAATTCATTTGCATCATTGACCACTACGGTGTACATGATTTTTCAAAATAACGCAACCAATATTGGTGGGCATTTTGCTAATTATAATACCATTCCGGGGACACGAACCTTAATCATTTCTTTTGGTGGAGCTTGCACTGATTCAGTGACCTATGAACGTAGTTTATTAATCAATAACACGGGAGGATACGGCGGTCCGCTTCCTGGGCAAGACGGAGCTACGGTTAATTTTACACCCACCGGTACTCCAACCTATGTAAACAATGGTTGTTTAGCTCCTGTTGTCCCTTTTACTGTAAATGCGGGTGCAACGCAAACAGCTTGTCGCGGAGCAACCATTGCTCTTAATGGAACGGCCCAAGGATTTCAATCGATATTATGGTCAGCACCAACGGGTACTTTTGTAGGAAGTCCTGCAATATTAAATCCTTCATTCACCTTACCCACAACTGGAAATAGTGTAACTCTTACACTCACAGCGACCAATATTTGTGGTTTGGTTATTAATTCTACAGTTACTATTAATTTTACAGCTGTTCCAACTCCAACTGTAACCACGCCAGTCAATTATTGTCAAAATCAAACGGCTACACCATTATCGGCAACAGCTTCAACCGGTGGAACTTTGAATTGGTATGGCACAAATGCGACTGGAGGAACAGCGTCGCCTACTGCTCCAACTCCGGTAACTTCATCCTTAGGAACGTTTACCTATTATGTAAGTCAAACGATTGCCGGTTGTGAAAGTGAGCGCGTTGCCATTACGGTTGTCATTGCCAATACAGGACCTTCTTTGAACTTATTTTGTGATTTAAATAGTCCCAATACAACTCCCACCTCATTGAATTTTGATTTCTCTAATGTTGGACAAACCAATTTTACTTACACCTATACGGTTGCCGGTGGAACTCCAGTCACAGGAACATGGGTTGCACCTTCTAATTTTACGGTAACGGGATTGGCACCGGGGACATCGGTTACTTTTACAATTCAAGCGAATGGAGTATCATGTGTTACCCCAATGACCGTTACCTGTAATACTCCTTGTCAAACGTTTACCAATCCCAATTTTGTAACGATAGCGCCGATTTGTCAAGGAAGCACTCCCCCCCCTTTATTAACTACTTCGCCCAATGGCATTAGCGGAACCTGGACTCCTGCAACCATAAATCCCAACATATCTGGAACTTACACCTTCAATCCTGATTCAGTTTTATTCCCCTGTGCAAATCCACAAACGTTGAATGTAACGATTACCCCACAAGTTACTCCTACTTTTACCCCCATTGGTCCACTATGTGTAGGCACTTCATTTACACTACCTACAACTTCTACAAATGGAATTCAAGGGACCTGGACACCAGCTCCCAATAGTACCACTACCACAACCTATACCTTTATACCCATCAATAGTGCTTGTGCTACGTCAACAACTTTAACTGTGACGATAATCCCAGTTATTACGCCAACTTTTCCTTACTCAGACATTACATTGTGTGAGGGAACTCCAATAACAACAGTGTTATTGATGAATACGTCCAACAATGGTATCACTGGTACATGGAATCCAGCTGCTATCGATACCAATCTTCTCGGAATAACCATTTATACCTTTACCCCAAATCCGGGACAATGTTCGGTTAACGTTTCTTTTGCTATAACTATTACCCCTAATGTAACACCAACATTCAATACGCCTCCGTCCTATTGCCAAGGAGCCACCATACCAGCTTTGCCTTCGACGTCGAATAACGGAATTTCAGGAACATGGTCTCCTATCATAAACAATAATTCAACCACCACTTACACCTTTACCCCCAACGCGAATCAATGTGCCACAACGACCACGGTAACCATTACTATAAATCCGCGTATTACCCCTACTTTCCCTGTTTTGGGTCCGTATTGTATAGGAACAGCGGTTAACCCATTGCCCACCACCTCCACGAATGGAATTGCTGGAACATGGAGTCCTGCTTTTAATCCCAACGCGACGACTACGTATACCTTTACACCGAATGCGGGACAGTGTGCGAATTCGACTACGCTCTCGATTACGATTACTCCTTTAGTGACCCCAACCTTCACGGCCATTAGTCCCATTTGTATTAATACTACTTTCCCTACACTACCAACGACTTCTACCAATGGAATCACGGGAACATGGTCACCAGCCCCCAACAATACGGCGACAACCACCTATACGTTTACACCGAATGCGGGACAATGTGCTTCAACAACCACATTAACCGTGACCGTAATCAATAATTCAAATATTCCTGTATTTATAATAGCTCCCAATCAATGTCCGGGTATCTCTTCACCACTACCTTCTATTTCTAATAATGGGATTTCTGGTGTTTGGACACCACCTTATACGCCCAATTCTTCAAATACGTACACGTTTACTCCAAATGCGGGACAATGTGCTACAGCAGTTACCCAATCCATAACAATTATTGCTTCTCCTCCTGCCAACACCCCCACACCTTACGAAGTGTGTGATGACAACAACGATGGCGTGGCGTGTACTTTTGTGTTGGGCACGAAGACTCCGGAGATAACCACCAATCCTAATGTTCAGGTGAGTTACCACTTAACGCCTACCGATGCGCAAACCGGGTTTAATCCGATTGCGCCCAACCAGCCGTTTTGCAACAACGATTTTGACCAACAAACCATTTATATTCGTGTTTTCGACCCGCTAGCGCCCAATTGTCCGACCCTGACCACG
>CANHRI010000061.1 GCA_947463515.1 Flavobacteriaceae bacterium
ACCGAACTCACAGAAACACTCGATTGTAATTTGGTACGTTGGCGCACTACCCCAGTCACGACAACCTCATCCAAACTTTTGGATTCATCCTCCATTTGAATGTTGGCCGTTGTAGCCCCTTTGATAGCCACTTCTTGCACCACTGTTTTGTACCCGATAAAGGTAACGGTAACCGTAGTTTTGCCTTCCGCCAGTCCGCTTAAGGTATACGACCCGTTTTCGTTTGTGGTGGCCGATTTGGACCCTGCCGAAACATTGGCACCGATCAAGGCATTCCCCTTGGTATCGGTGATTGTTCCCGACAAAACACCACTTTGTGCAAAAGCTTGACTCACGAGCAAAAGCATCGTAAAGCATAGCGTTTTCTGCAAAAGATTCGTAATTTTTTTCATTTTTACGTTTTTAATAGATTAATAATTTTTGTTGATTAGCTTTTCGAAATTAGTTTTTTGATTCCCAAAATTTTATGAAATAAAAATCGAAAACGTTTTCGAAAATACCGAAAACGTTTTCGATTTTAGAAATGATTTTTTTTCACCATATTTGTTTCAATGAAAGAAGCGACGTTAAAACAAATAGCTGAAACCTTAGGCATCTCCATCACTACGGTTTCCAAGGCTTTAAAAAACTACCCCGATGTAAGTGACAAAACGCGAAAAGCGGTTCACGAACTTGCGGATACGCTTCAATACAAACCCAACTCGTTTGCGGTCAATTTGCGAATGCAAGAATCCCGCACCATTGGAGTGATTATTCCCGAATTGGTGCATCATTTCTTTTCCAGTGTTATTGACGGTATCGTTGCCGAGGCCGAAAAACATGGCTATTTGGTGATCATACAACAATCGAACGAATCGGTGGTCATGGAAAAAAGTCAGGTGGAACTCCTATTGAGTAAACGCGTAGACGGCATTGTGATGTCGCTTTCCAACGAATCCAACGACGACGAACACCTCAAAGAACTCTTACGACGTAACGTCCCTTTTGTGCAATTTGATAAAATTTCCAAACTACTTAACAGCTCCAAAGTCATCATCGACGACCAAAAAGCAGCCTGCGATGCCACAGCCCATTTGATTAGTAAAGGGTGTAAAAAAATTGCGCACATTCGCGGCCCCGTCAATCCCCAAAACGCCATCGATCGCTTTTTAGGGTATAAAAAAGGACTCGAAAAACACGATATCCCCTTTGATCCTTCCTTAGTATACACCTGCAGTAGGGTGTCGTTTGAGGAAGGAAAAGCCTTTGCCGCACAAATTCTCAAAGAACATCCTGATGTCGATGGTATTTTTTGCATCACCGACCTTGTAGCCGTAGGTGTTTTGGCCTATTTCAACGAACATAAAATCCCCGTTCCGCAGCAAGTCAAAGTCATCGGCTTTAGCAACTGGTTCATGTCGCAGGTCATCACACCCTCCCTCAGCACGGTGGAACAACCCAGTTACGAAATGGGTGCCGCCGCCTTCAACGTGTTGCTCGAAGAAATTAACGCCCGTAAAGAAAACCGGGTACGGGAACCCAGAACGGTGCGCCTTGAAACTCAAATTATTGAACGGGAATCGACGAGAGCGTAAAAAAAAGTCGCAGTCGCAGTCGCAGTTCTCAGAAGTTGAGAAACTTAGCAGCTCTCCTGTAACAATTTCTCTTTAAAACCTACTTATTCAGTCATTCCCACTAAAACAACTATATATATGAAAAAAATCACCTTCCCGGTTTTAGCTTTGGCGGCTTTGGTCACTTCATGTCAGAAAAGCGAACCCTTACACTCTGGAATAACCAAAGCCAATATGGATACCTTGGTAAAACCCGGAGACAATTTTGATGCGTATGTCAACGGAAATTGGAGCCGAAAAACCAAGATTCCTGCCGATAAATCATCGTATGGCGCTTTTGATATCTTGTTGGACAAATCGGAAAAAGACGTCAAAGAAATCATTCAAGCCGCGGCCAAAAGCAACAGTTCGGAAGGATCGGAAGAACAAAAAATTGGCGATTTTTACGCCTCTTACATGGACCGTAAAGGTCGTGACGCTAAAGGATTGCGTCCGATTCAACCCGAATGGAAGAAAATCGATGCACTCCAAGACCATGCCGCGCTCGCTGCTTACTTAGGTGAGGCCAACCGCCAAGGGATCTCAGCTCCTTTTGGGGTATTTGTCAGTACGGATTTTGAAGATCCCAACAAAAATGTCATTATGACTTGGCAAGGGGGATTGAGTTTGCCCGACCGCGATTATTACCTTTCGTCTGCTCCTGAAATGATGCAAATTCGCAAAGCCTATGCCGAGCATGTCCAAAAAATGCTGACTCTAGCGCAATTTACCAATGCCCAAGCCGATGCAGCGACCATTGTAGCCTTGGAAACCGAAATTGCCAAAATCCACATTACCAAAGAAGAAAACCGCGATACGCAAAAACTCAACAACCCATTTAAGGTGGCGGACTTGGCGGGATTAATGCCCGGTTTTGATTTTAAAACCTACCTCAACAAAGCGGGAATGGCAAAAGAACAGTCGATTATCATTGCCCAACCGGAGTACATGAAAAAATTGGCACAATTGTACACGGCCACCCCTATCGCTACATGGAAAACCTATTTGAAATGGTCGGTGTTGAGCGGTGCAGCCACATCGTTGACCTCTGCATTGGATCAACAAAATTTTGAGTTTTTTGGCAAAGTATTGAGCGGAACCGAAAAACAACGCGACGATTGGAAGCGCGCGGTACAAACCGTAAGTGGTGGTTTGGGAGAAATGATTGGCAAATTGTATGTCGAAAAACACTTCTCCCCCGAAGCCAAGGAGCGCATGACCGTGCTGGTAAAAAACCTATTGAAAGCCTATGCTGAAAGTATCCAAAAATTGAATTGGATGAGTGAAGCCACCAAGAAAGAAGCTTTGAAAAAGGTCGATAAATTTGTGATTAAAATTGGCTACCCCGACAAATGGCGTGATTATTCGTCGTTGACCATTACCAAAAACGATTTGTACGGCAACTTACAGCGTTGTGCTACTTACGAATACAACCGTAATTTGGCCAAATTAGGAAAACCCGTAGACCGCACTGAATGGGGCATGACGCCGCAAACGGTCAATGCGTATTACAATCCTTCGGTGAATGAAATTGTGTTCCCAGCGGCAATTTTACAACCGCCTTTCTTTGACATGAATGCCGATGATGCGGTGAATTATGGCGGTATTGGAGCGGTTATTGGGCACGAAATCGGACACGGATTTGACGATCAAGGCAGCACTTTTGACGGTGATGGTAAATTGCGCAACTGGTGGAAACCAAGCGATTTGGAAGCCTTTAGCAAACGTACAAAAGCATTGGTAGAACAATACAATACGTTCCAAGCCTTACCTGGTTTGAACGTAAATGGCGCCTTTACTTTGGGTGAAAATATTGGCGATTTAGGCGGATTGAGCATTGCCTTGAAAGCCTACAAAATGAGTTTGAATGGCAAAGAAGCCCCTGTTTTGGACGGCTTTACGGGCATTCAACGTGTATTTTTGGGTTGGGGTCAGGTTTGGTTGGACAAATCCCGTCCCGAAGCCTTACGCACGCAAATTGCCGCCGACCCGCACTCCCCCGCTAAGTTCCGTATCAATGGGGTGGTACGCAACATCCCCGAATTTTATGAAGCCTTCAACGTTAAACCCGGCGATTCCTTGTACCTTGCTCCTGAAAAACGCGTGAAGATTTGGTAAGGGAAGTCGTAAGTCAGAAAGTCGTAAGTCGTGAAAGACTGTGACTTGAATAAAAAAGGAGTGTTAAAAATAACACTCCTTTTTTATTTTCCTAATACAGGAATAGATTCCTCAATAGTTTTAATTGCCATAAACATCTTTTTGGACCCAGGTAAAAAGATAAATCCATAACTCGAATAAAATTCTTCAGCTGCTTCATCAATTGGATCTACAACAACAGCTAAAGCCCCAATGGTTTGTGAAACCTCTACACATCTATTCAATGCATGAATAAGTAAATACTCACCTAGTCTTTTTCCATGCATTTTTTTATCTAATGCCAATCTACCTAACAATATAGTTGGTAAATCACCATAAGAAGGAGGAAGTCTTGTAATAATATTGGCAGGAAATGAATTCCTTTCAATCGAATTACTGGACAAGGTGTAATACCCTAAAACTTCAGTATTTCCCTCTTCTGTAAACACATAGCAAGCAGACAAATCTCTTTTTACATCTTGACTAGCTTGCGATCTAATATAATTATCTAATAGTGGTTTCCCACAATCAAAACCGCTCTTTTGATGGCTTTTATTCAACAGTTGTATTGTCACTTTCATCACTCAAATAAAAGTTAGAATAATTCATTTGAGCTTTCTTAAGCTTAGCATTAGGTTTTGGAGGATTAAGTAGTGCATCTAAAAAAATCTTTTTATCCTCAATTGTTTTTAAAATAATAGTATTTTCTTTAATAATATCACTTGACTCTTTGTTAATACAATAGACAACAAATTCGGACAAACTCTTAAAACCTCGCAACTCAGACGCATACTTAACAAGCTCCTTTTGTTCTTTGCTAATTCGAACATCGATTCTGTCATTAAATAATGTTGCCATAATAAATCTCCTTGAATAATATGTCCTTTACGAACTTATAATAACTTAAATAATAAATGTCAATTTGACTTTAAACTTGCCGCCTTTGACCGCAATTTTTCTTCAGTCCTTTTGACCTAACTGTAATTTCAAATACACTCTTTTCATTTTTTATTATTATCAAAAATGTAAACTTCTTTTAAACTAAACACCGTTTGAATTGCTTTATTTCTTCAATTAATACGTGTTTTTCAATCTTTTACTAATACAAATAATGTACTAAAAACAATTTTAATAAAAAACGATATTTCAAATTAGCTTTTGCAAATGTACGGCTTTTATCCGTACAAAAAACCATTCAACTGTTTTTTTCTCCTAACTTCATTAAAAAAACCAAGACGTGAAAGTCGTAAGTCGTGAAAGGCTGTGACTGTCCCGACCCTTCGGGGCTGCGACTGCGACTGAAAACTATAAAAAATCCCCTGCAGCCTGTGGGGGATTTTTTTGATAATTCAATAACCCACGCACAACATGGGCTTAACACGTCCCTCCGACCTTTGAGGCATTCGATTATACGCCGCTTGGTTGGGGTTCTCCCACAACACCTACTCCCTCCGTTTGCCTTCGGGGGGATTTTTTTGTACTTTTAGAAATGAAATAAACGACATATGACACGACTTAGCGCCGCACATTGGGAAATTGTAGAAAAATACTATCCCCACTACTACTCCAGCCCCACCATCACATGGATTGATATTTTAACACGCGTACTAGACGGTGAAGCCATCTCCCCAGATGACGAAAAATTTATTCAAGGGTGGAACGTCGCCAAAGAACTGTATCGTTTGGAAAGAGAGGTTTGGAGGGTAGCGGTGAGATGTTACTTTTTGAATCAGCAATGTTTGTCTTGAAATTATTTTACAAAATTCAATTAATTAATTGTAAACGGCTTTTGTTTACTTTTGAGTAATTATTAAATAAAATGAAAACAGTAGAAGTAGTTGCCGCTGTAATTATACATGAAAACAAAATCCTTTGTGTTCAAAGGAATGATAGTAAGTTCGATTATATTGCTTTTAAGTATGAATTTCCAGGGGGAAAAGTTGAAGAAAATGAAACTTCTGAGGAAGCACTCGTTCGAGAAATTTCAGAAGAATTAAATTTAAATATTCACATTCAAACCCACTTCCTAACTGTAGACCATAGCTACCCTGATTTCAGAATTATCATGCATAGTTATTTGTGCAGTTGTGATTCGATTAAGCCAAAACTTAATGAGCACTTAGATTTTAAATGGTTAACAAAAGATGAGCTATACCAATTGGATTGGGCAGCTGCTGACATCCCTATAGTTGATAAATTAAGTACAAGCCATTAATGGATTTACACCAAATATTATTTGAGAGTTTAAAAACAGGTTTTGTAGATCGTGGAGTACATTCACAATACGAATACCTTCCGCAGTTATTATTAAATGACAAAATTCAAGGTAGAAAAGTACTTTCTTCTTTATTAAAAGAACTTAAAGAGCTTAAAGATAGTGATGAGTTTTGGTTTTCAGTTGCCTTTGTAACTACAAGTGGAGTTGCGGTAATTAAAAATAGTTTGTTAGAACTTGAACGAAAAAAGATTAAGGGAAAAATCCTTGTCTCTCAATATTTAAACTTTACTCAACCTGAAGCTCTTCGCCAATTAATGCAATTCAAAAATATTGAGTTGCGTATTGTCACTCAAGGTAATTTTCATTCTAAAGGTTATTTATTTAAAAAAGGTTCAATTTATAATTTAATTGTAGGCAGTAGTAATTTAACTGCAAATGCGCTTTGTTCAAATAAAGAATGGAATCTTAAAATATCTGCAACGCCAATAAGCCAAATTATCCATGATACCATTCAAGAGTTTACAAGGGATTTTAATGATGCAACAATAGTTGATTTAAACTTCCTAAAACTATATGAACCAATTTATATTAAAGGAAAAGAGCGACAAAAACATTTTGAAGAAGCAAACGTTGATTCGATACAAATTGTTCCTAATTCAATGCAAAAAGAAGCGCTTGGCAACTTAAAAAGATTACGCGCTGCAGGCAAAAAGAAAGCCATTTTGATTTCTGCTACAGGAACAGGTAAAACTTTTCTATCGGCTTTTGATGTTCAAGAGGTGAATCCTAAAAAGTTTTTATTTATTGTTCACAGAGAAAACATTGCCAAAGCTGCAATGCGAACCTTTAAAAAGGTTTTTGGAACAACAAAAAAAATGGGAATGTTTACTGGCAATAATAAAGATGAAGCCGATTATTTGTTTGCAACAGTTCAAACAATATCAAAACAATCCTATTTAGATAATTTTGAACCCAATCACTTTGATTACATTGTAATTGATGAAACACATCGAGCTGGGGCTGACACATACCAACGAATCTTAACTCACTTTACTCCTGAATTTCTTTTAGGGATGACTGCAACACCTGAACGAGGAGATAATTTTGACATATTTAAATCTTTTGATTACAATATTGCTTATGAGATTCGTCTAAACAGAGCTTTAGACGAAGATATGTTAAGTCCCTTCCATTACTATGGCGTTACCGATATAAATGTTAATGGCAACGTTTTAGAGGAAAATGCTGATTTCAGACTTTTGACTTCAAATGAACGTATTAATCACATTATTGAAAAATCCAAAATTTATGGATGTGACTCTGGAGTTATTCGAGGCTTGGTTTTCTGCTCTCGAGTTGATGAATGCCGAGAACTTGCTGAAGCATTCAATAAACGTGGTTTAAAGTCTATTGCATTAACTGGAGATGACTCTGAAGATAAAAGAAATGAAGCTATTTCTCGATTAGAATCAAATGATCCTTTACAGAAAATAGATTACATATTTACTCGTGATATTTTTAATGAAGGTATAGACATTCCAAGTATTAATCAAGTAATTATGCTTCGTCCTACACAATCTGCAATTGTTTTTGTTCAGCAATTAGGTCGTGGATTACGAAAAGCAGAGGATAAAGAATATTTAACCGTTATAGATTTTATTGGTAATTATTCCAACTCATTTCTAATACCAATTGCTTTATATGGCGATTCATCGTACAATAAAGACACGCTTCGAAAATTAATGTCAGGCGGAAGCAACTTGATCCCTGGCGCTTCCACGATTAATTTTGAGGAAATTACTAAAAAAAGAATCTTTGAAGCAATTGACTCAGCCAATATGCAAATGAAAAAAGATTTGGAAAGTGATTTTATTGTTCTTAAAAACAAATTAGGCCATTACCCAATGATGATGGACTTTATTGAACACGGCTCAAGAGATCCTTTTTTATATGTAAAATACGCTAAATCGTTCTTCAATTTTGTATTACTAGTTGTAAAGAATTTTGATCATAACTTGACACTAAAACAGCTAAAATTACTAGAGTTTTTTGCTAATGATATAAATAATGCGAAACGAATCGAAGAGGTAATAATTATAGATTTAATTATAAAAAATGAATCAACTTCAATAACAGAAATTCAAAAAACAATAAGCAATCTATATGATTACAAGCCGACAATAGAAACAATTGAATCTGCTATTCGAAATTTGAATTTTGACTTTATTACGGAGAACAAGGATAAAAAATTGCAGCCTGTAAGCAAAATATATAATATCAAAAATATCGTATTTAAAGACTCATTCATTTCAAGTACATTGGAATTTAAAAAGAGCTTAAGCAACCATGTTTTTAATACATTTTTAAAAGACAATATTGAATTTGCTAAGTACAACTATAATCAACATTTTAGTAGAAAGAACTTTTTTGATGGATTTATTCTTTATCAGAAATATTCTAGAAAAGATGTGTTTCGAATATTGAATTGGGAAACAAATCCACTTGCACAAAATGTAGGCGGATATATCATTAGTAATGATATAACTAATTGTCCAATTTTTGTGAATTATCATAAATCTGATGATATTTCTGGAACTACCAAATATGAAGATGGTTTTATCAATAAATTTGAATTCCAATGGATGTCAAAATCAAAAAGAACCATTAATAGTCCTGATGTTATTACAATTCGTGAAAACAAAATAAGACTTCCTTTATTCATCAAAAAAAGTAACGATGAGGGAACTGATTTTTACTATATGGGTGATGTCCAACCCATAGATTCTTCATTCAAAAACGACACATTAAAAGATGATAATGGAAATAATGTCAATGTAGTAACCCTTATATTCAAAATGAATGTTCCTGTAGAAGATAATTTATACAATTACCTGACAGAATCAAATCTATAAAAGCTTAAAGGTAATCAAAATGTCATCTAACTTTAAGATACAGCACTGTTTAGCGCAGAAAGCAGTCAACAGTCAGCAGTCAACAGTCAGCAGTGGGCAGTCAGCAGTCAGCAGTGGGCAGTGTTCAGTGAGCAGTGTTCAGTGAGCAGTAATCAGTAGTCTGCCTGCCAGCATAAGCAGGTCACTAATCACTAGCCTGCCTGCCGGCATAGGCAGGTTACTAGTCACTAGTCACTAACCACTAGTCACTAACCACTAGTCACCAAAAATCGTTTTCGTATTTACAACCCCGTAAAAAAATACCTTCTTTTTTAATAAAATCACAAAAATTAAAACATACCCCCTGTTTTTTTACTCTGTTTTACTTAAAATATAGTGTAATTTGTAATTTTACCCTATCAAAATTAGGGTTGAAGTATGAAATTAGAAAAACGTTGGATATCGGCTTTTGTCATTATTACCCTTGTGGCAGTGGTGGGACTAGTTTGGCCGCATACCGATCCCGTGGCGGGTACTACCTTTGGTACACTCGACCAACTCAACACCGCCGATATCGCTTGGATTCTTACTTCTTCGTGTTTGGTGCTGCTCATGACCCCAGGGCTTTCGTTTTTCTACGGCGGGATGGTCGGCAAGAAAAACGTGATCTCGACCATGCTCAAGAGTTTTATCTGCCTGGGCGTCATTAGTTTGCTGTGGGTCGTGGTTGGGTTTAGTCTCTCGTTTGGCGACCCTATCGGCATCACCCTCAACGGAAAACACTATGGCCTTATCGGTAATCCCACCGACTTTGCTTTTTTTGATCAGGTCTCCTTTTTGCCCCATAAATCCCTCGGGAGTACACTTCCCTTTATCTTGTATGCGTTGTTTCAAATGAAGTTTGCGGTCATCACCCCCGCAATCATTACCGGCGCATTGGCCGAACGCATCCGTTTTATTTCGTTTTTATTGTTTATTAGTTTGTTTACCCTACTCATCTACGCACCGTTATGCCACATGATTTGGCACCCTCACGGCCTACTCGGCGGGTATTTCGGTGTGAAGGATTTTGCCGGCGGCACTGTCGTTCACATGAGCGCCGGGTTTGCCGCACTGGCAGGGGTTATCGTGCTCGGAAAACGACAAAACAACGAACATATTCCAACCAATATTCCGTTTGTGCTCCTCGGCACCGGACTCCTGTGGTTTGGCTGGTTTGGATTCAATGCGGGCTCTGCGCTCGCCGCCAACGCTACCGCCGCACTCGCCTTTGCAACCACCACAATTGCTTCGGCAGCCGCGATGCTGACTTGGGTGTTCTTTGACCGATTGAACGGACGTAAAGTTTCGGCCCTCGGCGCGTGTATTGGCGCTGTGGTCGGACTCGTAGCCATCACCCCTTCGGCGGGCTATGTGACCGTGCCGCAAAGCATCTTCTTTGGTTTTATTACCGCTTTGGTGTCCAACACCATGGTGTACTGGAAACGCTTACAACAAATTGACGATACCCTAGATGTGTTTGCCTGTCACGGAGTGGGCGGAATTATGGGAATGATTCTCACCGCCCTTTTCGCGCAGGGGGAAAACGCTAGCCTCGTCCACGGCGGTTGGTCGGTTTTTGGTCACCACATGATGGCCTTGGTATTGGTTTCGGCCTTTACCTTCGGCGGGGCTTACCTCCTCTTTAAATTCACCAACTTCCTAATCCCAATTCGCGTAAGCCAAGAATCGGAACAACTGGGACTGGACCTTTCGCAACATGGGGAGAAGGTGTGATTTTGATTTGAAAATGTAATGATTTGAAAATTTGAAAATGAATTGTCCTTTTCACGTATAAATAAACTAACGGTATTACACTTATTAAACCCATCCACTCTTTACACTTCTAAACACTTCCACTCCATACACTTCTACACCCATCCACTCCATACACTTTCTAATCACTGAAAACTGCGACTTTCAACACATTCCCCTATCTTTGCCCTACAAACAAACCACTACATGACTACTAAAATTTTAATCATCGGGGCCTGTGGGCAAATAGGCACCGAGTTGACCACACAACTCCGATTGCAGTATGGGGTTGAGAATGTGGTCGCTTCTGATATTCGCAAACTCAACAACGACATTGTCAATACGGGAATTTTTGAAGTCGTCAATGCACTCGACTACAATCAGATTGAACATTTGATTGAAAAATACCAAATTACCGATGTGTATTTGATGGCGGCTCTTTTGTCGGCTACGGCAGAGAAGAATCCTGCTTTTGCCTGGGATTTGAACATGAATTCCTTGTTTCACGTGTTGAATTTGGCGAAAGCCGGAAAAATCAAGAAAATCTTCTGGCCCTCCAGTATTGCGGTATTTGGCCCCACGACACCGAGAGAAAACACGCCTCAATACACCATTATGGAACCGACCACGGTGTATGGCATTTCGAAACAAACGGGCGAACGCTGGTGCGAATACTACCACCACCAATATGGCGTTGATGTGCGCAGTATTCGGTATCCGGGGTTGATTAGTTGGACTTCTGAACCGGGCGGCGGCACGACCGATTATGCCGTAGACATTTACCACAAAGCCTTGGAAGACGGGAATTACGAATGTTTCTTACGCGACGATTCCAAATTGCCGATGATGTATATGGAAGATGCCATTCGCGCGACGATAAAAATCATGCAAGCCGACGCGGAGGCAATCAAAATTCGTTCCTCCTACAATCTCGCCGGGATTAGTTTTACCCCCGCCGAAATTGCCGCCGAAATCACCAAGCATATTCCCGATTTTACGATTTCGTACAACCCCGACTTCCGGCAAAAGATTGCCGATTCGTGGCCAGCGTCGATTGACGACTCGCGTGCACGCACCGATTGGGGTTGGAACCACCGTTACGACCTTGCAAGCATGACGCAAGTGATGTTGGACAACTTACGAAAATAATACGCATTAAAAAGGCCTCCCATGGGAGGCCTCTTCACTCTAAACAAAAACTACTATTGTTGAACAATAGGCGCTCTTAGGGATTCCAATACCGCAACGATATCGGTATACAATTCGGTATTGGCTGCTACGCCGTTTTGTTGTGCGGCAGCGCCTACATACCCGACAAATTTGGTGTAATCGGCATTGGTTGATTTTACGCCCATACGGGGGTTAGTCGCAGGATTGTGCGCATCGACCATATTGAGTCCCGTGTAGGTATTGACCGCATTGGTTCCTCCCGTGTTGAACGAGAAAAAGTCGGTGAGGTTGTCAACAAGAATTGCCAAGTTGGTGGTGTTCCCGGCGCCTACCTCGGCCAAAACGGGTGCAAAATGGGCACTCAAATTCCCTGATGCCCCCGCTTGAATATCGGCGACGATCAATCCTACCGTAGTATTGACCACTTTGCGGTAACTCAGACGCCCTTGTTCGATCATTTGTCCCGGATTATCGGGATCATTGACCAGGGTAGTGCCACCCAATCGCGCATAGATGGAGGGTTTGGCTGGTGCGCTGTTGTCATCATCGTTGTTGCACGAAGTGAAAGCTACGGCTAGAAGCATTACCGCTGCGAATGCGGTTCGTTTTAACATTTTCATAGGCACGTATATTAGATTAATTAAAGATTCCTTGCACAAAAGAAGAGAAGCGGTAACTCCAACTATCTTTCTTGATCACGGGACAGGCTTGAGCATTGGCCAATTAGGCGGGGACCACAAACCGTTGGGCGTTGTAGGTTCCTTTTTGCATCAATTGGTCAAAAACCTGTTGGCTGTTGGCGACCGTATTGTCGTGAAAGTAGACCACCACATTGTTTTTTACAATGACATCGTTTTTCACGCCCGGTATCGCACGAAGCTGTTGCGTCACGGTGGTGGCTAGGGCGCTGTCTATCGGCTGTTCAAAATCGATGCGGCTCACTTGAATATGCGCATTTTCGACAGGCTTGGCAGTGGCAATATGGGCCACCAAAATGATAAAGAAGAGTAAGAAGGTGCCGAATAGCTAACCTAAAATCACTTTTACTTTTTTCCGTTTCATGGGGTTTTGTTTTTGTTTACCCTTTCATATACGGAGAAAAATAATCCTTGGATGTATACCCATAAAAAAAGTTCCCGAAGGAACTCTTATTTTTTGGAAAGCTGCTGAATCAGGGGGTCTTCCAGAGGCGCTTTAATTTTGATCACGGCATCGGTGGTATCGTTGGGAATGGTCATAGACAAGACGTAATGCTTGATTTTCCAACCTTGAGAAGTTAAAATCAGCACCCCACTTCCGCGACAAATCTTCATTTGGGTGTTAAGCAATTCGTCAAACCAGGCCATTTTCCCATCGGCTGAAAAATAGATATGGCGCTCCAAAGCGGTAAAGTTCCAGGCTTTCCCCCGATCGAAATAGGGTTTGGCAAACGCTTGAAAGGCTTGCTTATCCCAATTTTCAGTAGCGTCGGTACCGATAAAAACCGACGATTCATCCATTGCAGCAAAATAAGCATTGAAATTGGCCGTAGCCGCATCTTTGTGCCATTGATCGAGCAATTGATTGACCGCTTC
>CANHRI010000062.1 GCA_947463515.1 Flavobacteriaceae bacterium
GCAGTTCGAACCGGCAAGGTTGATTTTTCGACCACAATTTTATCGGTAGTCGCGACGCGCGCAATTTGTCGGGCACACAATTCGATGTACTTCAAATCGGCGGCCATTCCTTTACCTGTTCCATAAGTTTTAGTCGGCGTATTAACTGAAATGAAGATCATTTGCGCTTCATCAATGGCTTTGTCGACTTCGGTAGAGAAAAATAAGTTCTTCCCTCGTGATTCCGCGACAACAGCACTCAATCCAGGTTCGTACACCGGAATATTGTCAACATTATCATCGTTCCAACGGGCAATGCGTTCTGCATTTAAATCGACAACGGTCACTTTGATATGCGGACATTTATTGGCAATAACTGCCATCGTTGGGCCACCTACGTAACCCGCTCCTATACAACAGATATGAGATATTTTCATATGTATTTATTTTAAATTATCCCAATACCATGCTACAGCTTCTTCTAAACCTGCCGCAAAGTTGTATTGGGGTTGATAGCCTAACAATTCTTGCGCTTTAGCAATACTCGCCTTGGAATGCGGTATATCGCCTACGCGCTGGGGTCCGTATACGATAGGAACTTCAGCAATGGAAGCATCGTAATGGGATAAATATTTTTTGAGTAAATGAACCATTTCATTGAGCGAAATTTGATCGCCAACCGCGGTATTGTACACCGTATTCAGCGCTTCGGGTTGGTTCGCCGACAATGCCAAAGCATTCATTTGTATTACATTATCAATATAGGTAAAATCACGAGAATACGTGCCATCACCATTAATCACCGGTGATTGTTTTTGCATCAATAACTTGACAAATTTCGGAATCACCGCTGCATAAGCTCCATCAGGATCTTGTCGCCGTCCAAAAACATTGAAATAACGCAACCCGATGGTTTCCAACCCATAGGTTGAGGAAAAAATCGACGCATACAATTCGTTGACATACTTGGTAATCGCATAAGGCGACAAGGGTTTACCAATCACATCTTCCACTTTCGGTAAGGATGCCGAATCGCCGTAGGTCGACGAACTCGCTGCATACACAAAGCGTTTCACCCCTGCATCGCGAGACGCCACCAACATATTCAAAAAACCAGATACATTAACTTCATTGGAGGTTATCGGGTCATTGATGGAACGGGGAACCGAACCCAAAGCAGCTTGGTGTAAAACATAGGTTGCCCCTTTCGTTACACGATGACACGTTTCTAAATCGCGAATATCCCCTTCATGAAACGTAAACTGTGGATGAGATAAAATCGGCTCTATATTGCGTCGATGACCGGTAGCAAAGTTATCCAAACCCACCACGTGAAAGCCTTGCTCTAAAAAGTGAGCAGTCAAGTTGGAACCGATAAATCCGGCCGCACCGGTAATGACAAGGGTTTGCATAGAATTGCTGAGTTATTTTTTACGCTTAAACAGCTTCTCTTTTATTTTTTCAAATAGGTTTTTGGGACGATCATCTTCGTGATAACCGTTGGCGTAATTGCCATATCCATACCCATACCCGTATCCATACCCTGTACCGTAACGCGCTTTATTTTCAAAACCATTTAAAACAATACTCACATTTGACAATTCATCGCGTTGCACACGAGTATTAATGAGTTGTACCATCTCTTTTTTGGTGAAATTTTGACGCATAATATATAAGGTCACATCGGCAAAAGGTGCCAATTCTACTGCATCGGTGACTAATCCAACGGGAGGCGTATCCAAAATCACATAATCATAGCGACGCTTCAATTCTTCCATAAACTCCCGCATGGTCTCTCCCATAATCAACTCCGAAGGATTGGGCGGAATTGGCCCCGAAGTAATCACATCCAAATACGGAATCTTGGTACTTTGAATAATTTCATCGAGTGAATTTTGACCAATTAAATAGTTGACGACCCCTATTTTATTTTTTAAATTAAAATCGTCAAAAATTTTAGGCTTACGCAAATCCAATCCGACAATAACCGTTTTTTTCTCACTAATGGCAAATACGGTTGCGATATTGATGGAACAAAAAGTTTTTCCTTCTCCTGAAACCGAAGAGGTTAACATCAAGGTCTTACTGCCCTCTTTCTTCTGCTTTTTGTATAAAAATTGAAGCGAAGAACGGAGTGCCCTAAAAGATTCCGAGAGTGCCGATTTGGGTTTTTCAAAAACGGCTAAATTTGAAGAGGTGTATTTCACACCAATCACCCCAATTAAGGGGATATTGGTCAAAGAGCTAATATCCTCGGCATTTTGGATGGAATTGTTGATGAAGAAAATCAAGAATACCACCAACAATGGAATCAATAGACCCGCAAAAATAGCAATCACATAGTTGACTCCCGTGCGTGGCCCAATCAATCCTCCTCCAATGTCTTTGGCGGGATCGATAAACTCCACATCCGATAAATTGGCTGCTTTTACAATTTGCGCTTCATTGCGTTTTTGTAAATAGGCATCGATAACACTATTGCTCAAATTGAACTTACGGGTGATTCGCAAATAATCTTGACTGTCCTCGGGGAGACTTTCTATCTTATTTTCCGACTCTCGAATTTTACGGTTCACCTGTGCTGCTTCGTATTGAATTGCCGATTTGGCGGCCACAATATTTTCCAATAAAACCCGCTTCACTGCTGAAATTTCGTTGTCAATATTGTTGTACATCAAAGCACTTTTTACGGAGTACGTCATCTCCGAACGGCGTACCGACAAGTCAATGAGTTGCGCTACATTTTTGATGATATTGGGGTCGTCAATACCGGCTACCGAAGGAGCAGGCAACTTGGAATAATCGTTGCTATTGCGCAAATAATTGTTCAATACATTGTAGTAGTTGATTTTACGGTCAATTCCGTCTTTAATCAAATCTAAATCTTGAATTTGAGCTTGATAGGTTTCGCCTCGTTTTTCAATCTCCACTACATTGCGCCCTTTGCTAAAATCTTTCAAATCATTATTAGCCGATTTCAAATTATCCTCCATCAAAGCCAAGGTAGTATCAATGTACTTAATGGTGTTCTCGGCAAACAAGTTTTTACTTTCCAGTTGTTTCTTTTTCAACATTTGAACACTTTCGTTCAAGTAATCCACAATGCGTGCTTTGTTGGTTCCTTGAAGCGAAATACGAATAATCGACCCTGCTTTTTCATCGATAACCACACGAACATTTCGGTACATACTGACTACATTATCAAAAGAATTCATCCGAATAATGAACTTCTGTCCCGTGTAATTTCCGGGCATTCCTTTGATGTCCAACGTCCAATTTAGGAACGGCAACCGAAGTGGCTGTCCCACTTTGCAACGCTTACGAAAATCGCCCGAACGAACGGCTTGCGCATCAATAATGTTGGTGTTGTAGTTGATAACCGGAACCGAATTGGCCTTTACCGCAATATTGATTTCATAGTCAGTTGGTGACACAAAATGAATCTCAATGGGAATCCCTAAAAGTTGGTTTTTGGTTTTGTCCAATTTCACTTCAAAAGGTGCTGAACCGTAGACGTCTTTTTGATAATATTTATCTTCTTGAAGATAATCAATATAAAACCCTAGTTTGTCAACCACCAATTCGTTGTGGGAACGGGATTTCAAGGTACTCGCAATACGCTGCACCTGGTCGGAAGTACCACCCCAATTGAAAATCAAATTGGTGTTGCTCATAAACAGTGGATTCTCTTGTTCCTTCACTGCCAACGTGGCTTCTAAAGCATAGATTTTCTGTTTACGGATATTGATTTGATGCGCCACAAATAAGGCGAAACCCAATCCAAATAAAAACCACTTCCAATAACTTCCTGTCTTAATTAGGAAAGCTTTGAAATCGAAGCTGTTTTGTTTTTCAAAAAAGGAAAAATCTTTGATGTCAAGCATGGAATGTCGTTTAATTGCGTAATAACAGCGTGAGCGTCAACAACATGGAAGCCGCAGTAATCAATACAGTCAAAGTCTCGCGACCGGTGCCTCCAAATCCCCATGATTTTTGTTTCAAGGGTTTGACGTAGATGTAATCGTTGGGTTGCAAGTAAAAAGCAGGAGAATGTACTGCCGCAGCATCGGTCAAATCAATGCTGAACGTCTCCAAACCATGCGGAAACTGACGAATAACTTTCACCTCTTTTCGATCACCCGTCATGGTAATATCACCTGAATTGGCCAAGGCTTCCAACACATTCACACGATCTTGATACAAGACTTTCGAACCGGGATTATTGACCTCACCATTAACGGTGTAACGGAATCCGGCAAGCTTAACATTTACAAACAATTGGGCTTCTTTTTTGAAATAATCCGCTAACAATTGGGTTTCAATTTTGGCGCGTGCTTCCTCTACCGTATAACCTAAAACATTAACTTCACCCAAAATCGGAATACGAATGTTTCCGTGATCATCGACTGTGTAGCCATTAAAATAAAGCGTTTCAACCGTTTGACCCGCTTGATTTTGTGGGGCGGTATTGAAAATTTCCAACAAACGCTCATCAACCAAAGCTTTGATTTGCACCGAAACTACATCATTTACCTGCAAACGGTAAGGCTTGTTGCTCGGAGTAACCGATTGTCCAGCGGGTGTAGAAGTATTTTTTTTGTCTTGAAGGTATATTAGGTCCTGTGTGGGAACACAAGCGGTAACAAGGAACAACAATACTATGGAAAACGACAGTATTTTGGTTTTCATCTACTTTGTTTTAGCCAACAAAGATAGTTTTTCAATCGTAAAATCAAAAGACTCGATAGGGAAATCTCTAATTATTTTTGAGGGAATTTTCAAAAGGAATACGGTGTAAAATACTGCGCCCCAGCGTAACTTCATCGGCATATTCCAACTCATCGCCTACCGCTATTCCACGGGCAATAGTCGAAGTTTTTACACCCGTATTTTGGATTTGTTTGTAAATATAAAAATTGGTCGTATCGCCTTCCATCGTGGAACTCAAAGCAAAAATCACTTCTTCTACAGGAGCTGTCTTTACTTTTTCGACCAAGGAAGCAATGTGTAACTGACTCGGGCCAATCCCATCAATAGGGGAAATTTTACCTCCCAACACATGGTAAATCCCTTTAAATTGCTGGGTATTTTCAATCGCCATGACATCGCGTACATCTTCCACCACACAAATGATGTGCGGATTCCGCGAAGGATTACTGCAAATCGAACATACCTCAACATCCGAAAGGGTATGGCAACTCGAACAAAATTTCATCTGCTCCCGCATTTGTGTCAAAGCCTCGGTCAAAAATCGGGTTTGCTCCTGGGGCTGTCGCAACAAATGCAATACCAATCGCAACGCTGTTCGTTTCCCTATCCCAGGCAATTGCGCCATTTCATTGACCGCTTGCTCCAATAACTTTGATGAAAATTCCATACCACAAAAGTACATAATTTGAAAAAGGCATCAATATTTTTGTATTTTTCGCTTTTTAAAAAATTATAACATGAGTCCAACCCTCATTCTTTCCATCATCCTTGTGTATTTTGGATTGTTATTATTCATTGCCTTTCGCATTGGAAAAAAAAGCAGCGACAACGACACTTTTTTTAAAGCCAATAAAAACTCCAAATGGTACCTCGTGGCCTTCGGAATGATTGGTACAGCACTCTCAGGCGTAACCTTTATTTCGGTCCCCGGCGCCGTTGGCAATCCCGAAAATCAGTTTTCTTACTTTCAATTTGTGCTCGGTAATGCCCTAGGATTTATCCTTATTGCTACCGTACTTCTTCCGCTGTATTACCGCATGAATCTTACCTCTATTTACAGTTATATCGAACAGCGTTTAGGGGTGGTCAGTTATAAAACAGCAGCCAGCATTTTTTTAATCAGTCGCACGATTGGATCGGCATTTCGACTGTATTTGGTCGTTTTGGTGTTGCAACGCTATGTGTTTGACGCGTTTCATATACCGTTTGCAGCGACTGTTTTGATATCGCTCGGACTCATTTTCGCCTACACGTATCGCGGAGGATTAAAAACAATTATCATTACCGATACCCTACAAACATTCTTCCTCGTAACTTCCGTTTTTTTAACCATTTACTTCATTTGCAGCAGCCTGAATTACAGTCCCACCCAAGCCTTTGAAGCCGTAAAAAACAGCAGCTATTCGCAAATCTTTTTTTATGAAGATTACCTAAAAGGGCATTTCTTTTGGAAACAACTCCTCGGCGGAATCTTCGTAACTATTGCTATGGTGGGCTTGGATCAGGACTTGATGCAGAAAAACTTGAGCTGTGCCACCATTCAAGAGGCCCAAAAAAACATGTTTACGTTTACGGGAATTTTTGTACTCATCAACATGTTTTTCTTAAGTGTAGGGGCCTTGTTATATCTGTATGCGGCGCAAAACAATATCGCAATTCCCACCGTGAATGAGGTGCCCCGTACCGATTTACTCTTTCCCGAAATTGCTTTTCATCACCTAGAAATCATTCCCGCTATCACCTTTTTGTTAGGCTTAACCGCGGCAACTTTTGCCACTACCGATAGTGCATTAACTGCATTAACTACCTCTTTCTGTGTCGATTTCCTACACATGGACAAGGCCGAAAATCAACATTCCCCTCAAAAACAAGTTCGCATTCGACACCAAGTACATCTCGGCTTTTCATTCCTAATGTTTTTGGTGATTGTTCTTTTCAATATACTCAACGACGAATCGGTGGTCAAAATGATTTTTAAAGTGGCCAGTTATACCTACGGACCGCTTTTGGGACTTTATGGATTTGGATTATTTATGAAAACGAAAACCGTCAACGATCGCTGGGTACCTCTCGTTTGCATGATGGCACCATTGCTATGTTGGGGGATGACAACCTATGCGAAAGAGCTATTTGGCGCATACCAGTTTGACAACGAACTCATTATTGTCAATGGTTTGTTGACGTTTGTTGGCTTACTTTTTATCAGTAAACCTGCCGTAGGACAAACCCGTTTCTAATATTGATGGGTAGCTAATAAAACCAACGTACAGGCCACTTCGATTTGAATTCTATACGAAGTCAAAAGGGCATAAAACGCTGGATTTTCCGTTCCCGGATTGAAAATAACTCGTCGTGGATGCAACCCGATAATATAATCGTAATAGGCGGCTTGGTGTGTGGGATTTAAGTACAAAGTAACTGTATCAACACCCTCTATTTCGGGTAAACCTACCTGAATAGAAATCCCCTCGACCACAGTGGCTTTACTACCGATAGCGACCACTTCATGCTTGTGTTTTTGCAAACGCATTAACGCTTGATAACTGTACCGATCGGGGTTGTTAGAGGCTCCTAAGACTAAGGTTTTCATAAGTAACGATTATTTTACCCAACAAAAATACAACGAAACCCCCAATCCCCTACCTTTGCCTTATGAACGATTTTATCTTTCTTTTAGCGGCCTTGTTTTCGGTATTAAATCCTATTGGAACCGTGCCGATTTTTGTGGGACTTACCCAAGATTACACCAAAGCCGAACGCTCAAAAGTTTCCTTTTGGACCGCCATCAATGTGTTGTTAATATTGGTCATCTCCTATTTTATTGGGCAATATGTACTTACTTTTTTCGGCATTACCATTCCGGCATTGCGCATTGCAGGCGGCATCATTATTGCCAGTTCAGGATTTGGACTTTTGAATGGGAAGTTTAGCCGCAACAAAGGATTGGATAAAAAAGCCGAAGAAGAAGCACAACAACGCAACAGCATTGCCCTGACACCGCTTGCCATGCCCATGTTGGCGGGACCCGGTTCCATTTCCCTTCTAATTGCCTATTATCAAGAACACAATAGTACCAACGACATTATCATTTCAAGTCTAGCGATAATTGCGGTAGCCATGCTTATTTTTATCATTTTACGCAGTGCCCATTATTTAGCTAAATATCTGGGGGCTTCCGGAATTGTTGCCATTTCCCGTATTATTGGCTTCTTGACTATTGCTATTGGAATTCAATACATTATCAGTGCTGTTCTTAGTATCATTGAGGAGATCTAGTTTCTAATACTTCCTAGAAAAAAAATCCCAAGCACCAATATCATACTTGGGATTTTTTACAAAAATAGCTCGGTTATTTCTTGGGCAAAAATACTTCCGCCATCATACAACGGGCACTTCCGCCGCCACAAGCTTCAATGGTATCCAAACTCGAATGCAAAATGGCAACATGTTGTTCAATTTGGGCAATTTGCTTTTTGGTCAACGCATGGTAGGCCGACGAACTCATCACCAAATAGCGTTTCCCCTCCGATCCTTTCACTTCCAACATATTCCCTGCAAAATTATTGACCTGATCTTCAGTAATCAAAATGATGTCTTTCTCATCGCTTCGCAAGGAGTCCAAAACCATTTTACGCTCTTTTTTATCGTCAATAGAGTCGGCGCAAATCACCGCAAATGTATCGCCAATACACATCATCACATTGGTGTGGTAAATGAGTTTTCGCTCACCCCCCACCGTTTGAAACGCTTCAAAAATAACGGGCGTGTACTCAAAATCTTCACAAAACTCAATCATCAACTCCTCATCCGCACGCGGCGACAAGGCACAATACGCTTTGCCATTTTGACGGTCGAGCAACAAACTCCCCGTACCTTCCAAAAAAATATTGTCCGCTTCCGCCGAAGTGTAATCCATGATGTCATTGACTACAAAACCTTTGTCTTCTAGCAAATCCAAAATGTCTTCCCGGCGCTCGGCACGTCGGTTTTCAGCAAACATGGGGTACAACACCACATCGCCCGTTTCGTGAAACGAAATCCAGTTGTTCGGAAAAATACTGTCGGGCGTATTGGGTTCCAACGAATCGTCAACCACCGTAACATCCACGCCCACAAGGCGCAATTTTTGCACAAACGCATCAAACTCCTGCTGCGCTTTCGCATTGACCGTTTCAGGCGATAAGCCATCCAAAACCTTTTGATAATAATTGTTGACCGCAGTCTGTTCGTTCATCCGAAACGCCACCGGACGGATCATTAAAATAGCATTCGTCGTTTGATTCATATCTCTAGTCTAAAGGTTTCCCCAATTCATAATTCATAATTCATATCTTTTTGTGCGTGCCCTCCGGGCCGGGCTATCCACGGTGCACGGCACCTAGCTCCTATCCCTCACGCGGCAATGCTCCGAAAATCAATCCCGGATTAAAGGGAGCGTCGAACAGCGCAACAACCCTTCTTGCTTGGCAATTTCGGCATAGGGAATTTCTTCCACCGTAAAGCCCTTGCTGCGCAACCAGGTATTTAAACGGGTGAAATTACGCTCTGAAACCACGACATCTTCGGCAATCGAAAATACATTCGAATTCATATGGTACATTTCATCGCGGGTAATGTGGAATAAATTTTCTTTTCCAAACAAATTCAAGAGAAAAACATAATCGGCTTCTTCCCGAAAACCACTTTTGTAAATGATGCCTTTGTCTTTTCCCACTGGTTGAAAACAACAATCCAAATGCAAGGCGTTGTCGCGGGCTTCCAATTTAGATTTGACCAAATCAAATTCTTTGACAATCTTATTCGGAAACAAACTTTTGATATACGCCACCCCTTCCATATTGGTTCGAGCGGTAATGTAGTCTTTATAATCCGAGCCTTTGTAGGTCCCTATAAAAACATAGTCGTTCCAAGGCATCACGTCACCGCCTTCGATATGAACTTCCTCTGGGGGACGTTGCACTTTCGCTGGATTGATTTGATCAATGACGTACTGAATCGCCTCCAATTCCCGTTCACGATCGGGGAGAATATTGGCTTTGATAAACGTATCTTCAATGACAAATCCGATATCCCGCGAAAAAATTTGATTGTAATTCTCGATAATTTCTGGACGAAAAACCTGAACATCGTATTTTTTAAACACGTCATGAAAAGCGTCCATCTCACGAACCATATCGGCTTCTACAGGATAGGTTCCCGCCAAAATGTGTTCCAGCGACTTCGGATCATAAGCTTCTTCAGCCGTCGGCGTGGGTCCGTTACTCACCGCGGTTCCCAACACTACTGCACGTAACCGCGAAGTTTCGTTGGTGATATGTAATGGTAGCATAAATTTTGTTGTTGGCTTTCTACAAATATAAAAAAGCTCCGCCGATTGACGAAGCTTTTCTAGTATTGTGAACAAGTTTTAATTTTTCACCAATTTCTCAGCAATTACGGTTCCATCGGCAAGTACAATACTCACCATGTAGATTCCATTGGGATAGGCTTGTACATCCAAGCGATGGCGTTGGGAAGCCGCAATCGTTTGTGCCATCAAACTCTTTCCTTCGATGGTTGTGATTTGAATTTGCGTAAATTCCCCTTCATCAACCGCTATTTCCACCCAAGATTGCGCTGGATTGGGCACCAAAGTGAAGCCATTGCCAATGCGGATGAGATGAATATCTTCGGGAATTACTTCCAAAGGAACATCACGATCGGAAGGCGGAGCTAATGGAGCGTCTCGGTACAAGAAGTTTCCAGTACAACCCTCGGGATAAGCCGCAAAATGGGCTCCTGTGACTGCTTCAAATCCAGGTAATAATTCTACAAAGTTACCCGCATGGTATACTACGCCATTCCCCACTCCATTATTCCCTTGTTGAATAACATTGGAAGCCCGAATCCAATCGGAACGCTCTTTTCGTTTTTCAGAAGGAGGCGCATTGTTACTGGTATCATCGGCTGGAGAAACCAAGGTAAGCACTGGTAAACAACAATTTTCAAACGTGACATCGGGTCCAATAGCCGCCGATTCATCGCGTATGGTAAACTGAAAGGTTCCCGCGGGACAGGTTACATTGAAGGTAGCGACCACATCAAACTCAAAGTCTCCTTGTGGATTGGCTCCAAAAATATTCGGCGGGAGATTAAAACAAAATGTTGTAGCGGTGAGTTGTGTTGGCGCATTGATTGTGCCGATTATTGTATTTCCTTGCAAAACATGAAGCACCAAGGAACTTAGCGTTGCATTGACCGGCGGACTGTAGGTTCCGCATACTTGAATAGGAGTCACTGGTGTAATCGAAGGACAATTCAATTGAATAGGGTCAATATTTAATGCTCCTAACTGTGGCGTAGCGCACGTAAATCCACATACATTGTCGATATAAACGGTACCAAAATGCGCCGAGGGTTGGCAATCACTGACCGACAATTCTAAAATTCCAGGTTGTCCCACCAATTCTCCCACGTTCAAACGGGCGCATACCCAACCTGTGTAAAGGATACGACGTCGAGAACTAACATTGATGCGACTAAACAAACAGTTGTTGGGATTGGCAATGATACAAAACTCATCGACAATGTTTCCATTAACATCTTTAACACGTGCTCTAAAATAAGGTTGGATATCTTGCTCATGGTCGGGACGGTTGTCCATAACCAAAGAGAAATTAAAATCTAAAGTCGCCTCATTTATCACTGGAAAGTAGCGAGAAACGGTAGCTAAATCAGAAGAACCCATTCCGCCCGTATTGTTCAATTTGATACACCGTGTGCCACCGTTGGGCGCCAAAGTGGGCATATTTACGCCAAAACTAGCTAACACTGGATCAAACTGTTGGTAATTGGGCGCATTGCTGTCAATTAAAGTAGCACGCGACCCAAAATTATTGGTCGTTGCGGTGAGTACATTGGTTGTAGTCAACGCAGTTGGCGTTGCACACGATTGAAAAAAAGCGGTTCCCGATTGGGGTTGAGGACGTAAATCGGCCCAAAAAGTATAGCCTGCGGTTCCATTTTCAAAATCGCCATTGACACAGGTTTGCTCTTCCGAAACAGGTAACGTCCCGGCACGATAATACTGTGTTTTTTCTGGAAATTTGGTAAAAAAGAGCTTTCGCAACTCGTTACGTTTGGCTGCAACTATAGCTTTTTCAACCTCTTCATCGGTAAAATCCTCATGCTCATGAAGCTCATCAATCAGTGATGCCGAGGCTACTTTTGACAGTCGGTATTTATGAAAATTAGTTTCGATGAATTGCTCAACCTCACGCTCAACGCTTGCGGCCACTGTTATTCTTCGCTGTTCCTCGTCCAAGTATTCCTGAACTTGTGCCCGTCCCCATGAAATATTTAGTAACAGGGCACTGATCCCGAGGAGATAGTGTACCTTGTTCATCTTATTTCATTTTTTGGATCAAAAGCTCCAATTGTGCTTTCAACTGATTGATTTCTTTTTGTTGCTGTGAAAGTGTAGCTTGCTGGGCTTCAATCGTTTTATTTTGATCGATTACATACAACGTCAATTCTTCAATTTTCTCCATGTGTTTGGCTTGCATAGCGGCCACATCCAATCCCTCTTTTGCCAAAGTTTCAGCAGAGGCCACACCGGGTAAATGTTTGTTTTTTTGAATAAAAGCTTCTACTTCGTTCAAAGGCATCAAACGGTAATCATCGGCAAACACATAATCCGCCCAATTGGCTGTGCTTCGTAGGGCTACTTTAACTTTTTCCGTCAAAATACCTCCTTCTACATACAAGCGATAATTTCCTGTACTGGTAGGATAGGTAGCGGTATTTCCGATGTAAATTTTTCCATTATTTCCACTTCCGTTAGAGTTAAACCAAATATTGCGATTGTTCATGGTCACGACGCGATTTAACCCTGTGGTTGTCGCTTGATTGATGCTTCCATTGGCTGAATATAGACTTGTATCATTCGCATTAATTACAAAAGGCGTTGCTGCCGTTCCGTTGCCGGTTACGGTAACATTGGTTCCCGCCGTGATTTGGGTTGCGGGTAAAGTAATTGTGTTTCCATTGGAAATTGACAACACATTACCATTCAATGCTAAGGTTTGCGCATCTGTATCAACGGGTAACGTAAACGAACCTCCTCCGTTGGAAAGGGTTACCGTATTGGCGTTTTGCGTCAAGGATTGCAACTCATTGGTGGCATTCGAATCGCCATCGACGGGCAGAGTAACCGAGTTCCCATTGGAAATCGAAAGTACTTGCCCGTTTAACGCCAAGGTTTGACCATCAGTATCCGTATCCACAGGCAACGTAAACGAACCTCCACCATTAGAAAGGGTTACTGTATTGCCGTTTTGCGTTAAGGTTTGCA
>CANHRI010000063.1 GCA_947463515.1 Flavobacteriaceae bacterium
ATACGTCGTTAATGACATGATACTCACGAATACATTGTTCAAAAATGGGAAAAGCAAATTCAGCAAACATAGGTGTAGTTTTTTTGCAAAGATAGTTTTTATCCCGTTACTTTGACAGACAAAATCCGCTCACATGCACATCCACCACATCTCCGAACAAAACAGTATTTTGAATCATTTTTTGGCTCAAATACGGGATATTTCCATTCAAAAAGACAGCATGCGTTTTCGAAAAAATATCGAGCGTATCGGTGAAATTATGGCGTATGAGTTGAGCAAAACGCTAGAGTACAAACCGGTGACGGTACAAACACCGTTGGGTCTTAAACATACGACAACACTAGCCGATCACGTGGTTTTATGTTCGATTTTGCGTGCGGGACTGGCACTACATCAAGGGTTTATGAATTTTTTTGATGAGGCTGAAAACGGATTTGTATCGGCGTATCGTCATCATTACAACCAAGATGATGCCTTTGAAATTTTGGTCGAATACCAAGCGGCCCCGTCGTTTCAAGACAAAAATTTGATCTTGATTGACCCTATGTTGGCTACCGGACAATCCATTGTGGCAGTATTAAATCAACTGCATTTGGAACAAAAACCGAAAGAAATTCATATTGCCGTAGTGATTGCGGCTCCCGAGGGAATTGCCTACTTAGAAGAGCATTTGCCAAAAGAGTGTCACTTATGGATAGCGGCCTTGGACGAGCGATTGAATGAAAAAAACTACATCATCCCTGGATTGGGCGACGCAGGTGATTTGGCCTACGGAAGTAAATTATAACTGACTAAAAAACGCAAACAATCCGCAGGCTAAAGTGATCCAAAGGATTAACTCTTGCTGCACTTTGTTGGTGCTATTTTCAATCATCAAAGTGGCTGAAACCGCCAAAGGAAAAAACATAAATACCAACAACTCATTGCTTTTTGGAATAGAAATCGCAAAAAGAACGCCTCCCAAGACCAAAGCAAAAAGTAATTTTTTATAGGAAGCTTGTAAGTTCAAAGGGCGATTGGTCACCGTCAATGCCGCGGGAATAAAAAAGAAAATAATGGCAACGACAAACATCGAAAAAGCAATGTGCGCGTTTTGTCCCGTAAAATAATCCAAAGAATAGCCCACTTTATCTTGGGCAAGATACTGGCTCAAGGCACTTAAATCAAAAAATAAGGAGCAAGCAATACCGATGATACCAAAAATAAAAAAGGCAACAAAAGGAATCAACCAATTGCGATAATCACGGGAAACGTGAAAAATAATAGAAACATAAACCAATACGACAAAAAGCAGTGCCCAAAATTGGAATAAACTCGCGATAAAAATCCACAAACAAGCATCAAATATTTTCTCCTTTGGCGCTTTTAGAGTTTGCAAGGAAATCAACCGCCGCAACGCCAACAGTACAAAAAAGTTGGCCAACATCAACCGGACATTGTTCCACAATTCAGGAAAAAAAAGGAGAAAAAGGAGAAAAAAGTACAAGGTGTAGGAACTGTCTTTGGTCAGCACATTCTTTTTAACAATAAAATTGACCAAAAATAAAGAGGCAAAAAGTAAGAATAGAATTAGCCCTTTTTGCAGGTATTCAATCCAACCCAACCCTTGAAACCCAACATGAATTTGATATAAAAAATAAAACCCTAATGTAGCCAAAACAACCAAGCTATAATTTATGGGTGTAGATTTCTTAAAAATTGTTGTTATCATGCGGATATTTTATACTTTTGTGCTTGTAAATATAACACTTGATTTAAAAATGAAAGCATTTTTTGAAGCTATACAGTCGCTATTTGTCGATTTCCTTTTTTTACCTCTTGATGCATTACGTCAATTGGAATTGGAAGGCTATTGGGGTTGGTGGGGTGCCAATTTCTTAAATTGGATTGGAATCATCATCTGTGGGTACTATTTAGTTTACTGGTGTAAACAATTGAATTTACACAAAGAAAACAACGAAGACAACCAAGATACAACGGCTCACTCGTTTTTAAAATAAATCAAAACCGATATCGGTTCGATAATACATCTTATCAAAATGTAGTTTCGCTATGTTTTGGTAAGATTTTTTTATGGCCTCTTGGTACGTATCGCCATACGAGGTTACCGCCAAAACACGTCCTCCATGGGAAACAACTTGGCCCTCTTGCAATTTTGTTCCGGCATGAAACACGATTGAATCGTTGACCTGTTCTAAACCGCTAATCGTTTTTCCTTTTTCATAATCTTCCGGATAGCCGCCCGAAACAACCATAATAGTAGTAGCACTTCGCGAATCGATTTCAAGGGTAAATTCGTCCAACTTCTGTTCGGCAACCGCTTTAAATATCGCAACTAAATCCGACTGTAAGCGCGGCATCACCACTTCGGTTTCGGGATCGCCCATGCGAACATTGTATTCTATCACAAAAGGATCGTCGCCCACCTTAATTAATCCGATAAACACAAATCCTTTGTATTCAATATTTTCTTGTTGTAATCCCGCAATCGTGGGTTTTACAATGCGCGTCTCCACTTTTTCCATAAAAGCAGCATCAGCAAAAGGCACCGGAGAAACCGCTCCCATTCCACCGGTATTCAAGCCGGTATCGCCCTCTCCTATGCGTTTGTAGTCTTTGGCGGTGGGTAGAATTTTGTAACTTTTTCCATCCGTCAACACAAAACAACTCAACTCAATCCCGCTTAAAAACTCTTCAATAACCACTTTTGCACTGGCCGAACCAAACTTGGCGTGTACCAACATATTCCGCAATTCCGTTTTGGCTTCTTCCAAATTCGAGAGAATTAAAACGCCTTTCCCAGCGGCCAATCCATCAGCTTTCAACACATAGGGCGGCGCAAGGGTTTCCAAAAATGAACATCCTTGTTCGACGGTTGCTGGGGTAAAACTTTCATAGCGCGCCGTGGGAATATGGTGTCGAACTAAAAACTGTTTCGCATATTCTTTACTGCCTTCCAATTGTGCCCCTTCTTTGGAGGGTCCAATCACGGGAATGGCATTCAACTGAGAATCATTTTTAAAAAAATCATAGACGCCATTCACCAAAGGATCTTCGGGTCCAACGACCACCATACCTACTTGGTGCTCCAAACAAAATTGTTTCAACGCGGGAAAATCATTCGGGTTTAAGTCAACATTCGTGGCAATCGCGGCAGTTCCTGCATTACCAGGCGCTACGAATAATTGTGAACAGTGCGAACTTTGAAGCATTTTCCAAGCAAGAGCATGTTCTCTCCCACCGGATCCAAGAAGTAAAATTGTCATGTTGTGTTGTGTTATTTCGAAATCAAAAATCGAAAATCGTTGTAGTGCAAAAATAGGGTGTTTTTGACGTTTGCAAAAGGCAATCTTTTAAAAAGTTTCGCACAGGCATGCGTTGAATTTATTACTTTTGAAAAAAATGAATCGGGTGTTTCGACTGTTTGATTTTTCATTGCAAATTCAAGGCTTTCCCATGAAGGAAGCTAAAAAGCAGTATACTGAAATTCGAAATCTTTCCCCTGAAAAATTTGCCGACTACCTTTCGACTCAGCGACAAGCCATCGTAGCGCACCATGTGCAAAACAATCCGTTGTACCAACAATTGGTGTCCCAAAAAAATAGTGCCTATTGGTTGTCACTGCCGATTATGACTAAAAAACATTTTCAGCAACCTTTGGACCAGCGCCTTTCCGAAGGCTACACTGTAAAAAATGTATATGTCAATAAAACCTCAGGGTCGAGTGGCGATCCGTTTATTTTTGCCAAAGATAAATTTTCCCACGCCCTCACTTGGGCCAATATCATTACGCAGTTTGGGCAGTTTGGCATTGATTTTAACACCTCTTATCAAGCGCGATTTTATGGTATTCCGCTAGACACCATGGGGTATGCAAAAGAACGGCTGAAGGATTTCATAAGCGGTCGGTATCGTTTTCCCATTTTTGATTTGTCCGACAAAGTGCTGGAGGAAGTGTTGGCCACATTTCGCCGAAAAAAATTTGACAACATCAATGGATACACGAGTTCGATTGTATTGTTTGCCAAGTTTTTGCAGCAAAAAAACATCGTTTTAAAAGACGTTTGTCCAACCTTAAAATGCTGTGTCGTAACCTCAGAAATGTTGTTCCCTGAAGATAAAATCCTTTTAGAAAATCAATTTGGGATTCCGATTATCAACGAATATGGTGCCTCGGAATTGGATTTGATTGCCTTTCAAAATCCTGACGGCGAATGGCAAGTGAATGCGGAAACTTTGTTTGTGGAGATTTTGGATGAACAGGATAATCCGGTGCCAAACGGTCAAGAGGGGCGTGTTGTGATTACTTCGTTATACAACAAAGCCCATCCGTTTATTCGGTATGATATCGGTGATCTTGGTATTTTGGATGAAAAAAGCACGTTGCAAAAACCCATTCTCCATAAACTCATTGGCCGCACCAATGATATTGCGGTATTGCCAAGCGGTAAAAAATCGCCGGGACTCACATTTTACTATGTGACCAAAAGTATCATTGAAGACGATGGAAATGTGCAAGAATTTGTGATAAAACAAACCAAAATAGATACTTTTGAAATCGAATATGTGAGTCGAATTGCCTTGACTGTGCCACAAATTAAGGCGATTGAACAGGCCATTGAAACCTATTTGGAGTCGGGACTGACTTTTCATTTTTCCCGAAAAGAGACCTTAGTACGCAGCAAGAGTGGGAAATTGAAGCAATTTGTTTCCTTGATATAAACCAAAATAATTTTTAAATACAACGCCTATGCAAAATTCTATGCGCCCAAATGAAACGGTATTGGATAAAATTTATGTTATCCGAAACCAAAAAGTACTCTTGGATCGCGATTTGGCCCAATTGTACGGAATTGAAACAAAACGGTTAAATGAAGCGGTAAAACGAAATTTATCTCGTTTTCCTGATGATTTTATGTTTCAATTAAATGATGTTGAATTTGAAACTTTGAAGTCGCAATTTGCGACCTCAAGTTGGGGCGGAAATCGAAAGCGCCCTTTCGCCTTTACCGAACATGGCATTCTCATGCTTTCGAGTGTGATTCATTCTGAACTGGCTATTTCGGTGAATATTCAAATCATGCGACTATTCACCCAAATGCGACAATGGATTATGGAGCATTCTGAAGTACAGGAGAAAATCCATTTATTGGAACAAAAAGTGGAGAACCACGATAAAAATATTGAGTTGGTGTTTTCGTATTTAGACGAATTAAACGAAGTCAAACCGGCTGAAAATCGAAAACCCATTGGGTATAAAAATTAGATTATGAAAATAACTATCGTTGCGGGTGCACGACCCAATTTCATTAAAATTGCTCCTATTATTCGAGCGATTGAACAAAAACAACGGGAGGGTATTCGCCTCACCTATCGTTTAGTACATACGGGTCAACATTATGATAAAAACCTCAGTGATACGTTTTTTGAAGAACTAAATATACCCAAACCCGATGCCAATCTCGAGGTAAAAAGCGGTTCCCAATCGGTGCAAACGGCCAATATAATGGTGGCTTTTGAACAAGAATTGTTGGAAAATCCTACGGATATAGTTTTGGTAGTAGGCGATGTCAATTCAACGATGGCCTGTGCGCTTGTAGCCAAAAAAATGAACCTCAAAGTAACGCATGTCGAGGCGGGAATTCGTTCAGGTGATATGACTATGCCTGAAGAAATCAACCGTATCGTAACCGATAGCATCACCGATTATTTCTTTACCACCTCCACCTTGGCCACAGAAAATTTAATTCGATATGGTGCGCACCCTGATGATGTTCATTTTGTAGGGAACGTGATGATTGACACTTTATATCAAAATCAACACCGCTTTCAGCGACCTTCTTTTTGGGAGGATTTCGCCCTTGAAAAAGGAAACTATATCGTGCTTACCTTGCACCGCCCGGCCAACGTCGATGAAGAGGATTCGTTACTGCATTTGCTGCAAGGCATTGATGCGTTGGCACAAGGAAAAAAAATCATCTTCCCCATTCACCCCCGAACCAAGGCAATTATGGGCGAGCGGCAATTGGATACGCAAAATATTGTTTTTATCGAACCACAAGGGTATTTAAATTTCATGTATTTGGTAGCACATAGCTTTGCCGTTATTACCGATAGCGGCGGGATTTCGGAAGAAACTACGGTACTTGGAATTCCTTGTTTTACCTTACGTAACAATACCGAACGTCCCGAAACGATTACTATAGGGACCAATCACTTGGTAGGAACACAAGTAGAAAAGTTGGTAGAAACGTATACTTCTTTTCTTCAAAACGGAATGAAAAAGGCGGGGATTCCTGAGTTATGGGATGGAAAAGCTTCTGAACGTATTGTCGATATTTTGTGGCAAAAAAGGAACTAATGCAAGACATACTCATAATCTCTAACTATTATCCGCCAGAAAAAGGGGCCGCTGCCAATCGAATTGAGCAAATGGCCTTGCAATTATATAAAAACAACTATGCCGTCACCGTACTTTGTCCCTTGGGAAATTATCCCAAAGGCGAATTGTTTCCAGAGTACCGCGGGAAATTTTCGGTTACGGAAAACCAAAATGGAATTCGGGTGAAACGCCTTTGGATTTATCCGAGCAACAGTAAGAATATTGTCAAACGCTTGCTGTCCATCCTTTCATTTTCAAGTGTTTTAGTGCTGTATTTGCTGTTTAAAAAAACACCCAAAAAAGTGATTGTGCAATCGCCTCCTTTGTTGTTGTCTTTTCTTTCGGTAGCTATTTTAGCGCTAAAACAAAAGAAAATTATCCTAAATGTATCCGATTTATGGCCCTTGGCAGCATTGGAGCTTAATGCTTTGAAAGCGGGGGCTTTTTCACATAAAGTTTCCCTTTTCATGGAGCGGTTTATCTACCAAAAAGCCACTTTACTTTTGGGGCAATCCCAAGAAATTTTAGATCATGTCCTTTCGATTTTTCCTGATAAACAAGGGTGTTTATATCGAAATTATCCCGATCATTCGGTCAAGCAATTGGAACTGCAAACCTCAGCAGAACCAACGATAAAACTATTTTACGCTGGATTATTGGGAGTTGCTCAAGGAGTGTACGAATTGTGCCGACAACTTGATCTGGTGGGAACTCAAATTGAATTGCACATTTTTGGGGATGGAGCTGAGAAGAAAGAAATCGAAGCCTATTTACAAAACAATCCGCAGCAACCAATCTTTTTCCATGGAATGCTGGAACGCAAAGCGCTTCATGAAATACTGAAGACCTTTGACATCGCCATTGTCCCCTTGACCACACGTATCTATGGATCGGTTCCTTCAAAAATATTTGAATACGGAAGTTTAGGGTTTCCTATTTTGTATTTTGGTGGTGGTGAAGGCGAAAATATAGTGGCAAATCACGGATTGGGTTGGGTGGTTCCTGTAGGAGATTTTGCCGCCATGCAACACCAACTTCTGGAGATAAATAACTTGGATAAATCAGATTTAGCGGCCTTGAAAACAAAAGTTTTTGAACAGGCGCAAGCGGATTTTAATATCGAAAAACAAGTAAAAGATTTAATCAATCAAGGGGTATTCTAGTACGCTTTTTCTTCGCCTTTAATAGCATTAATTACCGTTAAGAATATAATTTTTAAGTCTAATAGCAACGACCAATTTTCTAGGTAAAAAATATCGTATTTCACACGATAAATAATGTCTTTATCAGTCTCAACTTCTCCCCGAAAACCATGTGTTTGTGCTAAGCCCGTAATCCCAGGTTTGACAAAATGCCGAACCATAAATTTGTCTACGTTTTGAGCAAACCGTTCTGTTTCACTAATCATATGGGGTCTAGGCCCTACTACTGACATATCCCCTAATAAAACATTAAAAAATTGAGGCAGTTCGTCTATGCTTGTTTTTCTTAAAAAAGATCCAAATTTTGTGATTCGAGGGTCATTTTTGGAAACTTGTTTCAGATCAGCTAAATGATTAGGACGCATGGATCGAAATTTATAACAATCAAATTCCTCATAATTCAATCCGTTTCTTTTCTGTTTAAAAAAAATGGGGCCTTTGGACTCTAGTTTTATTAATAAACCTATGAGAGGTGTTAGCCAAGAAAGTATAACTAGAATCACAATTAAAGAAAAAACAATGTCGAATGAACGTTTAACAAATTTATTTAATGATTCATCCAAAGGAATATTCCTCATAGAGGCCACGGGTATATATCCATAAAATTCAAATTTTAGATTTTTTGTGAAAATCTCATTATTATCAGGTAGGAATTTCACCACTTTTAAGTTGTTATCTGCAAAATCAATTACTTGATTAACATAAGTGTTGGCTAAATCATGTAAAGAGCAATAAATTTCATCAATATTATTTTCTGATACAAACTTTAAACATTTTTCAATCTGAGTCTTTTTATCATCATTAAGGCTATAGGATTGTTCTAATTTATATCCATAATCTGGATTATTATTAAAAAAATCCTCCAACAATGGAACCGATTTGCCATTCCCAATAATTACAACTCGTCTAAAGTTACCACCAAATAATGACCTATACTTTCTCAATAAATAGAAAATGGAAAGCTTAAAAAAAGTGATTAGTAAAATTGATAGTGAAATATATCTTAGTACTTCTATTGAAGCAGTTGATTTGGCATAATACCCAGAAAAAGCAAAACAGATAACTGTAAATAAGGAAAACTGTTTAACTATTTTATTGAAGATGGAAACTACTTTTGTAAAGCGATAGACTTCATAAAAATAGGTATTGATTGCAATAATAAACCAACATATCGATATAAATAATGAAAAGTAAAGCGATAGAAATTCATCTGGCAATAAAAAATATGCCAATACATTGATGACCGCCCAATCAAAGGCATATGTAAAGGGCCGTAAATAACCCGAATATCTACCAACTTTGGGTTTCATTACAAAATATATTTCGAAAAATCTTTGTGGTCTTCATGTAAAAGTTCTTCGGTAGATAATGATTTAAAATACTCATAAGTTCGTTTCATTCCTTCAGCTCGATCAACTTTGGGCTCCCAACCTAAAATTTCTTTGGCTTTTGAAATATTGGGTTGACGCTGTAAAGGATCGTTTTCGGGCAATGGCTTGTATACTATTTTTTGGTTAGTACCCGTTAATTTGATTATCTCTTCAGCGAAATCTTTTATTGTAATTTCGTCTGGATTGCCAATATTGACTGGTAAATTATAATTCGATAATAATAAACGATAGATACCTTCTACCTGATCAGTAACATAACAAAATGAACGGGTTTGAAGTCCATTTCCAAAAATGGTAAGATCTTCTCCCCTTAAAGCTTGTCCGATAAAAGCAGGAATAACGCGACCGTCGTTCAGTCGCATACGAGGCCCGTATGTGTTAAAAATACGCACAATACGCGTTTCAACCCCATGGAATGTATGATACGCCATCGTAATCGATTCCTGAAAACGCTTGGCTTCGTCATACACACCCCTTGGCCCAATGGTATTTACATTGCCATAGTAATCTTCCGTTTGCGGATGCACTAAGGGATCACCATATACCTCAGACGTTGAAGCAATAAGAATTCTTGCTTTTTTCACCCGAGCCAAACCCAATAAATTATGAGTACCTAAAGAACCTACTTTTAAAGTTTGAATTGGAATTTTCAAATAATCAATGGGGCTCGCGGGTGAGGCAAAATGTAAAATATAGTCTAAATGCCCTGGAACGTGAACAAACTTGGTAACATCATGATGGTAGAACTCAAAATTTTGTTCTTTGAATAAGTGTTCAATATTTTTTAAATCGCCAGTGATTAAATTATCCATTCCGATTACATGATATCCTTCAGCTAAAAAACGATCGCATAAATGTGAGCCCAAAAATCCTGCTGCACCAGTAATTAAAATTCTATTCATAATCAATTTTTTTTTTGAATAATCTAATTGTTCTCAAATAGATTAATCAGCCAAAAATACACTTATCCTAAGAATAAAAAAAAAAATGTCTCTAGAATACAAACATTGCTTAAAAAACTGATGAAAAATTAACTTAAACCCGTTGTGCGTAATTTTTAAAGTAAAATAAATTGATTAGATATTTCTCAAGATGCTGAATTTCAGAATTTTGAATTCATAAAACGAAACAGAATCTATGTCAAATATTAAAAAAGTACTTAAGAGTTTTAGGTTCTTTGACCCGTGCAAAGCGAATTTGGCGAAGCAATTGTGAATTAGAATTTAAATCAGGCGTAGGTAGAAAAGAAAAAATGTTTGATTGATTAATAAATAATATTAAAAATCAAATAATTTAATTACACCCAACGGGTTAACTTAAGTATATTTGCAAAATAATCCATTCAATAATGAAAAAAGCATTAATTACAGGAATTAATGGCCAAGACGGATCCTATTTAGCAGAGTTCTTAATAGAAAAAGGTTATGAAGTTCATGGCATAATTCGGCGAAGTTCAACATTTAATACTGAACGTATTGAACATCTATATATTGAGACTTTATTACAAGATTTACACAAAGAAAAAAAAATCAAATTACATTATGGTGACATGACGGACTCGACCAATTTGATCCGTCTTGTTCAACAAATTCAACCTGAAGAAATTTACAATTTAGCAGCACAATCCCATGTCAAAGTTTCTTTTGACATGCCCGAATATACTGCTGAAACCGATGCAGTAGGTACTCTTCGTTTACTTGAAGCGGTTCGGATTTGTAGCCTAGAAAAAAAGACTAAAATTTATCAAGCATCGACATCTGAGCTGTTTGGAAAAGTTGTGGAGATACCTCAAAAAGAAACGACGCCATTTTATCCTAGGTCTCCCTATGGTGTAGCTAAGTTATATGCATTTTGGATAACAAAAAACTACCGTGAATCTTACAACATATTTGCCGTTAATGGCATCCTTTTTAATCATGAATCTGAACGTAGAGGAGAAACCTTTGTTACCCGAAAAATTACTTTAGCTACTGCACGAATAAAACATGGGATTCAAGAGAAATTATATTTAGGCAATTTGGATGCACTGCGCGATTGGGGTTATGCAAAAGATTATGTAGAGTGTATGTGGTTAATGCTACAACAAGAAGTGCCTAATGATTATGTAATTGCAACCGGTAAACAATATTCTGTTCGTTATTTTTGTGAATTAGCATTCCGAGAAATTGGGATTCAAATTGAATGGAAAGGGAAAGCTGAAAATGAAAAAGGGTGTTGTAAAGAGACAGGAAAAGTTTTAATTGAAGTAGACCCCAACTATTACAGACCGGCTGAGGTTGAAACTTTACTGGGTGATCCAACAAAAGCTCGAACAGAATTGGGTTGGGATCCAGGAAAAACATCTATAGAAACGTTAGTAAAAATAATGGTTCAACATGATTTAGAATATGTCAAAACGCCTAGAGTATGTTAAGCGATTCGAAAATTTTTGTTGCAGGCTCAAGAGGAATGGTCGGTTCGGCTATTGTCAGAACTTTACTGCGTCAAGGTTTTACTAATTTACTAACACCCAACTCCAAAGAATTAGATTTACGAATCCAAAGTGATGTAAATAAATTTTTTAAAGCAAACCAACCCAATTATGTTTTTTTAGCTGCTGCTAAAGTTGGCGGTATCCTTGCAAATAATTCATATCCGGCTGATTTTATAGTTGATAACATTATGATACAAACCAATGTTATTCAAGCTGCTTTTGAAAATAAAACTGAAAAATTACTTTTTCTTGGTAGTTCGTGTATTTATCCAAAATTAGCGCCTCAACCTCTAAAAGAAGAATATTTATTAACAG
>CANHRI010000064.1 GCA_947463515.1 Flavobacteriaceae bacterium
CCCTCGAACTCCGCTATGGATATTACACGCGAGACAACGGCCTTTCCTCGCATATCCTCACACTGGCGTTGCAGTTCAAATAACGGCGCCCTCCCAAGAATTTCGCCACGGTCTTTGTTGCCGTGGCGTTTTTTTTAGAGCAAGCGATTCCCCATTTTTACACCACCTTCCTCCCGCTTTCGGCAGTCGCTTTTCCGCTAAAGCTCCAAGAGCTCCAACAAAGCCTCAATCGGGGCTAAAATCAACCTTATCGTTCAAAACCTTCCAAAACACGTCCCCATTTCACCGGAATTATTCGTTATTTTTGTAACCACACCCTCAAGGTAAAAATTGCCATTTTGCTATGAAATTCCAAGTCATTTCCGATTACCAACCCACCGGCGATCAACCCCAAGCCATTACCAAATTGGCAGCGGGCATTGAGACTGGAGAGAAATACCAAACCCTACTCGGTGTCACCGGTTCAGGAAAAACGTTTACCGTGGCCAATGTGATTCAAGAAATCCAACGCCCTACCTTGGTATTGGCACACAATAAAACCCTGGCCGCGCAATTGTATTCGGAGTTTAAGCAGTTTTTCCCTAATAATTCGGTGCAGTATTTCGTTTCGTATTACGACTATTACCAACCCGAAGCCTATATTCCCGTAACGGGAACCTACATTGAAAAAGATTTATCCATCAACGAGGAGTTGGAAAAACTGCGTTTGAGCACCACATCCGCCTTACTTTCTGGACGACGTGATGTACTCGTTGTGGCTTCAGTCTCTTGCTTATATGGAATCGGAAATCCAGTCGAGTTTCAAAAAAACGTGATTTCCATTCACCGCGACCAATCCATTTCCCGTACGAAATTATTGCACCGCCTGGTACAAAGTCTGTACGCCCGCACAGAAGCGGAATTTACCCCAGGAACCTTTCGCATCAAAGGCGATACGGTAGAAATTTTCCCTAGTTACGCTGACGACCCGTTTCGAATTCACTTTTTTGGGGATGAAATTGAGGAAATCGAGTGTTTTGATCGCGCCTCAATGCGCGTTATGGAGCGCTACGACAAACTCAATATCTATCCTGCGAATATGTTTGTAACCTCGCCTGAAATCTTGCATGCAGCCATTTGGGACATTCAACAAGATTTGGTAAAACAGGTCGATTATTTTAAAGAAATTGGGAAACACCTCGAAGCCAAACGCTTGGAAGAGCGCACTAATTTTGACTTGGAAATGATTCGCGAACTCGGGTATTGCTCGGGTATTGAAAACTATTCCCGCTATTTGGACCGACGCCAACCCGGTACGCGTCCGTTCTGCTTGCTCGATTATTTCCCCGAAGATTATTTGATGGTCGTCGATGAAAGTCACGTGACCATCTCGCAAGTGCATGCCATGTATGGCGGTGACCGTAGCCGTAAGGAAAACTTGGTAGAATACGGTTTTCGCTTACCCGCCGCTATGGACAACCGCCCGTTAAAATTTGAAGAATTTGAAGCCTTGCAAAACCAAGTGATTTATGTTTCGGCGACGCCTGCCGATTATGAATTGCAAAAAACAGAGGGCGTCTATGTCGAGCAAATTATTCGTCCCACAGGATTATTGGACCCGATCATCGAAATTCGTCCCAGTCTCAACCAAATCGACGACTTGATTGAAGAAATTCAACAGCGTTGCGAATTGGATGAACGGACATTAGTCACCACCTTGACCAAACGCATGGCGGAGGAATTGACAAAATATTTGACCAAAGTTTCCATCCGTTGCCGCTACATCCACAGCGATGTCGATACGCTGGAACGCGTGGAAATCATGCAAGATTTACGCAAAGGTTTGTTTGATGTATTGATTGGGGTGAACTTACTCCGAGAGGGCTTGGACTTGCCCGAAGTTTCCCTAGTCGCTATTTTGGATGCGGACAAAGAAGGTTTTTTGCGCAGTCACCGTTCCCTTACCCAAACGGTGGGACGCGCCGCGCGAAATGTTAATGGAAAAGCCATTATGTATGCCGACAAGATTACCGATTCGATGCAAAAAACCATTGATGAAACGAACTACCGTCGGGAAAAACAAATGAATTACAATACGAAACACAACATCACCCCACAAGCACTAAATAAAAAACTGAGCAATCCGTTGACCAAAAATCAATTGGGTGGTACCTACAATTACGAGGAAGTGGTTCCAAAAGCGGCCGAACCTCAAACGGAATATTTAACCAAATCGGAAATCGAAAAACGCATTCGCGACACCCGGAAAGAAATGGAAAAAGCGGCTAAGGAATTGGATTTCATGCAGGCAGCAAAACTCCGTGATGCTATCAAAGTTTTGGAAACGCAATTGGCGAAAGTATAATATCTTTCTATTTGTAACGTTCCCATTTCATGCGCTATCTATTTTTACTTTTCATTGCTGTTTCTAGTTTTGGTCAAACGAAAATCCAAATTTTAGATTCGATAACTCATCAGCCGGTTAGTTATGCAAACATTTGGAATGAAAAACAAATTATTCGAAATTCAGACTCTTTAGGGAATTTTGAAGCTTTAATTGCCGACAAAAAGCCGCTAAAAATTACGGCTATTGGCTATGAAGAAAAAGTAATTCGTTCGAATCAAAGTCCTATACTTTTAAAACCTGTTTCCTATCAACTCCATGAAGTTGTCATTCGCAAACCCAAAAACACAAATCCGATAGTAGTTACTAAAGCCAGTCGAAACGGACAGGCCTTTTTTGTTCAGTATGATGTAAAATCGGTATGTTTGGTCAAATTCATTAAAGGAGATACCAAACAAAAATTTCTAAAATCAGTAGCGTTCTTTACCCAAACAAGTGCAAGAAACCGTAAAATTGCCCTTATTTTTTATAGCGTAAACGCAAAAGGGGAACCGGGCGAACTTTTAAACACCGAAACCCTAGTTTGTAATTTAAAAAAAGGGACAAAAGAAACGCGGGTGGATCTTGTGAACTATGCGATTGAACTTCCTAAAGAAGGGTTGTATGTGGGACTCCAACATTTATTGATTGAAGACAATAAAATGTACTCGCAAGATAAAAATGCCACACCGCTTTCATTTTTTTATGAACCAGGACTTTATTTTTCAGAAGATAGCGACACCAAAGATTCGTGGTGTTTTTATGATGAAAAATGGAAATTATATCCCACACGTTCCTTAAATTTAGGCGTTGAACTCACGGATTAAATGATGAACGAAATCCATTACCGCAAATTAGAACACCTATACCATTCGGGGCCGATTAATCAAAAAATCTATCCCGATGTGCAACTCACTGTATCTGAAGGTCGAGCGGAAATCACGATGACCGTAAAACCCGATTATTTTCATGCCGGTCAATCGCTCCACGGTTCGGTCTATTTTAAAATGTTGGACGATGCTGCTTATTTTGCCGTCAATTCCCAAATCACCGATAGTTTTATCTACACGACGTCGTTTCATATCCAAATTTTACGACCCGTGAAAACAGGAATAATTAAAGCCATCGGGACCGTTCAATTTGTATCTCGGAATTTATTTGTTGGCGATGCCGTATTGTATGATGCCAAAGGACGAGAAGTAGCGCGGGGTTCGGGAAATTTTATGAAAAGTGGTTTGCCTTTGGATGAAAGCATTGGCTACCAATAAAAAAGCAACCCGAAGGATACTATTTGGAATCGTTAGAATGAATAACTCAATAGTGTTTTAACTCTTTCAAAGAGGTGAAAAGTATCCAATAGTTAATTGTGTTGCTCTTGAAAAACCTCCAAAAGAAATTCAGGCGCTATCATTCGGTTGGGAGACGCTTCCATCGCTTTTAACACCCTTTTTATGGCGTGCGGATTCAAGCCCATATTGATACCGATTTCATGAATTTTGATGCGTTCCCGCTCGTGTAAAACCCCATCGCAGTGCATTAATAAGGCTAAACGGTAAAACTGTTGGATGCGTTCAAACTCGGATTTAATGATTTCAGAACGGTGTTCTTCATGAAACAATTGTCGAAAATCTTCTTTAGAAACCCCTAATTCCGTGGCGACTATAGTCAAAAACGTATATTCACGTTCGTGCAATTCGCCATCGACAATAGCAAAAGCAATCATATCGGCCAATAAACTCATTTTCTCGGAAGCGGTATTCATGATTTCCGTATTTTTAGCTAAAATATAAAATATTCTTAAAATTGAGAACGCTACTGCTACGATTATGGGTTTTATGCGTTGGAATCTGTGGTATGGGATATGCCCAACCCTCTACTGCGGCACTTCAACTGGAAGTCATTACGCTGGAAGCCCCACAATTGGGAACCTCTAAAACCATTCGAATTTATGTCCCCAAAAACTATACACAAACAGCACAACGCTATCCCGTAGTCTACATGCCCGACGGTCAAAACCTTTTTGATACCAAAACGGCCTATGCCGGCGAATGGGGCATCGACGAAATCATGGACCAACAAAAAAATCCGGCTATCGTTGTCGGTATCGATCACGGGGGAGACAAACGTATAGAAGAACTCACTCCTTTTCCGCATGCGAAATATGGCGGTGGTAAAGGGGATTCCTTTTTGGCGTTTATCGTGGAAACTTTGAAACCCTATATCGATAGTCATTACCGTACCAAACCCCAAGCCAAACACACGGCGATTTTTGGGAGTTCGTTGGGAGGATTAATGTCCTTTTATGCATCGATAAAATATCCGGACGTTTTTGGAAAAGTAGGTTGCTTCTCTCCTGCGTTTTGGATTAATCGGGAACCGTTAATGCAACTTCTTGAGAAAACATCCCACTACAAAGCGCGAATCTATTTGATGTGCGGCGACCATGAAGGCGATGAAGATATGGTAAAAGACCTGAAAGCGATTGAGTTATGGATTAATAGCCGCCGTTGTTCCTGTAAAAAAATGAATGCGAGTACCATTATCGAAGGGGGACAACACAACGAAAAACTCTGGCGAGAACAGTTCGAAAAAGCGTACCTTTGGCTGTTTTGAATTTAGTGACTAGTGACTAGTGACTAGTGACTAGTGACTAGTGACTAGTGACTAGTGATTAGTGATTAGTGATTAGTGATTAGTGATTAGTGACTAGCCCCCCAGCCCCCAGAGGGGGAGAATTACTATTTCAAATTAAATAGACACTGATAACTTAAAACTACCTCTATAAAGAAGAAAGATCAAAGAAGCAAGAAAAAAGACTTACTCTGGGAAGTAAGAAAACTAATTGCTAATCGCTAAATACTGATTACTGATTACTGATTACTGAACACTGATTACTGAACACTGATTACTGAAAAAATGAATAACAACGATATATTTAAAAAACTCCGTGTGGCCTTACAGTTGCGCGATGACCAGATTGTAGAAATACTTGAATTGGTGGATTTCCGCATTTCGAAAGGCGAATTGGGCAACTTTTTCCGGGATGCGGAACATCCGAAGTATATGGAATGTGGCGATCAAATTTTACGCAATTTCTTAAACGGACTGATCATTCACTTACGCGGTACAAAAGACGCTCCAAAGAATCCGCTGGAGGTCATTGCCACGCACAAGAAAACCCCACCCAAACAGGAAGTCAGCGACAAACAAAAAGGGCCGACGCCCAAATCCTATGGCAAAAAACCAGTAAAAAAGTTCAATGCCAAACCCGTTATTGTGGAGAAAGTCAACTACAAAAACGGCAAGAAAAAAGAAAAGTAACACTTTCGTTCACAATGGTTTGTAACCTAGGTCACGTTTTCCTGTTTTTTATACAATTACCTTTACTTAGATAATTTAAAAAAACAAAAACGATGAAAAAAAATATGGGATTAGCAGACCGAGCCATACGATTAATTATGGCCGTTGCGTTGGTTGTGCTCTATAGCAAAGGAATAATTTCAGGAACCTTTGGCGTCGTTGGATTGGTCTTCGCTGGCGTATTTGCCCTAACGTCGTTGGTGAGTTTTTGTCCATTGTATACGTTACTAGGTATAACTACTGCCAAAAAATAATAGATTAAAGATTATAAACTAAAATTTAATCTATCCCTCAAAATCGGAACTTGTACCCCCTTACCATTGCCGTCGAAGTAATTATCGTGGCAAAACTGCACTAAGGATAGCAGTGGAAAGCCCGGATGCCGTAGTTTACGGAGGCAACGGACTTGTAACGGATAGCCTGACCCCGAGGGCTTAAAACAAGCTTGAAAAGCGTAGTTTTTACCCTTCGGGGGAGTGCCCAAAACGAAAAATGACACCTTGACGTCATAAAAAAATCCCGATACTTTAGGAGCATCGGGATTTAATTTTTAGTATTTATTTCGTTACGACAAAGCCGCTTTCACTTGGTCGGCTGCTTCTTGGAATTGCACTGCCGATAAAATAGGCATACCTGAATTGTCGATTAATTCTTTGGCCACCTCAGCGTTTGTTCCTTGCAAACGCACAATGATCGGCACTTTAATCTCGTCACCCATATTTTTGTAGGCGTCCACCACACCTTGCGCCACACGGTCACAACGTACGATACCTCCAAAAATATTAATCAAAATCGCTTTTACATTGGGATCTTTCAAGATGATACGGAAGGCGGTCTCTACACGTTTTGCATCGGCTGTACCTCCTACGTCCAAGAAGTTAGCGGGTTCAAAACCGGCATACTTAATCAAGTCCATGGTGGCCATTGCCAATCCAGCACCGTTTACCATACAGCCCACGGTTCCGTCTAAATCTACATAGTTTAGTCCCGCTTCTTTGGCTTCCACTTCGATCGGATTTTCCTCACGAACATCGCGCATTTCAGCAATCGCCGCTTGACGGTACAAAGCGTTATCATCGATGTTTACTTTGGCATCGACGGCTAAGATTTTATTATCAGACGTTTTTAATACAGGGTTGATTTCAAACAAGGATGCATCGCTGTTGACATAGGCCGTGTACAATGAATCTACGAATTTAACCATTTCTTTAAACGCGTTGCCCGACAACCCTAAGTTGAAGGCAATTCGACGCGCTTGAAAGCCTTGTAATCCAATATTGGGATCGATTTCTTCGGTAAAAATCAAATGAGGCGTTTTTTCAGCCACTTCTTCAATATCCATTCCCCCTTCGGTAGAATACATAATCATGTTACGTCCCGAACCACGGTTCAACAATACCGACATATAGAATTCAGAGACTTCACTTTCTCCTGGGTAGTATACATCTTCAGCAATCAATACTTTGTGTACTTTTTTTCCTTCAGGTGGCGTTTGTGGTGTAACCAACATCATCCCGATGATTTGTTCAGAAATTTCGGTGACTTGGTCTAAATTTTTAGCCAATTTCACACCGCCACCTTTTCCGCGGCCTCCAGCGTGAATTTGTGCTTTAACCACATACCAGGACGTTCCGGTATCGGCCGTTAATTGTTTGGCAGCTGCAACCGCCTCTACTGGATTGTTTGCAACGATACCGCGCTGTACGCGAACGCCGTATTTTGCCAAAATCTCTTTCCCCTGATATTCGTGTATGTTCATAGTACTGTAATAAGTTTAGTTGCGCTCGGACACTGTCCGAAATTAAGTGCCACAAATGTAAAGAAATCGCCCCAAACAAAAAAGAAATGTATACTAATTTAGTAAGTTTTTTGGAGCTATTCCCGCTTTCGCCTTTATCTATTTTTTGGCCCCAATCGCAGCGTCGAAAAAGCCAAAAAAATAGGATATCGGCTCTACCTGCCTGCCGGTAGGCAGGTCGGGGCTAAAAAAATTTCGTTTTCCTAATCCCGCCTATCCTTTGTTAAAAAATTCCCATAAATCCGCACTGCGCTTGAGTTCCCGCGGGGTTTACGGTATCTTTGTAGGGTATAATTTAAAATCTATTTTTTTTGAACAGCATGCAAACTACAGAGTTACTCGCATTGGCTCAAACCTACGGCTGTCCGCTGTATGTGTATGATGCCACCAAAATTGAACACCAATACCAACGCCTCACCAATGCCTTTGCCAAGGTAGAATCGTTACGCATCAACTATGCGATGAAGGCATTGTCAAACATTTCAATTTTGAAGCTGTTCCGAAAGATGGGGTCCGGATTGGACACCGTTTCGATACAGGAAGTGCAACTTGGACTCCATGCGGGGTTCACGCCCGATAAAATCATTTTCACCCCCAATGGCGTTTCGTTTGAAGAACTCGAAGCGGCCGCGGCCTTAGGCGTGCAAATCAACATCGACAATTTATCGGTTTTGGAACATTTTGGTACCAAGCACCCTAAAACGCCGGTATGTATTCGCATCAATCCACATGTCATGGCGGGAGGAAACGAGAACATTTCTGTAGGGCATATCGATAGTAAATTTGGGATTTCCATTTACCAAGTTCCTCATATTTTGCGCATCGTCGAAAACACGGGTATGACCATCAACGGCATCCACATGCATACGGGTTCGGATATTTTGGACATCGAAGTGTTTTTATACGCCGCTGAAATTCTTTTTGATACGGCCAAACAATTCAAGAACTTGGAATTCCTGGATTTCGGTTCGGGCTTTAAAGTCCCTTACAAGAAAGGCGACATTGAAACCAATATTGAAGAATTGGGTAAAAAGTTGACCAAACGCTTTTTGGTCTTCGAAAAAGAATACGGCAAACCGCTGACCTTGGCTTTTGAACCGGGAAAATTTTTGGTGAGTGAAGCGGGGTATTTCTTGGCTAAAGTCAACGTCGTCAAACAAACTACTTCGACCGTATTTGCAGGTATCGATACCGGATTTAACCATTTAATTCGCCCCATGTTTTACGGTGCCTCGCACAGCATTGAGAACATTTCCAACCCCAAAGGCAAGGAACGATTTTACACCGTGGTGGGTTACATTTGTGAAACGGATACGTTTGCCAATAACCGTCGCATCGCCGAAATCAACGAAGGGGATGTGTTGTGTTTTAAAAATGCAGGAGCCTATTGTTTCTCGATGGCCTCCAACTATAACTCGCGTTTCAAACCCGCCGAAGTGCTTTGGAAAGACGGCCAAGGGCACTTGATTCGGGAACGGGAAACGTTTGAGGATTTACTTCAAAATCAAATTCTTTTGGACCTATAATAGAAAAGGCTGTCGTCACGGACAGCCTTTCATTTTTTAATGCAACGGACGTTTTTTGATCATTCCCCCTTTGGTATCCTTGATGGCATGTTGAACGATGAATGCCCCTTCATCGACTTTTTGAATTTCCAAAATCAATTTCGTCACCTCCAAACGGGTAACGACACAGTAAATCACTTTATTTTTATTGGGATCCAAGCCGCGACGCCCATACCCGCTATCGGTGTTGTATACCGTAACGCCATGTTGCAAATTGTCGATAATGGCTTGCTTGATTTCCAAGGACTTACTCGATACTACGGTCACTCCGATATATTCCTCAATACCATTGATGATAAAATCAACCGTTTTGGAAGCCGAAAAATAGGTTAGCATACTATACATCGCTGTTTCTACACTGAAAAGAAAGGCCGTAAAAGCAAACAAAAATACATTGAAAACCGAAATAAAGTCGCCTACCGTGAGACTCGTTTTTTTACTTACATAAATGGCCATAACCTCGGTGCCATCAATCACCGCACCCCCACGAATGGTGAATCCAATTCCTGCGCCTAAGAAGAACCCACCAAACACGGAAATTAAAAGCTTATCCTGGGTGATTACTTTGAAATCCACAAAATGTACTAAAAGCGACAATGCTAGTATGGCGAGTATGCTTTTTAGGGCAAATTCCCATGAAATCTGACGGGCGCCAACCAAAATGAAGGGAAAATTGATCAAAATAATCCACAGTGATAGATTAATTCCTGTGGCCCGCTCGGTCAACAAAGACAAGCCCATAGCGCCTCCATCCAGAAAGTCGTTGGGTAATAAAAACTGCTTTAACCCAATGGTCGCCATGATGACGCCTATTGATATTAAAATAACGTCTTTCACATACCGTTTGAAAACCAACTCTTTGATGCGTGAACTCTCGTGGTATAGATTTTTAATCAGAACTTTCATAGATGTACTTTTGACCCAAAATACAAAAAAAAGCCCTTTGAATAAAGGACTTTCATACGTTTAACATCAATTTATGACTAGCGAAAAAGTTCGGGTAAAACTTCGCAACTGGAACCGTTGGGAAAGGTAATTTGCAACTTCTGACTCAAGGTAGGTGCGATTTGTGTAATATATCGTTTTTCGTAACTCTGCCCTTGGGGTATTTTCCATCCGAAAAACAATAAGGGCACATGTGTATCATAGGCATACGGCGTTCCGTGGGAGGTACCCGTGGGACCATATTCGATAAATCCAGGTTCGTCCAAGACCACAATTTGACCATTTTCTCTAGGATCATACCCACGCGCAATCATCATTTTATAATAATCACCTTCACAGGCTCCCTGAATATCCTGCTGATTAAAAACCGCTTTAACATGGGGCTGCATGCGCAAATAGGTCATAAACTTCGTTTCTACGGCAGCATAATCCAAGGCTTTTTCTCGAATTTTAACTTCATCCAAATACACATTAAAATTGGAATAATTCAAAACAAAATTCTCGCCAAAAGTCTCTTGGGAAAAAGCTTTGAGTCCCGTACCGATAGCCTTGTAATCCAAATTGGTAACTGCATACTGCTTATTGCGTAAAAAAACCGCATTTTCGGCACAAGCATGGTCGGCAGTGAGGAACACGAGGTATTGATTTTTGCCTACGGTTTTATCCAAAAAATCCAAAAAATCGGAAATCGTTTGATCCAAACGCAAGTAAGTATCCTGTAATTCCATAGAACGAGCGCCCATGATGTGCCCCACATAATCCGTTGACGAAAAACTGACGGCAAAGAAATCGGTAATGGCATCTTTCCCTAAGCCTTCATTTTCGATGGCTTTTTTAGCAAACTCCGCCAAGTAATCATTTCCAAACGGAGTAGCGCGCAACACACCGGCATCATTTTTTTCATACATCGCCTTCAAATCGTAAGGAAAAACAGGTTTCTCCACCCCATACAATTTGCCTTCATAGGGTGAATCGTCTGGATCACTTTCATTATATACCTCGGGGGATTTGTAGAGTTTCCATCCCTCATTGAGGTATTTCATATAGCCTTTTTGCGCATTAAAAGTCGTAACCCAATTGGGAAGTTGCGCACCGTAAAAAGAACTCGAAATAAACTGTCCCGATTTATTGTACCAAAACGCCCAATTGGCAAAATGGCCCGCCGGTAAAATAGCACCGCGATCTTTGATACTGAGTCCGATAACTTTCCCTTGAAATTGGGTCGCCATACGCAATTCATCAGTAATGGTAGTGGCTTTTAAATTTTTGGGCGACATCAAACCTTCTTTTCCAGCACCATCACCCAAAGGCGTAACCGACGCATCATCGGTACAATAGCGTTCTTTTCCGGTGCTTCGACTAAACCATTCATTGCTTACAATACCGTGCACGGATGGCGTTGTACCCGTATACACACTTGCATGCCCGGGAGCGGTGTAGGTGGGCATGTAGTTGAAATGAGCGTTGTGGAATGTATAACCTTGACGCATTAAGCGTTTGAAACCCGTTTCGGTAAAATCGTTATGAAATCGGTATAAATACTCCATGCGCATTTGATCGACCACGATGCCGACCACCAACTTTGGGCGCTCTTGTGCGTGAAGGGTTCCGATCATTCCAATAAGAATGACAATGTATTTTTTCATCGGTTAAAAAAGTATACGTTCTTGTTGCGCCGCCTTAAAATCGCGGATGATTTCGTCTATAATTTCAGCTACGGGTTTGATC
>CANHRI010000065.1 GCA_947463515.1 Flavobacteriaceae bacterium
CAGTTTGCGTTGATTTACGCGGGAGCCCAAAAGAATATGGGGCCAGCAGGAACAACGCTAGTAGTGATCAAAGAAGAATTGTTGGGAAAAACGGGACGTACCTTACCCAGCATGATGGACTACCAAAAACAAATTAAAGGGGAAAGTATGTACAACACGCCAGCCGTTTTTCCTGTGTATGCCTCACTACTCACCTTGCAATGGTTGAAAAAGCAAGGCGGCATTGCAGGTATCGAAAAAATCAATGCGGCAAAAGCGGCCTTGTTGTATGCCGAAATTGACCGTAACCCGTTGTTTGAAGGCACAGCTGCTGTTGAAGATCGCAGTACCATGAATGCCACCTTTTTGTTGAAGAATTCGGCACATACTGAAAAGTTTGATGCTCTCTGGAAAGCGGCCGGTATTTCGGGATTGAATGGCCACCGCTCTGTAGGCGGATATCGCGCTTCGATGTACAACGCCTTACCCTTAGAAAGTGTACAAGTTTTAGTTAATGTTATGCAAGAATTGGAGCGTTCGATTTAAGTCGGACTAGCCAGGATGGTAGCGGCATCCTTTTATGAAGCGACAGCGGAATAAAAGATACAGCGAACAGCCTGATCAGCTCCAAAAAAAATACGATACAAATGAAAGTTTTAGCAAACGATGGCATTTCCAAAAGTGGAATTGCAGCCTTAGAAAAAGGCGGTTATGAAGTAATCACAACAAAAGTGGCGCAAGAACAAGTGGCCAATTTTGTCAATGAAAAAGGAATTGAAGTCGTCTTGGTACGCAGTGCCACCAAAATTCGTAAAGATATCATCGATGCCTGCCCCGGACTCAAAATCATTGGCCGTGGAGGTGTTGGGATGGATAATATTGATGTGGATTATGCCCGTAGCAAAGGGATTCAGGTGATCAACACCCCTGCTTCATCGTCTGAGAGTGTCGCCGAATTGGTATTTGCGCATTTGTTTACGGGGGTTCGCTTTTTACAAGATGCCAACCGAAACATGCCGTTGGAAGGCGATTCTAACTTTGAAGGGTTAAAAAAAGCGTACGCCAACGGAACCGAGTTACGCGGGAAAACCTTGGGTATTATCGGTTTTGGACGCATTGGGCAAGCGGTGGCTAAAATGGCTTTGGGCTTGGGGATGCGAGTGATTGCCGCTGATAGTTTTATCGATAAGGCTTCGATTCGGGTGGAATTTTACACGGGGCAGTTTATCGATGTGGATATCCTGACCGAACCTTTAGCAGATGTGCTTAATCATTCTGATTTCATTACTTTACATGTGCCTGCGCAAGAAAAATATATTATTGACAAGGAAGAATTTGCTATGATGAAAGACGGAGCGGGTATTGTCAATTGTGCCCGAGGTGGAGTGATTAATGAAGTCGCTTTGGTGGAAGCGCTTGATCAAGGAAAAATCGGATTTGCTGGATTGGACGTTTTTGAAAAAGAACCCCAGCCAGAGATTCAAATTTTAATGCACCCCAAAATCTCCTTAACGCCCCATATTGGTGCGGCCACCTTGGAAGCCCAAGACCGTATCGGAACTGAATTGGCCGAGCAAATTATCGGTTTGTTGGGTAAAAAATAATACGGAAAGCATCCTTCGGGGTGCTTTTTTGTTAAAAGCACGTAAATTCTTAGCGCAACCTACGCGGTTTTGTGTACCTTTAAATCATGAAAATCGGCGGTGTATTTATCGTTTTTCTCTTTATCCTATGGAGTTGCGCGAGTACTAGCTCAAAGTCCAATACGACTGCGGTGGTGCAAAAAACTTCATCGGGTGATACCTTGCGGATTGCCAATGATTCCCTAGAATATGAAGTGATTATCATTGAACCTGGATTTTATGGGTGGTTGGACTCATTTGCGCGACCCCGAGGGTATTATTCGGAGACTTTTCTAGAGAGTCGCAATCGATTGTGGGTTCAAGAATGGAACAGTCGTGTGAATCAAACAAGCCGGTATAACGCGTTACAATATGACATGCGCATTGATTACGATCCGACTGTGCGCTATGGATACGAAGTCAACTACTTGATTTATAATTTTTTTATCTACTTTCAGTTGCAACACAACCAACGGTTTGGCTTCTTTGATGTTCGGCCCTAATTCGATACCTTTGTTACCCTATGGCTAGCTTTAAAGAACGATACCACATTACTTCCAATTGGCAATACGCTGTGATATTACTCGTCTTTGCGCTCACGGGTTCAACGGCAGCCTATTTGGCAAAACCTTTATTGGCATGGGTAGGTATTACGCGTGAAACCGTTCCGCTTTGGTTGTATTATGTTATTTATATCGTGGGGATTTTCCCTGTGTATCAAGTGTTATTGGTGAGTTATGGCTTTCTATTTGGGCAGTTTAAATTCTTTTGGACTTTTGAAAAGAAAATGTTGCGTGGTATGAAGTTGGGATTTCTTATCGATTTTTTTGAAAAAAAATAAGGGACGTTTCCGCCCCTTCGATGTTAACTATTTTTCTCTCCCAACAAGCGGAAGAAGTCATCCCGATACTCTTTTTTCTCGAAAATACCGCCGTATTGTAAAGTTGATGTAAAACTCGTTTCATCTTTAATACCGCGACTGGAAACACATAAATGTTTGGCTTCCATCACGACCATAACGTCATCGGTATCCAAAACTGCCTTTAATTCATTGAACACCTGCATAACCATACGCTCTTGAACCTGCGGACGGCGGGCAAAATAATCGACAATACGGTTCAACTTTGACAATCCAATCACTTTACCATTGGACACATACCCAATGTGCGCCTTACCGATAATAGGTAAAAAGTGGTGCTCACAAGTGGAATTGAAGTTGATATTCGCTTCGACCAACATTTTATCATAATGGTACGAATTATCAAATACCGAGATTTTGGGTTTGTTGTCAGGGTGTAATCCTGAAAAAATTTCTTTCACATACATTTTGGCTACCCGGTGGGGAGTGCCGCGCAAACTGTCGTCGGTTAGGTCCAACCCGAGGGCTTCCATTATTTGCTCAAAATGATGCTCGATTACCGTCATCTTCTCCGCATCCGTTTTGACGAAAGCATCCGGACGCAAAGGGGTGTCGGCAGCGGTCATTTGGTGATCATCACCAAGGATTTCATACAATTCTTTTTCTGTGACGGTGTTCATGGGTTTTAAATTTTGTCTAACAAATGTACGTTTTTATTAAACAAAAAGTGGACTTTAACGAATATTTAATAGCTGTGAAGTGGATGAGTTTACGGCCAACCCCTTGTGGTTTTACCATTTTTCTTCGTTTCTTTGTAAAAAATGGAATCGATGATAGCGGCCAAAAATATCCACAAACACTACGACCAATTGCATGTGCTCAAAGGAGTCGATTTAACGATTGAAAAAGGAGAAATTGTTTCTATTGTAGGGGCTTCTGGTGCGGGAAAAACCACCTTGCTGCAACTGTTGGGCACCCTCGATCACCCCGATAAAGGAGCGGCTTCCCTTACCATTGATGGCGTCGATGTGTTGGCCTTGCGCGATAAAAAACTCTCCGCCTTTCGGAACCAAAAGTTAGGCTTCATCTTTCAATTTCACCAACTCTTACCTGAATTCACCGCCCTAGAAAACGTGTGTATTCCTGCCTTTATCGCTGGAAAATCGAAAACCGAAGCGGAAGCCGCTGCAAAAAAACATTTGGAATACTTAGGTTTGGGCGAACGTTTACATCATAAACCCTCTGAACTCTCTGGAGGGGAACAGCAACGCGTAGCTGTGGCCCGCGCCCTCATCAACCAGCCCGCGGTCATTTTTGCCGACGAACCTTCGGGGAATTTAGACACGGCCTCAGCTGAAAATTTACACCAATTGTTTTTCAAATTGCGCGACGAGTTGGGACAAACCTTTGTCATTGTCACGCACAATGAAGAATTAGCCAACCAAGCCGACCGTAAGTTGGTTATGGTCGACGGAAAAATGAGTTAGCCCATGCTTCTTATCCTGATTTCTTGGTTATACATAGCGTTTACCCTCTTGATATGGGGAACAGCAGGAAATCAATGGCTTAAAACCCAGGTAAGAATTCCCCTAGTAAAAACCATTTTGGGATTGGGATTGGTTACTTTTTTTGCTGGTGTTTGGGCGTTTTTCGGTCGAATTCACTGGGAATTTCATCTGTTATTGTTGGTACTCAATGCATTTCTCGGCTGGCGCTATTATCCGCTTTGGAAAAGAGCGGTATTCCAATCGTATCTCCGTTTTCAAGCCTGGTCATGGCCACTAAAAAGTTACTTCTTAGTTGTAAGTATACTTCTTTTGGCTCAATGTGCTTCGGCTCCCTATGTGATTGACAATGAATCGTATTACATTCAAAATATCAAGTGGCTCAATGAATACGGCTTGGTCAAAGGCTTGATCAACCTGCACTTCTTTTTAGGGCAATTGAGTGGATGGCATATTGCCCAAAGTGCTTTTAATTTCTCCTTTCTCTACGATCGATTCAATGACCTAAGCGGCCTACTGCTGTGGTATGGGTTTGCCTTTTCTATCCAGCAATTATCCACCTATTTTGAGCGTAAAAAACGAGTGGATTTAGTGGTGGGCTTGTTTCCTATTACCGCCCTTCTTCTCTTTCAATTTATCAGTGCACCTTCCCCTGATGTTGTAGTTTATGTACTTAGTTTTCTTATTTTTTATCTTTTTATTACCGAGTTTCACCAGCCCACGAGAGCAACTTTTGTACAACTGACCTTTTTAGTACTTTTTACGCTTTTGGCCAAAAATACAGCGTTAACCTTGGCTTTGTTGCCGTTGTATTGGTTTGTGGTTCATTTTAAAACGCTCAACGTTTGTTTCCCCAAAGTGGCCTTGCTTTGTAGTTTGACCCTAGGATTATTTGTTGCCAAAAATTTAATTATTTGTGGGGTTCCCGTTTTTCCTTCCCAACTGGTATCAGGACAGTATTTTGATTATTCCCTACCCCCTGAAATCGAACATTTTTATTATGAAGAGTTGAAGAAATATGGCTACTTTCTCACCACCGAAAACTACGACGCCTTTTCCCGTTGGGATCTATTTTTACGTTGGCTCCAACTCCCCAAAATGAATGGATTATTCAACAAAATAGAAGTACTTTTACTCGTACTTACGCCCTTTGTATTTTTTATTATCAAAGAAAAAGGATACCGTGTGGTTTATGGAATACTCGTCATACAGTTGGGCGTATTATTTGCCACCTCACCCCAATACCGTTTCTTCCTTAATGGGATTTTGTTTTTATCATGTCTTTGGCTCAGCCTGGCTATTTCGCAACGGAAAACAATATACAGTCTGCTCTTTATCAGTCTACTTCCGGTCCTTTGGGCGGTTTTGGTTCCTGTAAATTTAAATCGTTTTTCCAACTATAAATTCATGTTGGAACTCAGCCATTTCAAACCCGAATATACGCTAACGCCCCACCCCAACTCCAAATATCAAATGTACTTTGAAGCACTCAAAGAAGGGAATTTGAACTATTACAGTCCCAAGAGTAACGACTTCTTCTGGGGCACCTACAATGGCCCTTTACCGACCGTCAATAAAGAACAAATCGAGTATTTCAAAACGTATTTTCATTTGATTCCGCAACAGCGAACCAACGACCTAAAAGACGGTTTTTATTCCAAACACCTTCCCGATGACCCCCAACGAACTCCGTGATTTTTTGAATGAAAAGGTGGAACTATACAATCGCCCCGATTTTATTACCTCCGATCCGATTCAAATTCCCCATCAATTCAACCAAAAAGAAGATATTGAAATCGCAGGCTTTTTGGCCGCTACCATCGCTTGGGGCAACCGAAAAATGATTATCAAATCGGCCCAAAGTATCATCGAACGTATGGGAAATGCACCCTACGATTTTGTGATGACGCATCGGGAATCGGATTTGGAACTTTTGGACGGCTTTGTGCATCGAACATTCAACGCTACTGATTTGAAGACGTTTGTTCGTGGGTTGAGGCATGTGTATTCCCAACATGGCGGCATGGAAGCGCTCTTTCAAAACAACCATACCTCACACTCGATGCAGCCCGCCATCAGTGCCTTCAAAAAGCATTTTTTTGAAATGGATCATGAGGAACGCACGCAAAAACACATTTCCGACCCGCTGAACAACTCCGCCGCCAAACGCATCAACATGTTTTTGCGTTGGATGGTGCGCCAAGACAAAAAAGGGGTGGATTTGGGAATTTGGAAAAGCATCCCAATGGCCGCCTTATCCTGTCCGCTAGACGTGCATTCGGGCAATGTGGCGCGTAAACTCGGACTCCTTTCAAGGAAGCAAAATGATGCCAAAGCCCTGCTAGAATTGGACACTGCCCTACGAGCGTTAGACCCCCACGATCCCGTAAAATATGACTTTGCCTTGTTTGGATTGGGCGTATTTGAACAATTTTAAGCCTTCAAAACGATACTAAATTTGCAAGATTTGTCCCCAATTTGTAGGTGGCAATCGAACTAAAATTGCTATTTTTGTCTACTGGTTCAACACTGAAAACAACACCCATGCTGATAATTGGAATTGCCGGAGGAACAGGCTCCGGAAAAACCACGGTAGTACACCAAATCATGAATGAACTTCCGCAAACGGAGGTCGGAATTATTTCCCAAGATTCGTATTACAAACACAATCCTCATTTGAGTTATGAAGAGCGCAGTATGATTAACTTTGATCATCCGCGGGCTATTGATTTTGACTTGTTGGTACAGCATTTAAAGGATTTAAAAGAGGGAAAAACCATCGAGCAACCAGTGTACTCCTTTGTAACGCACAACCGCACCGATGATACCGTGATCACCCATCCGCGGAAAGTAATGATCGTAGAGGGGATTTTGATTTTCAACAGTCCTGAACTACGCGATATGTTTGATGTAAAAGTGTTTGTACATGCCGACTCCGATGAACGTTTGATTCGCCGCTTAAAACGGGATATCGCCGAACGTGGTCGCGACATGGAAGAAGTGCTCAATCGCTATCAAACAACCTTAAAACCGATGCACCAACAGTTTATCGAACCTACTAAAGCCTTCGCCGATATCATTATCCCGAACGACAAATACAATACCGTGGCCATTGATGTGGTACGCGCGGTGATTAATCAACGAATTGCATAACCGTCTATGAAACAGTGGTATCAAAATCTTATTGCAAATTACCCCTTCCTTCGCTTTTTGGGTAGCCGATACACGCTGGTTTTGATATTCTTTGTGGTTTGGATGTTGTTTTTGGACAATTACGCCTACTTCGATCACCGCATTTTGAACAAAGAAATTAAGGAACTCGAGGAGAATAAAGCCTATTACCAAGAGGAAATCACCAAAGACGAAAAAAGCATTAAAGAAATGAATTACCCGGGTCATATCGAACGCTATGCCCGAGAAAAATATTACATGAAACGCGACAGTGAAGATATTTACATCATTGATATCGAGGAAGAACGCCGCAAAGATAGTGTTGAAGGAGCAAAACTTTAGTACATCCATGGAACGTCATTCCCGCTGTCCGCACTACATGCCTGTCGGCAGGGTAGTCAGCTCCCATCGGGGCTATACCGCCGGCGCCATTCTAGAAAACAAAATACTAAAACAGCACTCGTGAGTCAGAACAACCTCTTTCAAGAATTTGATGCCGTTTCCTCCAAACAATGGAAACAGCAAATCCAGTACGAACTCAAAGGTGCCGATTACAACGAAACCTTGGTTTGGGAAAGTCCAGAAGGGATTAAAGTTAGACCTTTTTACCACCGCGACGAATTTGAACCTTCGTTGCCCATTGGGAGCCCTACAAACGGATTTAAAATCACGCAAAATATCTTTGTCCATGATGTGGCCAAGTCCAATGCACGAGCACTCGATACGCTACAACGTGGCGCCGAATGCATTCGATTTACCCTCGAAAATAAGGCAATCTCCATAGGCGAATTAATGCAAGGTTTGCCTCTTGGGGATACCCCTTATTTTTTTTATTTGCCGTTTCTAGAAATCGATTTCGTAAATCAATTGCACCAATTTGCAGCGCAACACCAAGCGCATTTTATCCTTCAAATAGACCCTATCGGGCAACTCGGAAAAGAAGGGAATTGGTTTGAAAACCTGGATAAAGATTTTGAAAAATTAAATCATATCGCCCATAACAATTTGATTTCTTTTCTTTCGATTGACAGCAGTTTGTATCAAAATGCAGGCGCCAATGGGGTGCAACAATTGGCCTACACCTTAGCCCATGCCAACGAATATTTAAACCGTATCCCCCAACTCCAACACCCTATCACGGTTAACGTTGCAGTGGGGTCCAATTACTTCTTTGAAATCGCCAAATTGCGTGCCCTACGGTTGTTGTTTACCACTTTGGCCAAAGAATACGGCCATGAACATGAGGTACGTATTCTCGCTACGCCAAGCCGCCGCAATAAAACCTTGTACGATTACAACGTAAATATGTTGCGTACCACCACCGAATGTATGAGTGCCGTTTTGGGAGGAGCCGATTTTGTAGCCAATTTACCGTATGATGCATTGTATCATAAAGACAATGAATTTGGAGACCGTATTGCACGAAATCAGTTGTTGATTTTGAAAAACGAAAGTTATTTTGACAAAGTCCACAACCCTGCCGATGGCGCGTATTATATTGAAACGATAACCCAACAATTGGCCGAAAAAGCCTTGGCATTGTTTAAAGATATCGAGGCCAATGGTGGCTTTATCACCCAATTAATGGAAGGCACGATTCAGCGTAAAATCAATGAGAGTGCCCAAAAAGAACAGGAAGCCTTTGACAGCGGGAAAGAAGTTTTATTGGGAACCAACAAATATCCCAACAAGAACGATCGCATGAAAGGCGATTTGGAATTGTATCCGTTTGTGAAACAAAATCCACGGAAAACACTTATTAGTCCGATTATCGAAAAACGATGGGCCGAAAAAATGGAACAAGAACGTTTAGCTTCAGAAGAATAGTTATGCGAAAAAATATACAACACCTGACCCTCCCTACTATAACCAAAGAAACAGCTGTTCACGCAACAGGTCATTTCACGACGGCGGAGGGAATTACTGTCAAATCAAGTTACAGTGAATCGGATTTGGAAAGGCTAACCCATTTGGACTTCGGAGCGGGATTTGCACCTAATTTACGGGGACCCTATGCCACCATGTACGTACGACGCCCTTGGACGATTCGACAGTATGCGGGATTTTCGACCGCCGAAGAAAGTAATGCCTTTTACCGCCGAAATTTAGCCGCCGGTCAAAAAGGACTCTCCGTAGCATTCGACTTGGCGACCCACCGCGGCTATGACTCCGATCACGAACGCGTAGTAGGCGACGTGGGAAAAGCGGGTGTGGCGATTGATTCTGTTGAGGACATGAAAATCTTATTTGACCATATCCCGTTGGATGAAATGTCGGTTTCCATGACCATGAACGGTGCCGTATTACCGATTATGGCCTTTTATATTGTGGCAGCCGAAGAACAAGGGGTAGCCCCCAATTTATTGTCAGGAACAATTCAAAACGATATTTTGAAAGAGTTCATGGTGCGGAATACTTATATCTATCCGCCGACACCCTCGATGAAAATCATTGCTGATATATTTGAGTATACAAGTAAAAACATGCCGAAGTTCAACTCGATTTCTATTTCGGGTTACCACATGCAAGAAGCGGGCGCTACCGCCGATATTGAGTTGGCCTATACCCTTGCCGACGGATTGGAATACATTCGCACGGGAATGGCTGCAGGGATGGACATTGATAGTTTTGCCCCGCGTTTGTCATTCTTTTGGGCGATTGGGATGAATCATTTTATGGAAATTGCCAAAATGCGCGCCGGTCGTATGCTTTGGGCAAAATTGTTAAAGCAGTTCCAACCGAAAGACGATAAATCTTTGGCGTTACGAACGCACTGTCAAACATCGGGTTGGAGTTTAACTGAACAAGATCCGTTCAACAATGTGGCGCGAACCACCATTGAAGCCGCAGCCGCCGCTTTTGGGGGAACCCAATCCTTGCACACCAATGCCTTGGATGAAGCCATTGCCTTACCGACCGATTTCTCGGCTCGAATTGCACGAAATACACAAATTTATTTGCAAGAAGAAACCAAAATTTGCAAAACCGTCGATCCGTGGGCAGGCAGTTACTATGTCGAAAAGTTAACGTCCGAAATTGCCGAGAAAGCGTGGGCTTTGATTGAAGAAGTGGAATCGCTCGGTGGAATGACTAAAGCGATTGAAGCGGGTATTCCGAAATTGCGAATTGAAGAAGCAGCGGCTCGTAAGCAAGCACGTATTGACAGTGG
>CANHRI010000066.1 GCA_947463515.1 Flavobacteriaceae bacterium
AAAATTGTGTAGCAAATCGCCTTGAAGTTTTGTAATTTTAAAACCTTAAAAAAAATAACGTATGACTCTAACCATTGTTTTATCTGCCGTGTTTTTGGGATTGGGATTTCTCATCGGAAAATTACTCTCTAGCAATCAATCCAGTGCAACTCTTGCGCAGAAAGAAGAGCAAATTCGTCAATTAACCCAACAAGTAACGTCGTGGCAACAGCAATGGCAAACGGCCCAAGCCGAGAAAGAAACGTTGCGTACCGAACGCGAAGCATTGGCGTTACAACTCACAAAAAAAGAAGTGGATTTTTCCAATTTGGTCGAACGCAACAAAGAATACCGTCAAGAAGTGGAGCAGTTGCAAGAAAAGTTTACCAAAGAATTTGAACTCTTGGCGCAGAAAATTCTGGAAGAAAAAACGACCAAGTTTACCGAACAAAACAAAGAAAACTTAAAGACAATTCTTTCGCCCTTACAAGAAAAGATTCAGCTTTTTGAGAAAAAAGTAGAAGACACCCACAAAGAAAGCATCGATTACCATGCCGCATTACGCCAACAAATACTGGGACTGCGGGAAATGAATGAAAAAATGTCGCAAGAAACCATTAACCTGACCAAAGCGTTGAAAGGCGATAATAAAATGCAAGGAAATTGGGGCGAATTGGTGCTGGAGCGGGTTTTGGAAAAATCAGGATTGGAAAAAGACCGCGAATATTTTGTGCAACAGAGCTTTACAACCCCTGAAGGGCAACGACTTCAACCCGATGTAGTCATTGCGCTACCCGATGGTAAAAAAATGATTGTCGATTCAAAAGTGACCTTAACTGCTTACGAACGCTTGTGCAACGCCGAAAATGAAGAGGAGCAAAAACAATATTTACGCGAACACCTCATCGCGATTCATCGCCATGTAGAGCAATTGAGCAGTAAGAATTATTATGACTTGTACCAGATGGAGAGTCCCGATTTTGTGTTGCTTTTTATCCCTATTGAATCGGCTTTTGCTGTTGCGCTACAAGAGGATAACACACTGTACAACAAAGCCTTTGAAAAAAATATCGTGATCGTAACCCCATCAACGTTATTGGCCACTCTGAAAACAATTAACAGCATGTGGACCAATCAAAAGCAGCAAGAAAATGCACTAGAGATTGCCCGTCAAGCAGGGGCTTTGTATGATAAATTTGAAGGGTTTATCACTGACTTGATAAAAATTGGTAAAAAAATGGATGAAGCCAAAGTAGAATACCAAGGGGCGATGAACAAACTCACCGAAGGCAAAGGCAACCTGATTTCGAGTGTAGAACGCTTGAAAAAAATGGGCGCTAAAGCCAAAAAAGCAATGCCAGAAGCCTTGTTGCAACGCGCTGGAGTAGGCCAAACGAACGATATTGACACGACCCATGAAGAAACTATTTAAAACGGTAAAGTCCTCTAGAATATCCATTTCACAATTGATGCTCCCCTCCCATTCCAACTTTAGTGGAAAAATTCATGGAGGGTATATTCTTTCCTTAATGGATCAAATTGCTTTTGCCTGTGCCTCCAAATATTCGGGCAATTATTGTGTAACGGCTTCGGTAGATACCGTCGACTTTTTACACCCTATTGAAGTGGGCGAACTCGTGATCATGAAAGCGTGTGTAAATTATGTGGGACGCAGTTCAATGGTGGTAGGTATTCGCGTAGAATCAGAAAATATCCAAACCGGCAAATCGAAACACTGCAATTCGAGTTATTTTACCATGGTGGCCAAAGATGAAAAGGGTCAAAATACAGAAGTCCCCGGTTTGATTTTAACCAACGGCGATGAAGTGCGACGTTTTTACAATTGTATCCAACATATTGAAGCCCGTAAAACCCGAAATCGACACGAATTGGAGTTTGATTACCAATCGGAATCTGCCTTGAAAAACCTAGAAAATTTCAATGTGAAAATTGAAATGAAAGAACGGTAAAATTTTCAAATTCTAATTCATTTCTAAAAAATTCTCATATAACTGCAGGAATTTTAGGCAAATAGATTTTTTTTGTTATTTTTGGTCAAGAAATTTTTAACATGAGAAAATATTACTTTTTGGGGATTTTTACAGGAATCCTTTCTTTATTTATTTATTCTTGTTCTTCCAGTGATAATGAGGAGTATGTGGAACCGAGCCCCGTTACGGTTGATCTCACACAAGTGCCTTATGCCAAGCTTTCCGACTACCATTTTTTTAAAGCGCCCATGAGTGCCATGGTGCCTGAAAAAGATGTCCATATTTACGAACCCATTAGCCAGTTATTTACCGATTATGCCCACAAAAAGCGTTTTGTATGGTTACCTCCGGGAACAAAAGCAACGTACAATGGTGACGGTTCGGTTTTGGAATTGCCTGTAGGAGCTGCCATTATCAAAAACTTTTATTACGACGAATTACAACCCACCAATACCCGTAAAATCATTGAAACGCGTATCATGATTCGCAAATCCAACGGATGGATTTTTGCTGAATACGTTTGGAATGACGAACAAACAGAAGCGTTTTTTGATTTAAACGGAAGCAACCGCACGATTTCTTTTACAGAAAACGGGGTTCAAAAAACAGCCAATTACCGTATTCCCAATGAAGCACAGTGCGTAACTTGTCACAAACTACGTGATCCTAACACGAATATTTACTCCAATTCACCCATTGGAATCAAACCACAAAACATTAACTTCAACTATAACTATGGCGCTGAAACGAAAAATCAGTTGGCCAAATGGAAAGAATGGGGTATTTTAGAAAGCAATGCACCTATTTCCGATCCAACAACCGCCATGGTAGACTACAAAGATGTGTCCAAACCCTTGGAGCAGCGAGTACGTTCGTATTTTGACATCAATTGTGCGCATTGTCATAGTGAAAAAGGACACTGTTATTACCGCCCGATGCGGATGAGTTATAGTGAAACCAACAATAATTTAACCAACATGGGCGTCTGTGTTCCTACAGCTGACTTGCAAGATTTTCCTCCAGCATTAAGTCGTATTGTTTCACCAAACAACATTAACCGTTCCATGCTATATTACCGATTAAATACTGAAAACGAAGCATTTATGATGCCATTACACGGGCGTTCAATCATCCACGAAGAGGGTGTATTACTCGTAAAACAATGGATTGAATCGCTTCAACCGTGCAACTAATAACCACCTAACAACTTTATGAAAAAAATTACTCTACTCTTATCTTTCCTCGTTGGAGGATTGTCGCAAGCTCAGGACACCTGCGCTACTGCATTACCTATTTCGGCGGGAACCCATGTGGTTACTGCGGTGAATGGTACCGACTTACCCCCTGCCTATTGTGCAGACAACGGAACCTTGGGCGCTAATGGAAAAGCGGAATGGTATACCTATACCCCCACGCAAAACTACACAGTGACGATCACTTCCGACATTGCTGCCAATACACCACGAGTAGACACCCGTGTTCACGTGTATACTGGTACTTGCGGTTCAATGGTATGTTTTGATGGAGATGATGATAGCGGTCAGAATTATTCTTCTGTTGCTACGTTCAATGTAACCGCAGGAACAACGTATACCATAGTTTGGGATAACCGCTGGACTAGTAATGGGTTTACTTTTCAATTAATTGAAAATGCGGTAGTAGTGCAACCGACAGCACCGATTACCTACAATGCACAAACGGTTTCTACCATCAACAACCAATACAATATCTGTGTAGTTGACATGAACAACGACGGATTGGATGACGTAGTAGGAATTAGCACAGGAACGATGAAAGTTCATTACCAAACGGCTACTCCGGGCACATTTAATATTGTAAGTTATCCTTTTTCCAATGTGAATTTCTACCCATCTTGGAGTTTGGCTGCTGGCGATTACAACAAGGATGGCTACAATGATATTATCTTAGGTGCAGGTCAAGGATTATCCATCTTACGTTCTGGAAACAACGGCACACAATACACAGGAATTACTCCCGGAGAGTATATTTTTTGTCAGCGTACCAACTTTGCCGATTTAAATAAAGATGGTAACTTAGATATCTTCTCTTGCCACGATATCAATGAAAACGTATATTATTTGAATGACGGAGCTGGAAACCTTACCTATTACCAAGCGAATGTAACGCCTGGCGCGATGGCAATCAGTAATGGAGGTGGAAATTATGCTACGCTATTCACCGATTTCGATAACGATGGGGATTCTGATGTATTTATTTCTAAATGTTCAGGCCCTCCATGTCAATTGATTCGTTACGATGGGGGAACAACCTATACCAACGTTTCTGCGGCTACTGGAGTTAATGTAACTCCGATACAAACTTGGTCGTCTGGAATAGCCGATTTTGACAACGATGGCGACATGGATGTAATCATCACAGCTAGTGCCGGAACGCACCGTTTCTTTAGAAACAACTTCGAAACTACAGGTACTTTGAGTGCATTTACAAATATTACAACGGGATCAGGTTGGGATACAAATCCATCGACCAATATTGACAACATTGCTTACGACTTTGACAACGACGGAAAAGTAGATGTATTGGGCGGTGGAAGCAAAATCATGTTCAACCAAGGAAACAATACGTTCCAAGGTATTACTTACACAGGTATCGGTGTAGGCGCAGTGGGCGACTTAAACAACGACGGGTTCCTAGATATTCAAAACGGCTCAACCATTCGTTATGCTGTACCTAACGGAAACAACTGGTTAAAAATTCGCTTAAACGGTGTACAAAGTAACAGCAACGGTATCGGTGCTCGTGTTGAAATCTATGGTGCATTCGGAAAACAAATTCGCGATGTGCGCAGTGGTGAAGGATTCCGTTATATGAGTTCGATCAATGCACATTTCGGTATTGGAACCAACACAGCCATTACGCAAGTTATCATCCGTTGGCCTTCAGGGATTGTCGATACCATCAACAACCCCAACATTAACCAATTGTTGACCATTACAGAAGGCTCTAGCTTAAACAATCCTTCTTTTGACAGCACAACGGTTAGTGTATTCCCAATTCCAACACGCAACCAATTGACCATTAAAACCCAAGAAGGCTTCACCGCAGTTCAAGCTGAAGTGTACGACTTAAACGGACGTTTGGTATTGTCATCCAAAATTGAAAACGAGTCTATCTCCTTACAATCCTTAGAAAATGGCAACTACTTGTTGATGGTTATGGATGCCAATGGTGCTAAATTCACACAGAAAATTGTGAAAAACTAATACAGACCCAAAACAGATTATAACAAAAAGCTCCGAGGACTTCGGAGCTTTTTTTATAGGGTAACTTTTTCAAACGTATGCAGTTTGTCGATATGCAACAAGGTTTTTCTTTGGTAGCCATCACGGGAAAACATGGGTAAAAAGCGAGCCCCATAAACAACCTCATCAAAAGTATACGAAGCGCGTTTTACAACCGAAGTACTAAACATATCATCAAATACCTTGATAAATACAATCAATTCCCCTACCGTATCTTGAAAATCATTTTCGGTAAATTGATACAACGGACTCTGGGGAGTGATTGGATGAACTAAAGTCCAATTTAGATTCAAGGCGTTGATTTTATCCAACTCTAAATCCAAGGTGAAAAATTTGTTGACTTTTTGTCCGTTCTCCTCCACATGCATTCCCAGAGTAACCCGCGCCTCTGCATCGGATAAATTGACATTTTTATAGGGACAAAAGCGTAACATCAAAGCCGTTCCTTCTTTGTAAGGGGCAATCAATGCATTACTGGAAAACAAAAGATGGGCTTTGGGTTGACTAAACCGTCCGTAAAACAAACCCGTAGCAATAGCAAAGCTCAACAACCCAGACAAGGCTTCAACAGCGGCGATAAAACTGGTCAAAAAACCACGCGGACTCACATGCCCGTAACCCACCGTTGTAAAGGTTTGCACACTAAAAAAGAACGCTTGTCCAAAAGCATCCCAAGGCGATGTCGCAGTCACCCCATTGAGATGGTCTACGCCAATAAGCACATACAGTGTAGCAAAAAAAGCATTCACCAAAAAATAAAACAGAAGGATAATCAATAAAAACTTCCATCGCGGTAATGTCAACATCGTATGGTACCAACTGATGGTATCTAAAAAAGGAAAACCCGTAAGACGTATGTTGGCCTTACCCGATTTGGTGAAGAAACGTCCCCCATAACTGGAAGCATTGGTACCCAAACCGGTATTGGCTTCCGTTTTGGCTTGTGCATTGAAGGTTTTTCGAAAATCCATTTGGCTTATTTTGAGGTAAAACTACACATTTTACACAAAAAAACCGCTCCGAAGAGCGGTTCCACTATTATTTAGACAAATACATCTTTCGTCGTGAATACAGATCGTAAAACTGATCGTCTTTCAAATCCTCAATAAACAAGATGCTCTCGCCCGTAGATTTCATTTCAGGACCCAAGGCCTTGTTGACGTTGGGGAATTTATTAAAAGAAAACACCGGTTGTTTGATGGCAAAACCATTTAACTTCGGATTAAAATCGAAATCGCTTACCTTCTTCTCTCCCAACATCACCTTGGTGGCATAATTCACATAGGGTTCGCCATACGCTTTGGCAATAAAAGGCACCGTACGAGAGGCGCGCGGATTGGCTTCGATAATATATACCACATCGTCTTTTATGGCAAATTGAATATTAATGAGTCCAACCGTTTGAAGCGCTAACGCAATATTCTTGGTATGGTCTTTAATTTGTTGCATCACAAACTCTCCCAAGTTAAAAGGAGGTAACGTCGCATTGCTATCGCCCGAGTGAATCCCACAAGGTTCGATATGCTCCATGATTCCGATGATATAAACATTTTCACCATCGCAAATCGCATCGGCTTCGGCTTCAATCGCACCATCTAAGTAGTAATCCAACAGCAATTTATTATTCGGAATATGTTTTAAAATCTCGATTACATGCTCTTCCAACTCTTGCTTGTTAATCACAATTTTCATTCCTTGTCCCCCCAACACATAAGAGGGACGAACCAACAAGGGGAATTCCAATTCGTCTGCCAATTGTAAGGCTTGATCGGCGTTTTCGGCTACCCCGAATTTGGGATATGGAATATTCAATTCTTTCAACAAGCCCGAAAAACGACCGCGGTCTTCGGCCAAATCCAAGGCATCGTAACTGGTTCCGAAGATTTTTATCCCGTAGCGGTTTAATTTTTCAGCCAACTTTAAGGCCGTTTGTCCTCCCAACTGTACAATTACACCATCAGGTTTTTCGTGCTGGATAATGTCGTAAATATGTTCCCAAAACACGGGTTCAAAATACAACTTATCGGCTGTATCAAAGTCCGTTGAAACCGTTTCCGGATTACAGTTGATCATAATGGTTTCATAGCCGCATTCTTTGGCCGCCAAAACCCCGTGCACACAGGAGTAATCAAATTCAATACCCTGCCCAATTCGGTTAGGTCCAGACCCCAACACCACAACCTTCTTACGATCGGTCACTACACTTTCATTGGCCGTGTACCGTTCTCCTGAAGGCGTTTCAATTTCAGCCTCAAAAGTCGAATAATAGTAGGGCGTTTGCGCTTTAAATTCGGCAGCACAAGTATCGACCAATTTATAAACCCGTCGCACATTCATTTCTTCGCGTAAACGGTACAACTGACTCTCCAAACAGCCCAACATATGTGCAATTTGACGGTCGCCGTAGCCTTTTTGCTTGGCTTCTAGGAGCAACTCCTTCGGAAGGGTATCGATACGGTAGTTTGAGATTTCTTTTTCCAACAAATACAATTCCTCGTATTGCTTCAAGAACCACATATCGATTTTGGTAATCTCATGAATACGACTCAGCGGAATACCCATTTGAATCGCATCGTAAATTACAAATACACGATCCCAACTGGCATAGGTGAGTTTTTCAATAATTTGTTCGTAGTTTTTATAGCCTTTTCCATCGGCGCCCAACCCATTGCGTTTGATTTCCAACGACTGGGTTGCTTTGTGTAAGGCTTCTTGGAAGGAACGTCCAATACCCATTACCTCGCCTACCGATTTCATTTGTAAGCCCAGCGTTCGGTCGGCGCCTTCAAACTTATCGAAGTTCCAACGCGGGATTTTCACAATCACATAGTCCAACGTAGGTTCAAACAAAGCAGAGGTCGATTTGGTAATTTGATTTTGCAATTCGTCGAGCGTATACCCTAGTGCCAATTTGGTAGCAATCTTCGCGATGGGATAGCCCGTTGCTTTTGACGCCAAGGCCGAAGAACGCGATACCCGTGGATTGATTTCAATCGCCACGATATCTTCTTTTTCATCAGGTGAAACGGCAAACTGCACATTACATCCTCCGGCAAAGTTTCCAATCGAGCGCATCATGTGAATCGCCATGTCGCGCATTTTTTGGAAAGTACGATCCGACAAGGTCATCGCTGGCGCCACAGTAATCGAGTCGCCGGTGTGAATTCCCATAGGATCCATATTTTCGATAGAACAAATGATGACAACATTGTCATTTTGATCCCGCAACAATTCCAATTCATATTCTTTCCACCCCAACAAGGCCTTGTCAATCAATACTTCGTGAATGGGAGACGCTTCTAGACCGCGGGTCAATAACTCATCAAAATCTTCTTTGCGATGTACAAAAGCGGCGCCTGTTCCCCCTAGCGTAAACGAGGGACGAATAACCAACGGAAAACCAAACTCCTGTGCAATTTCTTTTCCTTTCAAGAACGAGTTGGCCGTCTTAGCGGGCGCATACGGAATTCCGATTTCACTCAACAGCGTTTTAAATTGGTCGCGGTCCTCGGTAACGTTAATCGCATTGATGTCGACCCCAATTAAGCGCACATTAAAATCCTTCCAAATCCCCTTTTCTTCAGCCTCCAAACACAAGTTCAACGCCGTTTGTCCGCCCATCGTAGGGAGTACAGCATCGATGTTGGGATGCGCTTTGAGAATTTCAATAATCGATTTGGTCGTAAGCGGCTTGAGGTATACATGATCGGCCATAGCGGGGTCGGTCATGATGGTCGCGGGGTTGGAGTTGATAAGGATGACCTCGATTCCTTCTTCGCGAAGGGAGCGGGCCGATTGTGACCCAGAGTAGTCAAATTCACAGGCTTGACCAATAATGATCGGACCTGAACCAATAATCAAAACGGATTTGATAGCGGAATCTTTCGGCATGTGGTGTAGTAGTTTAGTCGTTTAGGTTGTGTGTGTCAAAATTAGTCGGTTTCCAAAACTTATGAAAAAATCGGAGTTGCCAACTTATCATTAGTTATAAACAGGATAAAAAAAAGGCGCTACCGATAAAAGTAACGCCTTATGCTATGATGGATGCATCATTATTTCTTATGTCTTGGTTCAGAAGATACCGTCAACTTATGCCTTCCTTTGGCACGACGACGAGCAAGGACTTTTCTACCATTTGCAGTAGCCATTCTCTCCATAAACCCGTGTTTATTTCTTCTTTTTCTTTTCGAGGGTTGAAATGTTCTTTTACTCATTGTTCGATATCTTTAAAATCTGGTACTTGTTCGCTGTCTACGGCTTTTCAAAACCGAGTGCAAATATACAAAGCTTTTTATTACATGCAAGTGCTTTTTTAAAAATATTTCAAATTCCTTTTACTACATTTGCAACCTAAATTTTACCCTCATGTTTCACAGAAATAGTAAGATCGTTTTAACCGTCCTGATTTTTGCAGCAGCGGTTTGGCAATTCACCGAAAACAACATTGGCAATGGGATTTTTTTGATATTAGTGGCATTGATTCCGTTGGCCTTATACTTCCGTAATGAGTACATCTTGTTGGCGTTTTTACAAATGCGAAAACAAAATTTCCCTGGGGCTCAAAAATGGTTGTCCAAAATCAAAAACCCAGAAACCGCTTTGATTCGCAAACAACAAGGCTACTACAATTACCTGCAAGGCTTGATGGTATCGCAAACCAACTTGAACCAAGCCGAGAAGTTTTTCAAAAAAGCCATCGAATTGGGGTTGAATATGGACATGGACTTGGCAGTAGCCAAACTCAACTTGGCCGGAATCGCCTTATCCCGTCGTCGAAAAATGGAAGCGACGAACTTGATCAACGAAGTCAAAAAACTCGACAAGCAAGGCATGCTGAAAGAGCAAATCACCATGATGAAAGAACAGCT
>CANHRI010000067.1 GCA_947463515.1 Flavobacteriaceae bacterium
CGAATTACCAATTACTAATCACTTAATAATTAGCTATATCCAATTATTAAGTCTACCTTTGCCCCCGAATTAATACGATCTATGAATAAATTTGAACAATTAGGCCTGAACGCCGCGCTTCTTCAAGCGATTGGCGATATGGGATTTGAAACTCCGTCGGAGGTTCAAGAAAAAGCGATTCCTGTGCTTTTGGAACAGGAAACTGACCTTGTGGCTTTGGCCCAAACCGGAACCGGAAAAACAGCAGCCTTTGGCTTTCCGTTACTACAAAAAATAGATGTCGAGGACCGCAGCACGCAAGCCTTGATTCTATCGCCCACCCGCGAACTTTGTCTCCAAATTACGAACGAACTTAAACAGTACTCTAAATACATTAAAGGACTTCATGTCGTGGCCGTGTATGGGGGTGCAAGCATTACTGAACAAGCCCGTGAAGTAAAACGTGGCGCCCAAGTGATTGTAGCCACTCCAGGACGTATGCAAGACATGATTAACCGTGGATTTGTCAACATTAAAAACATCGCTTACTGCATTTTGGATGAGGCTGATGAAATGTTGAATATGGGATTCTACGACGATATCTGCTCTATCCTTTCCGACACCCCCGATGACAAGTCTACATGGCTGTTTTCAGCCACTATGCCCGCAGAAGTAGCACGCATTGCGAAAAAGTTTATGGCCGACCCCGTTGAAATTACGGTAGGTGCAAAAAACTCTGGAACTGCAACAGTATCCCATGAATTTTATGTCGTCAATGCCCGTGATCGATACGAAGCGTTAAAACGTTTGGCCGATGCCAATCCCGATATTTTCTCGGTTATCTTTTGTCGTACCAAACGCGATACGCAAGCCGTAGCTGAAAAACTAATCGAAGACGGTTATAATGCAGCAGCCTTACATGGCGACCTGTCGCAAGCGCAACGGGACTCGGTGATGAAATCCTTCCGAGGACGACAAATCCAGATGTTGGTCGCTACCGATGTGGCGGCACGTGGAATTGATGTTGACAACGTAACGCACGTGATCAACTATCAATTACCCGATGAAATTGAAACCTATAATCACCGTTCGGGTCGTACTGGACGTGCCGGTAAATTAGGAACTTCTATTGTAATTGTTACCAAATCAGAAGTACGAAAAATCCACACCATCGAAAAAATCATCAAACAAAAGTTTGAAGAAAAAACGATTCCTAGTGGCATCGAAATCTGTGAAATCCAATTGTTGCATTTAGCCAATAAAATTCATGATACCGAAATCGACCATGAAATCGACAATTACCTTCCTGCCATTTACCAAGTTTTTGAAAACCTAAGCAAGGAAGATTTGATTCGCAAAATGGTGTCGGTAGAATTTAACCGCTTCTTGAATTATTATAAAAAGAAAAAAGACCTATCTAGCGAACGCAGTACTGAACGTGCTTCAGGAGGTTCGATAAAAGCAGGCGATGCCGTTCGTTATTTTATCAACATCGGTACACGCGATGATTTTGATTGGATGAAATTGAAAGATTTCTTGCGTGAAGCCTTAGATTTAGGACGTGATGATGTTTTCAAAGTAGATGTTAAAGAAGGGTTCTCTTTCTTCAATACCGATGGAGAACACGCCGAACGCGTTATGGATATTTTCAGCAATTTCCAATTGGAAGGCCGAAAAATAAACGTTGAAATTTCTAAAAATGACAACGGAGGACGTAAAAGTGGCCGTGGTGATTTTGGTGGAAAACGCGAACGTCGTGATCGTTTTGCCGACCATTCCGAACGCCGCAGTGAACGTCGAAGCGAAGGACGCTTTGAACCCCGTGGTGAACGCCGTGGTGGTGGTGGTGAAGCTAGACCTTTGGGACGTCGCAGCGATGCCAGTCGCGACCGACAGCCAGCCAACAAAGCTTTTGAAGCAGCCAAACGCCGCCGTAAAAGTTAGATACAAGCCCTCTTCGGAGGGTTTTTTTTTGGATTTAACATTACTACACCATTACATTCGTTTACAATCCTTTATTCAATAGTATGGCAAGGTATTGATACTTCTATTGGATGCTATTTCACCCCAAAATAAAAGACGCTCCATTAACGATAGGCTGTTAATTTTCTGATAATCTTTCGAAACGAAATTGGAATTCCTGTTAAAATTGCTACTTTTAACACTGAATTTGGTGACCATGCAATACCGCTATATATTACTTTTCTTTTGTATTTTTCTTGGTGTCTCTGCCCAAACCACTCCAACTGATCGCTTGGTGAAAGGAACTATTGTAAATAGCGCCTCTACCCTACCGGTTGCTAATGTGAATATCATTAATATTAATAAAGTTAAAGGAACGCAAACCAATACCAAAGGTGAATTTGAAATCAATGCTTCGGTCAACGATACGCTTCACATCACCATGATTGGATTTCAATCCCTTCGGGTTCGTGTCACCAACGACTGGATAAAAACAGGAACAGCCCGATTGGAACTGACCGAAAAAGCGATTGCCCTTGAAGAAGTGATCATCCGAAAATACAAGCTTACAGGGTATCTTGAAGTCGACACAAAATTGATTCCTATTGCCGAAAATTATCGCTACAGCATCTCAGGCTTACCGCAAGCGTATGAAGCGGGAGAATCCTCCCCCAACGCCTTTACTCGTGTGGTCAACTCGGTTTTCAATCCAGCGGATATGCTGTATAATTTCTTTGGAAAAAAACCCAAAGAACTCCGAAAACTACGGGAAATGAAAAAAGACGATACGGTTAAAAATCTATTGGAAACCAAATACGATCGGGAAACCATTGCCATTCTTCTAGGGGTAGACAAAAAAGATATTGCCGAAATTCTCAGCCGCTGTAGTTACTCGGAAGCATTTATCGAAACCGCCAACGACCTCCAAATTATGGAAGCCATCAGCCAATGCTATGAACAGTACAAAGTATTGAGCAAGTCCAAATAATTCCTCTTTTTACATTTTTTTCTCCCTAAATTACAGTACCTTGGGCTCTTAAATTTTAAGACTCATGCGTAAACTCGCTCTTTTTGCCATCCTATCGATAGCAATCCTTACCGTTTCTTGCCAATCGCGAACTCAAAAAATGCACGAATTTGTCAACGGTTTCAATCAAACAGCCATGATGTCCTACAGCGGAACCTCGGGCACACAAGCCAAAGTAGAAGGTTTGGATGTAATCGAGTTAAACTTGGCTTCTCCCCTAGACATCAACGATCCTACCGCTTCTCAATCGGCACAGTTAATGATTTCGGCACTTCCAGCTATGTTTCAACGCGAAGAATCGATGATGGAATTAATCAACGAAGGCGTGAAGTTTAAAGTTAGAATCATCGACAACAACGGTCGAATCATTACCGATGCCCTTGTGGACAAACCTTTTTTGGACAAAACCAAACAAAGTAGTCCCATTAACGATGGACAATCTCCCGAGGAAATGGCTATCAGTGCGTTGAATACCAGTTTACCCATGAAATATGAGGATGGAAGTCGGTTGATGAAAATTGAACGCACGTCGAAAAACGAACTCACCTATACCCTGGAAATGCCTGCCGACATGCAGGAAATTCTAAAATCACCCAATGCTGAACCTTTATTGAAAGAGTCACTAAAATCAGACCCTTCCACACAAAATACATTGCGCCGCATGCGTGGTATTGGGATTACGAAAGTGACCTACAAATTGATCACTCCAGAAGGAAAACCCATTCAATCTATGACATTTAATGCTACTGAATTTTAAGCCATGGAAAGTAATAACCCTTGGCGTAAAATCCTCACCTTCGGATTATTGATTTTTGCTCTAGTTCGTATCATCCTTTTTTGCAATCGAACCCAACAAGCTCCTGCTATTTCCCCTATTAATCAATCGGTGAATAATGCCATTCAAATGCAGCAAGAAAACTTGCAACGGATTCGCGAAACCCAATATGCACAAGCGCCCAAAGCATTATACACACCGTATAAAGAATTGCGAGAAACCGAAGATATTGTGTTGTTGCAACGCGGCATTCAACGGTTGGCTAAAGACAGTTTATTTCCTTTTGACATCAACACAAGTATTCGCTTGACCAAAGAAACGATGTTCCTTACCCATCCGCCAATGCCCATTCGCTTCGGCTTCAAGTCGACCGATAATACGGTTACCTATGTCATTGAATACGATGGTGAAGAAAAAGGAAATATTTGGCTAAAACAACATCGGGAAGCTTTTAAACTCAGTAAAAAAGAGGCTTCTTCTGAGCGCACCGACCAGCTATTTTACGAATTCCAACAAGATAATAAAACCTTCTACGGGTATGGCGTATCTACCACTGATCAAGGGGTTACGACGTTGATGGTGGTTGAGAATTCAAAACTAACGTCTGCCCAACTTCAAACGCACTTTCTTATGTTTGCGTTGACGAATTTTGTGAAGGTTCAAAAGAAGGAGGCTGCGAATAACGTTCCATAATCCGTGCAACATCTTTGATTGAGTTTTGGGTCCACTGCAACCGGTAATGCAATCGTTCTTCGGGTGTTAATTGCCAATCTATTTCCGATTGCCGCAACCGTGACGTGAGGTCTTGTATGACAATGGCAGCAGAAACGGAAATATTTAAACTTTCCGTAAATCCAACCATAGGTATCTTTAAAAATCCATCGGCTTGTGCTAGAATTTCTGGAGATAATCCCTCTTTTTCTGTTCCAAAAAAAAGAGCAGAACGTTGAGAAATATCAAACTCATGCAGTAGACAGGAATCGTTATGTGGTGTGGTGGCGATAATTTGATACCCTTGTGAACGTAACTTTTCGATACAAGAAGTAACCGAATTATACCGCTGCACATCGACCCATTTTTGCGCCCCCATGGCAATTTCTCGATCGATTCGCTTTCCGAATTTTTGTTCGATAACATGCAACTGTTGCACGCCAAACACTTCACAACTGCGCATCACCGCACTGGTATTATGCAATTGATAGACATCCTCCATTGCGATAGTGATATGGTTGGTACGTAAAGTCAGAATTTTTTGAAACTTTTCTTTGCGTTCTTCCGTTAAAAACCCCTCGAGATATGCTAATAAGTTCAAATCGACCATGAATATTTTTTTAGCTAAAATACAATAAGGAAGTTGAATTAAAAATGAAGTACTATTCGCAAAGCGGAAACTTTGTAATGAAATAGATTTTTGATCGTTGTTGTTTCTTTACAATTAACTTACTACTTTGCGTTAACCAATCAATGAATCATATCCTAATAACAACGCACAACCTACTGTATCTAGGACTCATAACTCATAACTTACAATTGAAAACGCTCACAATTTTAACAGGCGCCGGTATCTCGGCAGAAAGTGGTATTGCAACGTTTCGCGATGCCAACGGTCTTTGGGAAGGCCATGACGTCATGGAAGTGGCCACCCCCGAGGGATTTAGACGCAATCCAGAATTGGTGCTGGAATTTTACAACCAACGACGGCGGCAATTGCATACCGTACAACCCAATGAAGGGCATACAACATTGGCAATGATGGAGCAAGAATTTCGAACACATATCGTTACCCAAAACGTGGATCATTTGCATGAAATGGCGGGCAGTTCGAGCATTTTACACCTTCACGGTGAACTGTTGAAAGTGCGATCCACCAAAGACCCCAACTACATCATCGATTGGCCAGGTGATTTGCATTGGGGCGATTGTGACCCAAAGGGAGCACAACTGCGTCCACATATCGTGTGGTTTGGAGAAGATGTACCCGCACTTGAACAAGCGGTACAATTAGTGCTTCAAGCTGATGCGATAGTTGTGATAGGAACTTCGATGCAAGTCTATCCTGCGGCGGGTCTCATCCACTATGCTCGACCTGGTGTACCTCTATTTTACATTGATCCCAAACCCGCTACGTTGTATGATATTGCTAATCCACTGGAAATCATACCCGAATCGGCTACCGTGGGCGTTCCGATGCTTTGGGAAAAGTTAAAAAAAGTACTGTGATAGCTTGGCGTTTCCGAAATCAAATCCGTAATTTTGCGCCTTAACAACACAACCTATGTCACTTACTGCACTGAACGCCATATCGCCCATTGACGGACGTTATCGTAAAGTTACCCAACCGCTTGCTGCCTATTTTTCGGAAGAAGCATTAATCAAATACCGTGTTCTTGTTGAAATCGAATATTTTATTGCTTTATGCGAAGCGGGCATTCCTCAATTAAAGGACGTCAACCCAATACTATTTCCAAGTCTACGGGATTTGTACAACGAATTCAACACAGAAGACGCCCTGTGGATCAAGGAAACGGAAAAAACGACTAACCATGATGTCAAAGCGGTTGAATATTTTATTAAATATAAATTTGACCAATTGGGTTTGGAATCCTACAAAGAGTTTATTCACTTTGGACTGACCTCCCAAGACATCAATAATACCGCTATTCCATTATCGACAAAACACGCTTTTGAGAAAGTGTATTTGCCTTCTTTAATTGCGGTAATTGCCAAACTCAAACAGTTGTCGATGGAATGGCACGATGTCCCCATGTTGGCACGGACGCATGGGCAACCCGCTTCTCCTACCCGCTTGGGCAAAGAGATTTTGGTGTTTGTGGAACGATTGGAAGAACAAATGCGATTGCTGTTTAATGTTCCTTTTGCCGCAAAATTTGGAGGGGCTACCGGAAACTACAACGCGCACCGTGTAGCGTACCCGAACACGGACTGGAAAAATTTTGGAACGAATTTCGTAGAGGGTGTTTTAGGTTTACACCATTCTTTTCCCACCACACAAATCGAGCATTACGACCATTTTGCCGCGTTTTTTGATGCGTTAAAACGTATAAATACAATATTGATTGATCTGGATCGCGATATGTGGGCCTATGTGTCGATTGATTATTTTAAACAAAAAATCAAAGAAGGTGAAATTGGTTCTTCAGCCATGCCACATAAGGTGAATCCGATTGACTTTGAAAATTCGGAGGGTAACTTAGGTATTGCGAATGCGTTATTTGAACATTTAGCGGCCAAATTACCGATTTCCAGATTACAACGCGACTTGACCGACAGTACCGTTTTGCGTAACGTAGGGGTTCCTCTTGGCCATACGCTTATTGCCTTTGAGGCCACGTTAAAAGGGTTGAACAAGTTATTATTAAACGAAGTCAAATTGGCCGAAGATTTAGAAAAAAACTGGGCCGTAGTGGCAGAAGCCATTCAAACAATTTTGCGTCGTGAAGCATACCCGAATCCGTATGAAGCCTTAAAAGATTTGACCCGTACGAACAGCGCCATTAACCAAGAATCCATCCATGCATTTATACAAACCTTACAAGTAAATGACGACGTAAAAGCTGAATTACTGGCGATTACTCCGAGCAATTACTTGGGAATATGAGGGTTATTGTAAATTATAAATTTTAAATGAACGGCTTACTGAGGTGGGCCGTTTTTTTTATTATCAATAACAAATAAAGTCTAAAAGGTATTGTCCTTAAACAATATGTTAAGGCAAAATAATACAGAGACGCGCCATTGGGCGTCTCTGTATTATCTCGAATAATTCGGTGCCTCTTTGGTAATGGTCACGTTGTGCGGGTGACTTTCGCCGATACCACTTGCGGTAATACGTACAAATCGCCCGGTTTCTTGTAGGGTTGGGATGTCTTTGGCACCACAATAACCCATTCCGGCGCGCAATCCGCCAATAAATTGCTGCATGCTTTCATTAAGCTCTCCCTTGTAAGGCACGCGACCTACTATACCTTCGGGAACTAGTTTTTTTACATCATCTTCTACGTCTTGGAAGTAACGGTCTTTCGAACCTTCTTGCATGGCTTCAACCGAACCCATACCACGGTACGATTTAAATTTACGTCCTTCGAATATAATGGTTTCTCCTGGAGATTCTTTGGTTCCAGCCAATAATGACCCGAGCATTACACAATCGGCTCCTGCAGCAATCGCTTTGGGAATATCACCAGTGTATCGCACCCCACCGTCGGCAATCACGGGAACACCCGTTCCGCGTAAGGCAGCAGCCACTTCCAATACGGCAGAAAACTGTGGAAATCCAACGCCCGCAACTACGCGAGTGGTACAGATGGAACCCGGTCCGATTCCCACTTTTACAGCATCGGCACCATTTTCAACTAAAAATAAGGCAGCCTCAGGTGTAGCAATATTTCCGACTACAACATCCAATTGTGGAAACTTAGTTTTAACTTCTTTTAAAATGCTGATAACCCCTTTTGAATGACCGTGGGCAGTATCAATTACAATAGCATCCACGCCTGCATTAACCAAAGCGGTAGCACGATCTAAGGCATCGCCTGTTACGCCAATAGCTGCTGCTACTCGTAACCGACCCAAGGCATCTTTATTGGCATTGGGTTTCTGAATTAATTTGGTGATATCCCGGAAGGTGATTAAACCAATCAACTTATTTTGACCGTCAACAACCGGCAACTTTTCAATTTTATTTTCTTGTAAAATACTTTCCGCCTCCATTAAGGTTGTCCCTTGTGCCGCCGTCACTAAATTATCTGACGTCATTACTTCCAAAATAGATCGGCTATTCACTTTTTCAAAACGCAAATCACGATTGGTCACAATTCCTTTCAACAAGCCTTGTTCATCGACCACGGGAATCCCACCAATACAGTACTCTTTCATCGCCATTTTGGCATCACCAACCGTAGCAGAAAGGGGCAACGTTACCGGATCAATAATCATCCCACTTTCGGCACGTTTTACTTTACGCACCTTGGCTGCTTGTTGTTCGATGGTCATGTTTTTATGCAAAACACCAATCCCCCCTTCTTGCGCCATCGCAATAGCCATCGCACTTTCGGTCACGGTATCCATTGCCGCGGAAACTACGGGAACATTTAGGGTAATATTTCGGGTGAATTTGGATTGAATATTGACCTCGCGGGGAAGCACTTCAGAGTATCCAGGGATGAGCAGAACATCGTCGTAAGTTAATCCCTCACCAACGATTTTGGTAGTGTGTGCCTTCATGTTGCAATTTAGTTGTTGTTGTTAAATTGCATGCAAATGTAGGGCTTTTATTTGAGGAAAAAATTGATTTTATGAAATAGTTTGCAGTCGCAGTCACAGTCGCAGTTAGCTTGAATTGAATTCATTTTAGCTAATCAAAAAAATGAAATCAATTAATTCATAAAAATTCATATTTTTATACCATAAACGCCAAATAGAATTATAATGGATTTTACAGAATTATTTGCTTACAAAAAAGCATACCAACTTGCTATGAAACTGTTTTTAGTTTCAAAAACATTCCCAAAAGAAGAATCCTATGCACTTACCGATCAAATACGAAGATCTTCAAGAAGTGTGTGTGCTAATCTTGCAGAAGCATATCGAAAACGAAAGTATCCGCTTCATTTTATCAGTAAATTGACAGATTGTGACGCCGAAAATTCTGAGACATTTGTATGGATCACTTTTGCTTTTGAATGCGAATACATTTCTGAAAACCAATATGTAAGTTATAAAAATGAAACTCTAGAAATTGGTAAATTAATTCAGTATATGATGCAGCATCCAGAAAAATTTGGAAGAAAATTAAATTGATAAAATAAATACGTGTTTCTAAACTGAGACTGCGACTGCGACTGTGAC
>CANHRI010000068.1 GCA_947463515.1 Flavobacteriaceae bacterium
AGCGGTTTGTTCTTTTCACGGGCTTCATTTTGTGCCTCAAAATAATTCCGATCTTTAAAAATCATGTTGGCTTGCGACCAACCCATGGCACTGATCAAAAAACAAAAAAGAAAACTATAGATTCTCATACGGTTCATTTTTAAACACAACACTATGACAGGCGACAACAGCAGCCGTTTCTGTTCGAAGTCGTGTATTACCCAAAGTTATTGGAACAAAACCTTTTCCACAAGCACTTTCAATTTCTTTAACAGAAAAATCGCCTTCGGGTCCGATTAAAATAAGGACATCCTCTTGTGTTTTCAGTGCCTCTTGCAGCGATTGACGGTGGCTTTCATCGCAATGGGCTATGAATTTTTGACCTGAAAAAGGAGCTTGTATAAAGGTAGAAAAATGGATAGGTGCTTGCAATTGAGGGATATACAATTGATTGGACTGCTTCATGGCGGCGACAATGATTTTTTCCATCCGCTCGGTTTTGAATACGGTTCGCTCCGAATGATCGCAAAGAATAGGAGTAATGGTATGGATGCCAATTTCTGTTGCTTTTTCCAAAAACCATTCGTAACGCTCATTCATTTTGGTGGGCGCTACGGCCAAATGCAATCGATAGGATACTGGTTTTTGAATCGTACATTCCACAATTTCAACCGTGCATTTATGGTCAGAAGACAAGGTGATTCGGGTATGAAATAAATTTCCTAAACCGTTGGTAACATGAATGCTATCGCCTTCTTTTTTTCGTAAAACTTTAATAATGTGGCGACTTTCCTCACGATCAAACGTAAAGGTTTTTGTTTCGGGGGTAAGCGCTGAATTATAAAACAATTGCATAATTAAAAAGGAATACGTGCTTTGGCCACGACATCGCGCGAAGCGAAGTGTTGATTTAAATAAAGATAATATCCTACAATGCCAATCATGGCTGCATTGTCGGTGGTGTATTCAAACTTGGGAATGAATGTTTTCCATCCTTTTTGCTGACGAGCCTCCACCAAAGCCTGACGAATTCCCGAGTTGGCCGAAACACCGCCTCCAATAGCAATTTGAGAAATTCCAGTTTCCGACACGGCCATTTCCAATTTTTCCATCAGAATGGCAATGATAATGTGTTGTATCGAAGCACAAATGTCAGCCTTGTTTTCTTCAATAAAGTTGGGATTCGCTGCTGTATTTTTTTGAATGAAATACAAAATTTGTGTCTTTAATCCCGAGAAACTAAAGTTCAGACCATCTACTTTGGGTCGTGTAAAAGGAAAACGTTTTGGATTCCCTTCTTTTGCCCATTGGTCGATTAAAGGGCCTCCGGGATAAGGTAAACCTAGTATTTTTGCCGACTTATCAAAGGCTTCTCCCACAGCATCATCGGTTGTTTCACCAATCACTTTTAAATCAAAAAAGTCATTAACCTGCACAATTTGCGTATGTCCCCCTGAAATAGTTAAAGCCAAAAAGGGAAACTCGGGTGTATCGTAGCCTTCTTCGGTGATGAAATGCGCCAAAATATGGGCATGCATGTGATTGACCGCTAGCAAAGGAATCTGTAAACCCATGGCCATCGATTTGGCAAAGGAGGTTCCCACCAAAAGCGACCCCATCAATCCAGGGCCTTGCGTAAAAGCGATGGCATTCAATTGTTCGCGCGAAATGCCCGCTTTTTTGAGCGCAACATCAACTACGGGAACTATATTTTGCTGATGGGCACGTGAAGCTAATTCAGGCACGACGCCGCCGTATTCTTCATGGATGTGTTGCCGCGCTACGACATTTGAAAGTACCGTGGTATCACGCAATACAGCCGCCGCCGTATCATCGCACGAACTCTCTAAAGCTAAAATATAAATAGGACCTTGAGACATCAGGCACAATTTTTGTTTAAATTTGGTTTCAACAGCGTAAATCCTGTATTTTTACACCTTTGCAAAGGTACGCTTTTTCGTATTTAGACCATTCGTAACCCTCATTTTGGAAGAGAAAAAAACAAATACACGCAGAAAAAAGATTCGGAAGATTGTACTTCGTACACTTTTGGCGTTTCTCCTTTTGTTGATTTTTGCGGCTATCGCACTCTCACTTCCTGTGGTACAAACACGTATTGCTCACTATTTTACCGAACAGATTAATCGTGATTATGGAACCAATATCCAAGTGAATCGCGTTGAAATTACTGTTTTTGGCGGGGTACAACTCAAAGAAGTTATTGTTCGGGAAAGTACCCAAGATACCTTGATTTTTGCCCAACGCATTCGCACTACGTTGTCGGATGTTAAATCCTTGATGGATGGCAATCTCTATTTTGGAAAAATGGAAGTTGATCAACTTCTTTTGGATGTGAAAACGCCCAAAGGAAAGCGCGACACCAATTTGGATGATTTTGTGGCCGCTTTTGATGATGGAAAACCTTCTACGGGCAAATTTCGCATGGTAGCGGAAGTAATTACTGTAAAAAAAGGTACCTTCCGAATGACGGATTACAACCGAAAAGTCCCTAAAGATGTTGACTTTACGCGGATTAATGCGGTGTTGTCCGATTTTAAAATCAAAGGACCCAACGTGTACACCCATGTTGATCGGATGGCTTTTCATGACCACCGAGGCTTGGAAGTCACCCAAATGGAGACGCAGTTTACCTATACTAAGCAAAATATTCGGTTTGAAAAAACAGACTTAAAAACGGCAGAGTCGCATTTTAAAGGCGATGTCATTCTCCGTTATGAGCGAAAAGATTTTGCCGATTTTAACAACAAAGTTCGCTTTGACATCAATACCCAGTTGGCCTCCATTGCGACCAATGATATTCGCTTTTTTTACAGCGAAATGGGAAAAAACAACCGCATCAATTTTTCGGGTAAATTGGATGGTACCCTCAATAATTTTACCGCTCGGCGTTTAATTCTGCGCGATCTTTTGAATTCTGAGATTGTAGGTACGGTAAATTTTAGAAATTTGTTTGCTACACGCAACGAGGGTGATTTTTACATGAAAGGAAAATTTAAAAAAGTTTCCTCCAATTATGATGACCTCACCGCGTTGCTTCCCAATGTTCTAGGAAAAAAATTACCTTCTTCACTCCAAAAACTAGGTCAATTTCAACTCGACGGAACCGCCGAAATTACGCCAAAAACGATTGAGGCTGATTTTAATTTAGTGACGTTATTGGGACGATTGAGTAGTAATTTGACGATGTCCAATATTGATTACATCGATAATGCTTCCTATTCGGGTGTTTTGGCTATGAATCAATTTGATTTGGGTCGATTTTTAGGGCGGTCTGATTTAGGAAAAGTGAGTCTAAATGTAACCGTTGATGGGAAAGGATTTGTCGAAAAATACTTGGATATTCGGTTTTCGGGAGGGGTTCAAAGTATAGATTACAACGGCTATACCTACCAAAACATTCTTGCCAATGGGAATTTTAAAAAGCCATATTTCAAAGGTAAAATAAATGTTAATGATCCCAATTTATTTTTTGATTTTGATGGGATTGTAGACTTAAGTAAGAAAGAAAATGTGTATGATTTTCGCGCTAGAGTGGATTATGCCAATTTGAAGCGCTTGAACTTTTCTACCGATGAAGTCGCTGTTTTTCGTGGGGATATTGTGACCAAAATGACAGGAAACTCTATCAATAACATGAAAGGGGATTTGGTGCTTACCAACGCTTCATATATCAATCGAAAAGACCAATACTTTTTTGATTATCTTACTTTAAATTCGTCTTTCAATAGTGAAAACGAGCATGTGGTCACTTTATATTCGCCAAATGAAGTCAATGGAAAAATTCAAGGTAAATTTGAATTTGAACAAATCGCCAAAATGGTCGAAAATTCCTTAGGAAGTCTTTATGCCAATTACCGCCCCAATACGCTTAAGAAGGGTCAATATGTAAAATTTGACTTTGTTGAGTTTCATAAAATAATTGAAATCATCAATCCCGAAATTTCATTCAGTGAAGATGCGCGTTTGAGCGGCGTTATTCGCAGTGATGAGAACGATTTTAAAATGGATTTGACCTCTAAAACGGTAGATGTTTTTGGTAATCATTTGGATAATTTTTTACTTGAAATCGACAATAAAAATCCGTTGTATAATACGTATGTTCAGTTAGATACCCTAAAAACAAAGTACTATAAGATTCGTGATTTTTCATTGATTAATACAACTTCCAAAGACACCTTGGCTTTTCGAACCGAGTTTAAAGGAGGCGAAAAAGGAAACGACTTTTACAATTTAAACTTGTACCACACGATTGATGCACAAAAGAATAACGTGATTGGTTTTAAAAAGTCAGAAGTCATGTTCAAAGACTATTTGTGGTTTATCAACAGCAATGATGACGATAAGAACCGGATTGTTTTTGATAAAAATTTAAATAATTTCCGCTTTGACGACTTACTCATTTACCACGAAAATGAGTTCATGGCGATCAGCGGTTCGATCAATGATGCCCAACAAAGTAAGGATTTAAAACTCACTTTTCACGACGTCAATTTGAACAAGATAACGCCCGATGTGCCCCAATTTGTGTTTGAAGGGAAGGTAAATGGCGCGGTCAATATTAAACAAAAAGATGCGGTTTATCAACCTACTGCACAAGTGGAAATCGATGAGTTACTGGTCAACGATAATGTTTTAGGAGATCTTAGTTTGCAAATCAAAGGAAATGAAGATTTCAGTCGCTTTGATATTCATTCAACCATAGAAAACGAGCTTTTCCGATCGTTTACAGCCGATGGAAATTTGAGAACACAATCGGGAGAAACTTTTCTGGATTTGGATCTCAACTTCCAGAAATTCAATTTGGGCGTTCTCGATCATTTGGGAGGGGAGGTTTTGTCCAATATTAGAGGTTTTGTCTCAGGAAATGCCCGTATCGACGGAAACATCAACAATGTGGATTACAACGGACGTTTGTTTGTCGATGAAGCAGGGGTAACTATTCCGTATTTGAATGTTGATTACCAAATGCAACCCAATTCGATTGTCGATGTAACGCAAGACCGATTTATCATCCAACGTACCCGAATTTTGGATTCCAAATACAATACCGAAGGCACTTTACAAGGTTTTGTTCGTCACAAACAATTTGGCAACTGGGAATTGGATTTGAACATTGCTTCCAATCGCATTCTGGCATTAGATACCCAAGATAAAGAAGATGCAGCCTATTTCGGAACCGCCTTCATCGATGGATCGGCTACGATTAAAGGACCGACAGACGGCTTAGAAATCGATGTGGTGGCTACTTCACAAAAAGGAACCGATATAAAAATTCCTATCAATGATGCCGATGCTGTTTCGGAGAACAATTACATTCATTTTTTAACACGCCAAGAAAAAAATGGCGAAACACCAAGAGATGCTGAATTTGTTAGAAACTACAACGGCTTGCAAATGAATTTTGAGTTCAATATTACCCCAGTGGCCAACATTGAAGTTATTTTGAATCGCGAATCCAAACACGGCATGCGCGGAACCGGGGTAGGGACCTTATTCATGAATATCAATACGCTGGGCAAGTTTGAAATGACGGGCGACTTTCAAGTTTGGGATGGCTACTATAATTTTAAATATGGTGGTTTGATTGATAAAAAATTCAAGGTAAAACGATTTGGCTCCATTGTGTGGGAAGGCAACCCGTATCGCGCCCAATTAAATTTGGAAGCCGTTTCGCAAAACATTACCGCCAATCCCGCTGTTTTGGTCGAAAATGCTTCGTTCAACCGCAAGATTCCCGTGGATGTAGTTATTTCATTGAAAGGAACTGTTTTGGCTCCTGAACCCGATTTTGCCATCAATTTCCCCAATGTGAGTTCGGTGATGCGCTCTGAAATCGAAACCAAACTCAGTGACCGAGATACGCGTCAAACCCAAGCGCTATATCTTTTATCGACGGGAGGATTTTTGAGTCCGGAAGGCTTAAGTCAATCCCAAATTACCAATAGTTTTTACGAAAAAGCAGGCGCATTGTTTGGCGATTTGTTCAATGATAAAGAAGGAAAATTTATCCTCGATGTTACCTATAGTCAAGCCGATCGTACCGCTTTGACTCCTACCGACGGTCGTTTAGTTGCCAATATTACGACCCAAATTAATGACCGAATAACGATCAATGGACGGGTCGGTGTACCTACGGGTGGCGTTTCGCAAACGGCTATCGTGGGTAATTTTGAAGCGTTGTATCGTGTCAATGAAGATGGAACGTTGAACTTACGTGTTTTCAACCGTGAAAATGACATTAATTACATCGGACAAGGCGTTGGATATACACAAGGGGCAGGGGTGTCGTATGAAGTGGACTTTGACACCTTTAATGAATTGATTAAAAAAATCTTTGGTAAAAAAGCGGTGCAAGTCGATGCAGCTTCCCATGATTTACCTTCTGATTCGGGACATTTACCCGACTATATCGATATGGAAACGGGCAAAGAGAAAAAAGAAAAATCGCAAGAATCTCCCAAACCCAATCAAGAGGCAGTCCCTCACGATGATTAACGAGGCATTGATAAATTCGCTCTCTTTTATTTAAAAAACCGTAAACTTATCAACGAAATCGTTTGAAGTTTGTCGATTTTGTGAAATCGGTAAAAACGTCCTATTCTATATCCTACAGGTTTGCTAATTTTACAATATTAAAGTGAGGATTATGTCAAAAAGATTAAAAAAGATTGGGGTTCTGACTTCTGGAGGTGACTCCCCAGGGATGAATGCTGCCATTCGTTCGGTTGTTCGTGCTTGTGCTTATTACAATGTGGATTGTATGGGAATTTACCGCGGCTATCAAGGAATGATTGAAGGCGATTTTAAAGAGATGGGGCCGCGTTCGGTACACAATATCGTTAACAAAGGCGGTACAATTTTGAAGTCGGCCCGTTCCAAAGAATTCATGACAGCTGAGGGAAGAGCCAAAGCGTATGAAAATTTGAAAGAAGCCGGTATTGAAGCCTTAGTTGTCATCGGTGGAGACGGTTCGTTTACCGGAGCCGAGATTTTTAATAAAGAATATAAAATTCCTGTTATCGGAATTCCGGGCACGATAGACAACGATATTTTCGGAACCAGTCACACGCTTGGCTACGATACAGCCTTGAATACCGTGGTCGAAGTGATTGATAAAATTCGTGATACAGCCAGTTCCCATAACCGTTTGTTTTTTGTGGAAGTTATGGGTCGTGATGCCGGTCATATTGCTTTAAATGCTGGAATTGGCGCTGGAGCCGAAGAAATTCTTATCCCTGAAGAGGATTTGGGATTGGAACGTCTTCTCGAATCGTTACGACGAAGTAAATTATCGGGTAAATCTTCCTCTATTGTTGTGGTGGCCGAAGGCGATAAAATTGGTAAAAATGTCTTTGAATTAAAAGATTATGTCGAACTAAACATGCCCGAATACGATGTTCGTGTATCCGTATTAGGACACATGCAACGCGGTGGTTCACCTTCCTGTTTTGATCGTGTACTTGCCTCACGATTGGGGGTAAAAGCAGTGGAATCTTTGTTGGAAGGCAAGTCCAATTTCATGGTCGGATTACTCAATGACAAAGTAGCGCTTACCCCTTTGGAACAAGCAATTAAAGGACGTACCGAAATCGATTTGGAATTGGTTCGCGTATCCGATATCATGACTATCTAAGTTATAAATAATCAAGTTTAAATCATAAATAAAGAGAAAATGTCTAAAGTGAAATTGGGAATAAACGGTTTTGGTCGTATTGGTCGTATCGTTTTTAGAGAAACCTATAACAGAGATAATGTCGAAGTAGTAGCCATCAACGATCTTTTAGATGTTGACCATTTGGCATATTTGTTAAAATATGACTCAGTACACGGACGTTTCAATGGAACGGTGGACGTAAGAGACGGGAAATTGTATGTCAATGATAAGTACATTCGTGTAACCGCGCAAAAGGATCCTGCGTTGATTCAGTGGGATGAATTAGGGGTCGATGTCGTAGCGGAATGTACCGGATTCTTCACAACAGTAGAAACAGCCAATGCGCACTTGAAAGGTGGTGCCAAAAAAGTAATTATTTCAGCGCCTTCTGCAGACGCTCCTATGTTTGTGATGGGGGTAAACCATACTGAAGTGAAACCAACAGATTTAGTGGTTTCAAATGCATCATGTACTACCAATTGCTTGGCTCCCTTGGCCAAAGTAATTCATGACAATTTCGGTATAGTTGAAGGTTTAATGACAACCGTACACGCAACTACTTCAACCCAAATGACCGCTGACGGACCCTCACGCAAAGATTGGCGTGGTGGACGCGCAGCAAGTGTGAACATTATACCTTCTTCTACGGGTGCGGCCAAAGCGGTTGGAAAAGTGATTCCTTCGTTGAATGGCAAGCTTACAGGAATGTCGTTCCGTGTTCCTACGGTAGACGTGTCTGTTGTTGATTTGACCGTTAAAGTGGCCAAAGAAACGTCGTATGAAGAAATCATGGCGGTATTGAAGAAAGCCTCTGAAAATGAGATGAAAGGCATTCTTGGTTTTACCGAAGATGATGTTGTATCGCAAGATTTTGTTGGCGATACACGTACATCGGTAGTCGATGCTAAAGCGGGTATCGGATTGAATTCGACCTTCTTCAAATTGGTATCTTGGTATGATAATGAATACGGATACTCTAGCAAGTTGATTGATTTAGCAGTTCATATTGCTGCACTATAAATATAAAACCCCGAAAGTGTTTACTTTGTGAACTTTTCGGGATTTTTTGTGACTAACCAAACCCAAACCTATGAAATTATTAGTAGATAGTGGATCAACCAAAGCCGATTGGATTGCTATTGATGAAAGTGGTAAAGTTTTGTTTACTACACAATCGTTGGGCTTAAATCCTGAAGTTTTGGACAAGGCCGAAATTATTGATCGTTTAGACGATAAATTCGACATTTCCCACAACAAAGACAAAGCCACCCATTTGTACTTTTATGGTGCTGGCTGTGGCACCGACCGTATGAAAGATTTTTTAACGGAGGTTTTTAAAGAATACTTTACCCAAGCCATCGTGTCGGTATATGAAGATACCTATGCCGCCGTTTATGCAACCACTCCCAAAGATGATGAAGCCATTGTATGCATCTTGGGAACAGGGTCAAATTGCAGCTATTTTGATGGTAAAGTCTTGCATCAAAAAGTGCAATCCCTCGGGTATATCGCCATGGACGACTGTTCTGGGAATCGTTTTGGACGCCATTTTTCTATGACAATGGTTGGGAGGATATGCCCGACGAAATATACGAAAACGACGATCATTTCTTCCTGAGGTACGGGTGGATCGAAGATAGCGAT
>CANHRI010000069.1 GCA_947463515.1 Flavobacteriaceae bacterium
ATGGACTTGGCAGTAGCCAAACTCAACTTGGCCGGAATCGCCTTATCCCGTCGTCGAAAAATGGAAGCGACGAACTTGATCAACGAAGTCAAAAAACTCGACAAGCAAGGCATGCTGAAAGAGCAAATCACCATGATGAAAGAACAGCTGAAACGCATTTAATGAAAAGACTCCGAGAGGGGTCTTTTTTTTATGTTAAATTTTAAATTATAGATTAGAAATGAGGGTACTCTTGAAAAGTTTTTAGAAGAAAGAGGAAAGAAGCAAGAGGAAAGAAGCAAGAAAAAAGAGGACGCGTTTTATGATCACGGTTCACGCTACACTATTACCCCCCCCTTACACTTTTACACAAAAAAACTTTATAAAACCTTGTGTTCCATTTTTTAAACATTGAGAAATTAAGACTACTCACTATACCGCATAAATTAAGACTATTAAGCAGGCCAAAAAACTAGTTTTTCTGGTCTTAAATCTTAGTGACTTTGAGTCTTCGTGGCAAATAGAAAAAAGAGCCAAGAAGCTAATTGCTAATGGCTGATAGCTAATTGCTGACTAATGATGACTGAACACTGAACACTAATTGCTAATTGCTAATTGCTAATCGCTGACGGCTAATTGCTAACCCAACAACGCCAATCTACTTCATCCATTCAGCGCAAGCTTCGAGTGCAACACCTAGGGATAGATTGAAATTGGCTCCTGTAGTAATTCTCAAATATAAAAAAAGGCGCCAAGGAGCACCTTAATTCATAACTCATAACTCATAACTCCTAATACCCTTGCGTAGGAATCTCAATCTGGTATTTCTTTTTCCCAGGGTTGACCAACTTCTTGTCGCGTAACCATGGGTTGTGGATCTTTAAGATTTTGTAATTGACCCCTTGCATTTTGGCAAACTTCGCCAAATCGGTAATCGAACTGTCAACTTCAACGATTTTGGTGGGTAAATTTTCATACAATTCGTGCTGACTCAAATCAAAACCATACAGCTTCGGATTTTGCATAATCGCCTTTAAGGCCAAAATTCGAAACACATACCGGTGGGTTTCATCGGTCAACAACAAATCGTAATAGTCCGACACCCCTTGTTCTTCCAATTTGCGCGTAATGCCGCTCATCCCCCCGTTGTAACTCGCCGCAGCCAACGTCCAAGAACCAAATTTTGCTTTGGCCGCCAACAAATATTTACAAGCCGCTTCTGTCGATTTTTGCAAATGATAGCGTTCGTCTACCGTTTCGGTGACCTCCATGCCTTTTTCTTTGGCCGTATCGGGCATAAACTGCCAAACCCCGCGTGCGCCCGCCGACGAGACCGCATTGGTCAAGGCACTTTCAATGACCGCCAAATATTTGAAATCATCAGGCACGCCATACTGCTTCAAAATAGGTTCCATCACCGGAAAGGCACGATTGGCACGCTTCATTATCAGTAAGGTCGACGAATGTAAATTGGCATTCACCAGCAACTCGCGATCAAATCGTTCTTTCACATCAGCCAAATGCAAGGGCGTGGTTTCGCCTGCAAAATCAACCTTCGGCGGAAAATACTGCGACGTCCCTTCGCGAAGTAAGGCTTTGCGCGCATCACCCGAAAGGGCAAAAATAAAAAGACTAGTAAGTACCACGGCCAAGGCTCCTGTAGCCATCCAACGTATCGGTTTCATAGGACAAAGTTTTTTAGTTCAACGCAACAGCGCACGGTTTCGTATCCATGCTACAAAGAATCGTTACAAAACTACAAAAATCAGTCCAAACCCCCTATTCTTCAGCCAAAATGGAGGGCAAATGCGAATTGAGCCAACGGTATTTACTCAAAATCATGGCATGAGTACCGTCTTTTACAGGAATGTAGTGCGTAATATGTTTCGGAGGAAAAACCTCATCGTGCGTACCATGTATATGAATGACCGAAGGATCGGGAATAGCACGGTCCCAACAAATAACCTGCTCAATCGCCCAGTCCAAATAACGCTTGTCGCGCATGTGTAAAAACCGTTCATACAAATGCAATTTGCGTTTCAGCGAATCCCCAAAAGCATACTTGACCAATTTTTCCACATCTTGAAGCCAACCCGTAGGCAATAATTTATAGGCTTTGGTGGTTCGCGCTACTTTAAAACGACGGGGGAATTCGTGTTTCGATTTGACACTGGAAATAATGACGACCTTGCGGGGTTGCAAATAGGCCTGCATTTCTTGCACCAAAATACCGCCAAAGGATACCCCTACCAAAATCGCTGTGGGATCGTGAACCTGAGCCGCCATCCGCTGGGCATACGACGCTAAAGTTTCCTCGGGTTCGGGCAAAAACCACTCCAACAAATGGATTTCAAACGATTCCTTCGGTAAGGAAATGCGCTCAAAAATAGAAGTGCTCGCCGCAAGTCCGGGCATAAAATAAACAGGGATGGGCTTCATACTAAAAGATTTAACGTACAGAACGATGGGAGTTTTCCAAATTATTACGAAATTTGCCTAAAATTAATGAATACTACGTAAACAAGATGAACTCAGAGTTAATTTTGGAACAAATGGAAATTAAGGATAATACCTTTGCCCGTCAATTTGAAACGACGTTCAATGGGGAATTAGTTTCTGTGGAATATTCCTTTCAGGAGAAAAAAATCTTCCTGACCCGCATTAACGGAACAGAAAATGAAGCTTTCGTTACCGAATTATTGAAAAACATTATGGAAATCGCTTACGAACGCAAATTAAAAGTCGTCCCCGTTTTCCCTAAAGTAGCGGCATTTATGCGGAAACATCCCACCTACCGCGATTTACTTCCTCCCGGCATTCGGATTTAATCAAACCCCTATAGGCCGTTTCCCCTGAAGCGGCTTTTTTATTCCCCAAAGTATCATGAGCGCTGACCAACTTCGCGATGCCGTTCTCGATTTTTTTGAACACATCGAAAAATACTACGGCTGTACCACCGAAATCACCGAAGGATTAATGACGGGTTCGAGCCAACTCGATCCTGACAACACTACCTGGAACCTTGCAGAGTTTCAACTCATCCGCGCGGCCTACCGCACTACCGGCAATCGATTCATGCTCGAAGGCCCCGGCGTGTACTACGAAATTGCCGCCGAAAAAATCATGGACTTCAAGCAACCCGGCCGCCACAAATACGAATTTATCGAGCAATACGGATTTGATGTTTTTCGGATAACGCGACTCCATTTTCAAAGTAAATACTAAAACAATACGCTCTAATAAAAAAACCGGTACTGATCCTTCAGCTACCGGTTTAATTTTTTGGGAATTACAACCCTTCTGACTTAAAATTACCCTTGGGTTGGGAAATATATGTTTGTAATATACTCCAAAATAGGCGTAAGCGGTCGCCCCAAAATCGTAGCCAAATCGGTACTCGGGGCATCCAATTCCCCACCCGCTTGGGCCAATGCGAAACTTGAAAAAATACCGATACTCTCGGCAGGTACTCCAAAGTCGGCAAGGGTTTTTGCATAAACGTCTTCGTCAGGGGATACATACACCACCGACTTCCCAGAGAGCGCTGTCAAGTGTTGTGCAATCGTTTCATACGAGACCGATTCCGTATGCGAAAATGAATACACTTTCCCCTCATGCCCCGTTGTTATGGCAATTTTTGCAGCGGCTTCAGCCATTTCCGAGCGAAGTACAGCACTAATTCGCCCTTGTCCCGCGGGTACAAAAATAACTCCCGTTTGCAACACCTCTGCCCCAATAAAAGCCGGCAAGAAATCCAAATACAAATTGTTTCGTAAAAAAGTATACGGTATCCCGCTTTCCTCAATCCAACGTTCCGTTTGCAAATGCGACTCCGCCACTCCCCATAAAGGAGAAGCCGATGATTCTGTTGTGCGTTGAAAACTGGTGTAAATCAAATGTGCTACGCCAACTTCTTTGGCCGCCAAAACCACATTGCGATGTTGCGACAAACGATGGCCAAGGTCGCTGCTGGAAACAAAAAGAATTTTTGAAACGCCTGTAAAAGCTTTGGTCAATGACGCATAATCATCATAATCCCCCAAAGCAACCTCAATCCCTAATTGGTGCCAAGGTTCAGCCGCGGCAGGGGTTCGTACAAGAGCTTTAATCTGTGAAGCGGGAATGCCGTTTTCTAAAAGTGTGTGAATGGCCGTAGATCCAAAATGACCTGAAGCGCCGGTAACTAAAATCATGTTTTTTGTGTTTAAATTCATTACTTCGTATATTTGTTACGCAAAGTAACTAGTAATAGTTTTAAAAAGTAACTTGTTACCAAAAGGTAACTTAATTTAAACTGGTAACATGAAAGTAACTATAACGTCAACGAAGGAAAAAACCAACCTTTGTCCCGTAAGTGCGGTACTGGAATTAATCGGTGGCAAATGGAAGCCAATCATCTTGTATTGTTTACGAACGGAGACGCGACGGTTTGGCGAAATTGCAGCACGTATCCCAAGTCTTTCGCGCAAAGTACTTACCGACCAACTAAAAGAATTGGAGCAAGACCAACTGATCATTCGCGTTCAATACAATGAAATTCCGCCTCGTGTGGAATATTCTTTGTCGCCACGGGGAAAAAGTTTAGCCCCCTTACTGGAAGCAATGGAAAAATGGGGAAATGAACATGTACTCCAAAAACAGGAAACGACTGCAAAAAACCCGTAGTATCACCAAAAAAGTACACTAATTACAAACAAAGGGGAACAATGAGGGTTGACCATCAACTCATTACCTCCACAAAAGCAATCCGCACACTACCCTGTTCGTCAATATGGGTGAGCTGCACCTCGTGTAAGGTATTCACCAATTCGGGATTCCAAGGGGTTTTTACTTTCACATAGTTTTCGGTAAACCCATAAATATAGCCTTCTTTGTTTTCGCCTTCAAACAAAACCGTGCGGGTGGTTCCCAACTGACTTTCATAAAAGGCGCGTCGTTTTTTGACCGACAGGCCGCGCAACATCTTGCTGCGTTTGGCGCGTACGTTATGCGGCACCACACCGTCCATCAAAGCGGCTTCGGTATTATCGCGTTCCGAATAGGTAAACACATGCAAATACGAAATATCCAGTTCGTTCAAGAAATGGTAGGTTTCCAAGAAATGTTCATCCGTTTCACCCGGAAAACCCACAATCACATCCACGCCAATACACGCATGGGGCATCACTTCACGAATTGTAGCGACGCGTTCCGTGTAGAGTTCGCGCAAATAACGACGCTTCATTTTTTTCAAAATAGCATTACTCCCCGATTGTAAGGGAATATGAAAATGGGGGACAAACGTGCGACTCTGCGCAACAAATGCGATGGTTTCGTTTTTCAGCAAATTGGGTTCAATCGACGAAATACGCAAACGTTCAATCCCTTCCACCTGATCTAAGGCTTGCACCAATTCCAAGAACGTATGCTCGTGTTTTTTGTTGCCAAATTCGCCTTTGCCATAATCCCCAATGTTGACACCCGTCAAAACAATTTCTTTAATACCTTGTTGGGAAATTTCTGCGGCATTGCGCAACACATTTTCCATAGTATCGCTTCGGGAAATACCGCGTGCCAAGGGAATGGTACAATACGTACATTTATAATCACAGCCGTCTTGGACTTTCAAAAAGGCTCGCGTTCGATCGCCAATGGAATAACTGCCCACATAGAAATCGGCTTCCTCAATTTCGCAGGAATGCACCTCGCCCAAGTCGTTTTTGGACAAATCGTGAATGTAATCGGTGATTTTAAATTTTTCGGTAGCGCCCAAGACCAAGTCGACGCCATCTACTGCCGCTAATTCTTCGGGCTTCAACTGCGCATAACAACCTACAGCGGCCACGAACGCTTTTTCATTGCGCTTTAGGGCTTTTTTTACGACTTGTTTGAATTGTTTGTCGGCATTGTCGGTTACCGAACAGGTGTTGATGACATAAATATCGGCTACGTCTTCAAAATCGACACGTTCGAATCCTTCGTCTTGAAAATTTCTCGCAATAGTAGAGGTTTCAGAGAAATTGAGCTTACAGCCTAGGGTGTAAAAGGCTACTTTTTTTTGCTGTTCCATAGTATACACAACCCTTGAAATCGTTGTCAAGCGATTGCGGCCGCAAAGGTAAAGATTTTTTAGCGTAAAAAAATGAGTGATTTGTAAATCACGAAGAAATCCGGGGCTTTTCTTGAGAGCGAATAGTAATTTTCAAATCTAAAAATTTTCAAATTTTCAAATCAATTCTTATTCTTTCCGATACTTCTTCGTCTCCTCAAACACATGCTCCAAAATACGCGCCTCAACTTCATCAAATTCCACATGACGGCGTGCCATAACGATTTTGGCGGTTTGAAAGGCTTTATTGGTTAGATAGGTCGTCATTCCCGAAGCACCTCCCCAACTGAAACTAGGGACAAAGTTGCGTGGGAATCCCGAC
>CANHRI010000070.1 GCA_947463515.1 Flavobacteriaceae bacterium
ATTGGATATAGCTAATTATTAAGTGATTAGTAATTGGTAATTCGGGATTAGTTGGACTGAAATTCAGCAAATTACAATTAATTACGCTGCGATTAATGCAGTTTTTTTGGAAGAAAAATGACGATAGCGTGTTTAAAATAGGGTTTAGGTGTCCAAGATGTAGTTTTTCATTTATTTATTCGTTAAAAATGCAATTAACTGCACCACCGCTTTTCCACGGTGACTGAGACGTGCTTTTTCATCTTGATTCATCTCGGCAAAGGTAAGTGTAAAGCCTTCAGGGACAAAAATCGGGTCATAGCCAAATCCTTGGATGCCTCTTTTCTCTTCGATAATTTCACCCTGAACAATGCCAGAAAATTGGTATGATTTTCCGTCAATATTCAAAGCGATTATGGTTTTAAATTGGGCTTTTCGATTGACTTTGCCCTCCAATTCAGTCAAGAGTTTTTGCATATTGTCTTCGGCATTTTTTTGAACACCGGCATAACGTGCAGAATAAACTCCGGGCGCTCCCTTGAGTGCCTCTACTTCAAGTCCTGTATCATCAGCAAAACAAGGAAGGCCATAGTTTTCCGTAACATAATCGGCTTTCAATTGCGCATTGCCTTCTAGGGTTAGGGCTGTTTCGGGAATATCTTCAGTGCACCCAATATCTTGTAAACCCACCAATTCAATTGATTGGGGAAGCATGGCTTGAATTTCAGCAATTTTATGGGCATTATTGGAAGCAAAAACGAGTTTCATCTTTTTTTGTTTCAAAGCTATACAAAAGAAGCATATAACTGCCATTTTTTCCTCAGCGTACTCTTTTTTCATCTCCAAAATTAGACTAACGAATGTTATTTTGAAGAAATTAATAGGTTGGTAAAACCGATTGGCTATGAATATCATATTTTTTAGTCACACTCTAATCAAATATATCATGCTTTTTATCCCAAATCATCAAATGGTTCTCGGATTTTTTCTCTTCTTTGGAGCGGAATGGCCTTAGCACAATTTTGAATTTCCCTCCTCAATTAACGTTCGCAATCTATGTTTCTAAATGAGGCACTGACCTATTTTAGTATCAAGCGTACAATTTATTTTTGATGGATTTGCAAATGTCCATTATGGATGGGTATGAAATGTCTACTGCCATTCAAGAAAATGACAATGGGGGATTAATGCTTCAAGCATTCATATTCGGAAACGACCAATGTGATGGAAGCCACCAAAGTTCGAGTATGTGAATTGGTCATAAACCACTGTATGACCAAGCCCGAAGACAAAGGGCAATTGTTGGAAGCTATTGTGATGTATAGACAAGATTTATAAACGATACGTTGTTGATATAATCGTGTTAAAGCGCTATGATTAGAAACCTATTATCGTTACTTTTGCAGCGATTATAACCTGTTTTGAATCATGGTAAAAGATTTATTTGAACGAATTCAACAAAATAAAGGGCCTTTAGGGCGTTGGGCTTCTCAAGCAGAGGGGTATTATGTTTTTCCAAAGTTGGAAGGTGAATTAGGACCTCGAATGCAGTTTCAAGGAAAAGAAATTCTAAACTGGAGTATTAATGATTACTTAGGTTTAGCCAATCATCCTGAAATTCGCAAAGTAGATACTGAGGCAGCACAACAATACGGTGCAGCTTACCCGATGGGAGCGCGAATGATGAGTGGTCATACATCACTTCATGAGCAATTGCAAAATGAATTAGCGGCCTTTGTGCAAAAAGAAGCAGCCTATTTATTGAATTTTGGCTACCAAGGAATGGTGTCGATTATTGATGCTTTGGTGACCAAGAACGACGTTATTGTATACGATGTCGATTCGCACGGTTGTATCATCGATGGAGTACGTTTGCACATGGGGAAGCGTTTTACCTATAAGCACAATGACGTGGAGAGTTTGGAAAAAAACTTACAACGTGCTACTAAAATGGCCGAAGAGAATGGGGGAGGAATTCTCGTCATCACTGAGGGTGTTTTTGGAATGCGTGGACAACAAGGAAAAATCAAAGAGATTGTCGACTTAAAGTCCAAATACAACTTCCGGTTGTTAGTAGACGACGCCCACGGATTTGGAACTTTAGGAAAAACAGGAGCGGGTGCGGGTGAAGAGCAAGAATGTCAAGACGGAATTGATGTCTATTTTTCCACATTTGCCAAATCGATGGCAAGTATCGGTGCCTTTGTAGCCGCCGATCAAGACGTTATTGATTATTTAAAATACAACCTTCGTTCTCAAATGTTTGCCAAGTCTTTACCTATGATTATGACCGTTGGGGCTTTGAAACGTTTGGAAATGTTGCGCACCATGCCTGAGTTGAAAGATAAGCTATGGGAAAATGTGAATTATTTGCAAAATGGATTGACAAGCCGAGGTTTCAATATTGGGGATACCAACACCTGTGTAACGCCAGTGTATTTGGAAGGCTCTATTCCTGAAGCAATGGTAATGGTGAATGATTTGCGTGAAAATTATAATATTTTCCTTTCTATTGTGGTGTATCCTGTGATTCCAAAAGGGATCATTCTATTGCGCATGATTCCTACGGCTTCGCACACAAAACATGATATTGACGAAACGTTAGCCGCTTTTGAAGCGATACGCGAAAAATTAGAAAACGGTACCTACAAACAAATTGCTGAAGCTACTACTGTGGATGTATCGTAACGACGTTAGCTAAATTTTACTATTTTAAATAAAGTCCATCCTTCGGGGTGGATTTTTTGTTTCACACTTTATTTATCAGTTATTTCTTGTTATTTTATAATATACGAAAAAACTTACAAAAACAAACAATAAATGCATTTCATCGAAAAATTTAGTATTTTACCGATAAAAAATTTTATTGTTTTGTAAGATAATTCTACATTTGAGTACGTTTTGCCCTAATAACAATTCAATCTACTCGTTTAGAACGAATGGTATTCAGCAGTACAAAATAATGTTTAACCAACTCAAAAGCCCTAACTCTGAGTTTCAAAATTGAACTACCATGAAACAAACATTACTACTTATCAGTTTTTTTGCAGCAAGTGTATCTTTTGCGCAAGTAGGTATCGGAACCACAGATCCGCAAGCCGATTTAGATGTTCGAACTACCAATCCCAGTGCACCTGATGCAGCTGCTGGAATTGCTATTCCACAAGTGGACGCCCTGCCTACCACAGGAAATCGTGCGGGACAATTGGTGTATTTTACAACTGCCAATCGCTATTACTATTATGATGGTGTCAAATGGCTTGCTATTTATCAACAAATTCATGAATTTGGTGACATGAAATACAGTCTCAAAATGACTGATCATCAAGGTTGGGTGTTGTTAAACGGTCGTTCTGTTAGCACATTAACACCTTCACAACAAGCCGCTGCCACACTTTTAGGGTTTGGTGAGAGCATTCCAAATTTATCGGATAAAACTTTAGTAGGTTCGAGTGTTAGTAAACCTCTTGGTTTTTATGGAGGAAATTCAACGGTCACTATTTCACAAAATCAACTTCCTGATGTTACGTTATCTACTTCTACAAATGGGGCGCATACCCATGGAGCAGGTTCGGTGGGTAATTACAACTTGAATCTCACCGGAGGCATTACCTTTCAACTGTTGAACGCGTCGACTAATACAGCGCAAACCACCTCTAGTGGTTCTCATTCCCATACAACATCTTCCATCAATGGGGGTGTTTCACAAGAATCTTTAAATATTCAAAACCCCTATATGGCGGCCAATGGATTTGTTTATCTCGGAGAGTAATTATAAATCTTTTTTATAGGTCCTTCTACGTCGGAAAATGGTTGGGTTGAAGTTTTTCCAGATGTTATGAATGGCCGTATTCTCCTCTAATTCTGGGGTACGAACACAAGTTTGTACCCCATTTTTTTGGAACGAATCGTAATAAGCTTCAAAAATTAAGGCAATCACCCCTTTATTTTGATAATCGGGATCAACTCCAATAAGATAAAATAAAACTTCTTCGTGTTTTTTTTGCGCCTTTAATAGGTGGTAAAACCCAAAAGGAAACAATTTCCCATTCGCTTTTTTCATCGCTGCTGATAAATTGGGCATTACAATTCCAAAAGCGATTAATTTTCCAGCACTATCAAAAACAAACTTGATGTACTCGGGTTTGATTAAACCAATGTATTTTTTTTTAAAATATTCCTTTTGCTTCGTATTAATCGCTACAAAAGAGGCTAAGGAGGCATAAGCTTTGTTAAATAAATCAAACATTTCATCAACATAAGGCATTATTTCTTCCGTTTTATTGAAATTTTTACACACCACTTGGTAACGCTTTTGAATCAATGTACTGGCTTTTCGATACGGTTCGATTTCAATATTTTTAAAAGAAAAAACATTTTCCAAGTATTCTTTTTCTTTTACAAAACCCAATACCTCCAAATGCGTTTTGTAGTAAGGGAAGTTATACCAGGTAATCATCGAGGCCAAACGGTCAAATCCTTCAGTGACGACCCCGACTTTGTCCAAATTGGAAAAACCCATCGGACCCTCTACATAGGTGAGGTCGTGTTTTTTTCCTAAATCATATACTTTTTCCAATAACGCTTTGGTCACCGAAAGATCATCAATCACATCCCACCACCCAAAGCGTACCTTTCGTTTATTTTGGTTGTTCACTTCTTCCCAATTAATTATCGCGGCAATGCGACCCACGGTTATTCCTTCGCGTTGCGCTAAATAAAACAAGGCTTCCGCTTGATCAAAGGCAGGGTTTTTTGCAGCATCCAACGTGGCCAATTCGTCTTCAATTAAAGGCGGAACCCAATTAGGATCGTTTTTATACAAACGAAACGGAAAGGTGACAAATTCGCGAAATAAGGCTTTTGAATTGACTTCTATAAGGGTAATCATGGTATTACGGTTTTGCTGTGGGGACTTCGTCTAATCGTTTTTTTAGTTTTTCTTTTTCTTTCTCTTTTTTCTTTTCGCCCTTGGTTTTTTTCTCTTTCTTTTTCTCTTTTTTGGGAGCGCGAATCAAGTTGTCCTCATAATAGGTATCCGTTCGCCACGAAACGCCCAAGCCAGCATACGTAATTGAAGGGGTATTTTTCATGTTTTGACTGATAAAAGCATCGACTTGAAAACTCGTTCCCCACAAATACGCCGCTCCTGCGGTCATAAACACATCACTGTAATAGCCTCCGCTTAGCATTTTCCCTTCAATAAAACCCGACCAACGATCAAATCCTTTAGTAATGGTTCCAATGAATCCCACCGTTTGGTTGTTGGAGGCAATTTTATCCACAAAGGTGTTGGTCACAAAAGCCCATGCCCCAGAAAATACATTTTGAGAAATCACCATTACTTTAGGACTAAAGGTGCCATACGATTCGCCTGGATACATAAAAGGATAATTACCCACTTTAATATTTGTCCCCGCATACACCGATACGGCAGGAATCATCATGTGCCAATTGAATTTATGATTGGCTTTCCAACTAAAAAGATTGGGTTTGGCATCGTAGTTTTTAAACGGGTCATAAATTAAGTACTTAAAGCCTAAAAGTACACGTCGGAAGCCGTCCCGATGAAAATTGCCCGCCGGTGAAAAGTAGCTATCGTTTTGGTAGGTCATTTCCAAAATCCCTTCCAATTCTTCTTTGAAAAAGCCATAGCGCGTAGTTAAACTCACCAAATAGCCTTCGGTATTGAAGGCATTGCGGTCATATTGTTCCTGACTGTAGCTAAATCCCGACTCAAATTGAAGGACACGTTTTCCTACAGCGTAGGCATTCATGGACTCCCCGGGGCGATTGGTATTGATTTCATCCGTATATTGCGCCTGTGTGAGTAAAGAACCAAGTGTTATAACAAATAGGAATAAACGGTTGGATTTCATTGTGAAAAAGTTGTGGGTTAGGTGACCCAAAAGTACACTTTTTATTATTTATTTATGACCTACACCATGATTTCCTATGTGGTTTTTAGTATTTTTGACAAAATTTATACCCATGCAGGAAGCCAGTTTACAAGGACTTTTAAAGACCTTGTTTTATATCATTCTGTTTTACTACTTATTTCGTTTTATCGCCCGCTTATTGTTGCCAATTTTAGCACAAAAAGTGGTTGAAAAAGCCAATCAACAGATGGAAGATAAGTTCCGTCAACACCAACAAAATCAGTCTACTACAGCCTCAACTTCAGCACCAAAGAAGAGCGAAAAACAAGTCGGTGAATACATCGATTTTGAAGAAGTAAAGGACTAGCAAATTTATTTTTATGATGCAAAAAATTCAAGCATACCTTCAAAAAGGATATCCTCATTTGTTAGCCATTTCGGGGTTTATCCTCGTAGCAGTGATCTATTTTTA
>CANHRI010000071.1 GCA_947463515.1 Flavobacteriaceae bacterium
GATAGCTACTGAGTCGTCCTAAAATAGATTGACAAGTTTTACAATAAAAATTATATTAACCAGTCGGTATTTGCTGACTGGTTTTTTCATGTATAAAGTTAGGAGTTTTCATTGATAAGCTTAAATGAGGCCTTTTATTATTATAAGTCTTTATTGATGTTTCAATAAGCTTTTCTAATGTTTTACCATCCTTACATTTATAGATTAAAAATTCATTCTTTATAATACCATTTATTCTTTCTGCCAAGGCATTTTGATAACAATCATATCCATCTGTCATTGATGGTGTTATGTTATTTTTCTTTAATATGTCCTGATAAATTTTAGAACAGTACTGTAGCCCTCTGTCTGAATGATGTATAAGAGGGAGATCTGATTTTCTATCCCTAACAGCCATCTTTAAAGCTTTGACAACATTTTCAGTACTCATATCATCACTAAGCTGATAACCTACTATTTTTCTACTATATGCGTCAGTTACTAAAGATAAATAGTGTGTCCTTTCAAATGATTTTACATAAGTAATATCACTAACATAAACCTGTTCGGAACGTTCAATTTTATAATCCTTTAAAAGGTTATCATACTTGTGTAGCCAATGCTTTGAAAAGGTTGTCTTAGTATAACTTTTCTTTGGTCTGACCAGTAATCCTTCTCTTCGTAAATAATTAAATAAGGCATCTCGACCTATCTTTATATTACAAAGGGAAAGTTCATGAGAAAGCAAATAATATAGTTTTCGGGTTCCAATGCGTGGCATTTCTAATCTTAAAGCATGAACCATAGCTTTTACCTGAAGTAATTCACTCTCTCTACAAAAAACTCTTCTTTGTTCCTGATATAAAGCCTGTCTGCTTATCCCAAACAATCTACAACTTTTGGACAGACTTATTCCTGCTCTTTCCCTGAGCCGGAAGATTGTTTGGGAGAAAACTTTTTTCGAATCTGAGTGCCATACTGGTTGTCAGAAATATCAATCATGGTATTAAGAATCTTATTTTTAAGCTTCTCATCAGCCAATTCTTTTTCAAGCCTTCTGATAATTTGAGCAGGGGTTTCTTTAGATTTTGACATAAATAATAGGTTAGGCTTACTCCAATCTAAGTTACCATATTTTCTTAACCAAACCAAAACTGTACTTCTACCCTGGATTCCATAAACAGATTGAGCTTGTTTATAGGTCATTTCGCCTTTTTCAACACGGGAAATAACAGCAAGTTTAAAAGCCATGTTGTAATCTTTCTGACTACGCTTAATGTGCGAGGTTGCTTTGTCTTTCATAATAAGTCGAATTTGTGTCAACTTATTTCAGGACGGGACAACTTTATAATAAAAGCCCCGACATTTTATCGGGGCTTTCTTTTATAAATTAAATACAATTTGACCGTTGATGGTGCCTAAATTTCCTTTGAAATTTTCATTGGAATTTAAAGCGGTTAGATCGGTATTTTTATTGAGTTTGTTGAAAAGATTGGTAAAACCATACTGGTAAAATACTTGAGCACGCACCGTTTTACTCCCCGCCGATAAACCCAAATAAAAAGCGCCACCTATATTGGATACATCCAGAATATCTTCGGCACGAATCGCTTGTTTGGAGGTTTCGTCGTATTTGATCACATTCGTTTTGGAGGAAGCGTTCACGGCCAATTTTCCATTGACTTGAAGAACGGGACCAAAATCTAGCGAAACATGATCTTGTACAATATTATAACTAAACAACAATCGAATTTGCACCCCTTGTAAACTAAATTCTGTTTCACGTGTTGAGAGACTACTTTTCCCTAATGAAAATTGGCTATTAAAAAACTGCATACCATAAATCATACTCCAGTCGTTGTAATAATTACCACGAACAGACATTCCTCCTGCAAAACCTATTCCTGGTTTGGCATCAAAACTTGAGGTAAAAAGCGAACAATGTGAAACACCAGCAGCAATACCTATGCGATTTCCATCGCGATACCCATACTGTGCAAAAGTTATAAAGCTACACATTACGGCTCCTAACACTATTATTTTTTTCATGAAAAAGGGAATTATGTAACAAACATACACTATTCCCGTATAACAAATGTCTAATCCAAAAAATATATTCATGGACCCTATTTTAATTATTGTGTTGGTCTTCGGACTATTTTTATTCTTGGCTTGTTTTTTTACGGTAAAACAACAAACCTCTGTCGTAATCGAACGTTTTGGAAAATTCCAAAGTATTCGTAATTCAGGACTTCAATTGAAGATTCCGGTGATTGATCGTATTGCAGGTCGAGTAAATCTGCGTATTCAACAATTGGATGTTATTATTGAAACACAAACCAAAGACAATGTGTTTGTGAAAATGAAAGTTTCTGTTCAATTTAAAGTGATTCAGGAAAATGTGTACGAAGCTTTTTACAAACTCGAATATCCGCACGACCAAATTACGGCCTATGTTTTTGACGTGGTTCGTGCCGAAGTACCGAAGCTTATTTTGGACGATGTATTTGTGCGAAAAGACGACATCGCCATTGCAGTAAAACGCGAATTAAACGAAGCGATGATGGCCTACGGATACGACATTATCAATACGTTGGTTACCGATATTGATCCTGATATCCAAGTGAAAAATGCGATGAACCGTATCAATGCCGCTGAACGCGAAAAAGTGGCTGCCGAATTTGAAAGTGAAGCACAACGTATTCGCATTGTTGCCAAAGCCAAAGCCGAAGCCGAAAGTAAGCGTTTACAAGGTCAAGGTATTGCCGACCAACGACGTGAAATTGCTAAAGGTTTGGTAGAAAGTGTGGAAGTTTTAAACAATGTGGGCATTAACTCACAAGAAGCTTCTTCATTGATCGTGGTCACGCAACATTATGATACGTTGCAAGCCATTGGTGCCGATTCGAATTCTAATTTGATTCTATTACCCAATTCACCTCAAGCAGCAACCGATATGTTGAATAACATGGTGGCGAGTTTTGCTGCCAGCAATCAAATTGGAGAGCAAATGAAAAGACAAAACAAACGGTTGAAAAATAGTGATGATAAAACATCCTTGGATTACAATCCGAACGATACATCGCAACCGGAATAAAATTTTGAATGAAAAGAGGCTTTTACGGGCCTCTTTTTTTTGACAGGGTTAATCGTAGTAAAAAAAGTAGTTTTTTGAGTGAAAACTTTAATTTAAACGATTTACAACACTTTCTCTTCTGTTGTTAATCAATCTAATTACCCTTTTAAAAAACAAGCGGAAATCGAATATATAAAAGCCGTTTTTAATAACTATATCTGATTCTATTTTTAAAAAGAATAAGAATTACCAATAATAAGAAAACCCGATGTTGTATCGGGTTTTGTATTGCTTTTGAATATAAAAATTATTCTTTGCTTTCAATTTTAGCCCATGTGTCTCGTAGGCCCACCGTTTTGTTAAAAATTAATTTTTCAGGGGTTGAATCGGTATCGACACAAAAATACCCTAAGCGTTGAAATTGATACGACGTTCCCGGTTGGGCTTGTTGCAAACTCGGTTCCAAATATCCGGTGATAATTTGCAACGAATTGGGGTTGATGTAGGTTTTAAAATCCACTTCCTTATCGCCATCCGGGTTTTCATGGGTAAAAAGACGATCGTAAATGCGAACTTCTGCCTGTAAAGCGTGTTGAATAGACACCCAATGAATGGTTCCTTTCACTTTACGCATACTCGCTTCCGTTCCACTTCCCGATTTACTATCGGCATCATACGTACAGTGAATTTCTGTTATTTCACCATTGGCATCTTTAATCACTTTTTCGCCTTTGATGATGTATGCATTCTTTAAACGCACTTCTGTTCCTAGGGTAAGACGGAAAAACTTTTTGTCGGCTTCTTCTTTAAAGTCCTCTCTTTCAATATATAACTCTTTTGTAAAAGGAACTTTACGATACGTCATCGGATCGGCTTCTGGATTGTTTTCGGCATCCAACCATTCTTCTTGACCTTCAGGATAATTCGTAATCACCAACTTTACAGGATTGAGGACAGCCATAACGCGATCGGAAGTTTTATTCAATTCTTCACGAACACAAAACTCCAATAAAGAAACATCGATAAGATTGGTGCGTTTGGCAATTCCAATCGTTTTGGCAAAGTTACGAATAGCCATAGGGGGATAGCCACGACGACGCATTCCTGAAATGGTACTCATTCGTGGATCATCCCAGCCTGAAACGTGTTTTTCTTCCACCAATTGAAGTAACTTCCGTTTAGAAACCACGGTATGTGATAGATTTCTTCGGGCAAATTCACGTTGTTTGGGACGAACTTTAGTTTCATCATAAATTTGATCCAAAAACCAATCGTATAATTCGCGATGCGGTAAGAATTCTAGGGTGCATAACGAATGGGAAATTTGCTCTAAATAGTCACTTTCCCCATGCGCCCAATCATACATAGGATAAATACACCAATCGTTACCTGTACGGTGGTGATGTTCATGCATAATGCGGTAAATAATCGGATCACGCATCAACATATTGGAGGAAGACATATCGATTTTGGCACGAAGCACATGAGTTCCTTTCGGAAATTCACCTTGTTTCATGCGTGTAAACAAGTCCAAATTCTCTTCGATCGAACGATTTCGAAAAGGAGAATCTGTACCGGGTTGTGTGGGTGTACCTTTTTGTTTGGCCATTTCTTCCGAAGTTTGGCTATCTACATAGGCTTTCCCTTTTTGTATCAATGCTACCGCCCAATCATACAATTGTTGGAAATAATCAGAGGCATAACACTCGCGATCCCATTGGAATCCAAGCCATTGCACATCGCGTTTGATGGCATCGACATATTCTTGTTCCTCTTTGGAAGGATTGGTATCATCAAAACGCAAATTTACGGGCGCATTATAGTCCAAACCTAAGCCAAAATTCAAACAAATCGCACTGGCATGACCCACATGCAAATAGCCATTGGGTTCGGGTGGAAAACGAAAGCGAAGTTTATCTTTTGATAACCCGTTGTTTAAATCGTCTTCAATGATTTGCTCGATAAAATTGAGTGATTTTTCCTCGGTAGACATAGAAATTTCTTAATTTTAGCAAAGATATGTTTAATTCGTCAATTTGAATATTCGTCAATTTAAAATTTGGCACCGAAATAAAAATGGGAACTATTAAATTACAGAACATCCGCACGTTTTCTTTTCATGGTTGTTTACCGGAAGAAGCAAAAATTGGAAGTGATTATCGAGTAGATTTGGAAGTAAAAACCGATTTACGGAAATCAGCCCAAACCGACGAGTTAATCGATACCGTTGATTATGTGTTACTTAATCGCATCGTAGTTGAAGAAATGGCGATTCGTTCGAAATTATTAGAACATGTAGCGCAACGGATTATTGAACGTATTTTTAGAGAAATTCCATCGGTATCGCGTATCATTTTGGCGGTTTCTAAACTTAATCCTCCCATTGGTGGCGATGTTGAAGCGGTCACCATCGTCATGGAAGAATACCGAAGTTAGTGGTAAATAAGTTTGATTTGCACTACAAATTGAAGGCGGGAATTTGGATATTGATTTTTTTTTACTTTATCTTTGCTTCCCTTAATAAAAAGGCGTCGTGGCCGAGTGGCTAGGCATCGGTCTGCAAAACCGCGTACCCCGGTTCGAATCCGGGCGATGCCTCTTACTTAAAACCTCTCAGAAATGGGAGGTTTTTTTATTGAAAATAATAACTGCAAAACCGCACACTCGGTTCTCCCGAAGTTTCGGGAC
>CANHRI010000072.1 GCA_947463515.1 Flavobacteriaceae bacterium
AAGTTTAAGTTTTAAAGATAGGTTGAAACTCAATGATAGTGCTGTAAGATTATTAACAAGAGAAGTTAGAAAATCAGATTTAAAGAATTTAAATGATTTAATTAATATATATTTTGAGCTAAATAATTGGGAAAAATATAAAACCACATCTCAAAAATTATTAATTCATTCATTAAAATATGAAGATAGTTTGCATGCCGGTCTAGCATACAGATATATTGGAAATTATCATTACAATTTCAAAAGTTTAGATAGTACATTTTATTACTATACGAGGTCAGAAAAAATATTTAATAAGCTAAAAGATAAAAAAAACAGTGCAGTAATATTACTTAAGAAAGGAATAGTTCAATTAGAAATTAATGATTTTTTAGGTTCAGATCTTTCTTTAAGAAAGGCTTACAGTCTTTTTAAAAACTCTGACGATTATCAAAAAATATATGCAACTTTAAATACACTAGGGTCAGTTTCTGTTGAATTAAAAGAATATAGTAGAGCGATTTTTTATTACAATCAAGCATTAAAAATTATAAAGCAAGGGAAATTAAATAATCAAGAACACCAAGAGTCTAACTGTTTAAATAATTTAGGATTGTTATATAATGAATTAAAAGATTATAAAAAATCTATTTATTATTACAAACTAGCTCTTAAAAATGAAAATATTATCAACGAGAATCCAAGACTTTATTCAATTATAATAGATAATTTAGCTTATTCTAAATTGAAATCTAATCAGTTGTCAGATTTACCGCAACTTTTTTTTAAATCTTTGGAAAAAAAGAATGCATTAGAAGATCTCAATACAATTACTGTTGTAAATATTCATTTGTCAGAATATTTTGCTTATGTAAAAGATACTATTAATGCAATCCATTACTCCGATAAAGCAATTTCATTTGCTAACAAATTAAATATACCTCTTTACAAAATTGCAGCATATAAGCAAGCTTCAAATGTAAATAAAAATAAGAGCTTAAATTATTCAGATTATTATATACGGTTAAATGATAGTCTTCAGATGGTTGAAAGAACTTCTAAAGACCGTTTTGCCCGCATCGAACTCGAAACCGACGAAATCCTCCAACAAAAAGACTCCCTCGAGAAGAAAAACCGAAATATCCTAAACTATTTTATTGGAACTATTGCCGTAGGAGGACTGTTGTTTTTCATGCGCGCGCAACGGGCGAAAAGTCGGGAATTACTGCTGCGTCAAGCGCAACAACGCGCCAACGAAGATATTTACCGCTTGATTATTTCGCAGCAAAACAAACTTGAAGAAGGACGTGTGCTCGAGAAAAACCGTATCGCCAAAGAACTCCACGACGGCGTGCTCGGGCGTCTCTTTGGATTGCGTCTCAACCTCGACGGACTCAATCACCGAAATGATGAAAACTCCGTTCATGAACGAATTCGTTGCTTGGAGGAACTCAAAAATATCGAGCAAGACCTGCGGGAAATCTCCCATGAGCTGAGTCGTGAAAAATATGTACTCGTCAATAACTTTGTCGCCATTGTCAACAACCTCCTCGACGAACAAGCCAAAGTCAATCCAGCGAAACTCAATGCCGTAATCGGAGAAAACATCGATTGGGACCAACTAAACAATACCACCAAAATCAACCTCTACCGTATTTTGCAAGAGAGTTTGCAAAACATCAACAAATACGCCAATGCCAAAACGATTAAGGTTGAATTTCGTAAAGATAAAAAAGGTAATTTAGTGCTCAATATCACCGACGACGGCGATGGATTTGAAGTCGATAAAAAAAGCAAAGGTATCGGTTTGAAAAATATTGTGACACGAACCCATGAGAGCAACGGAATTATTGAAATTAAATCGGCGCCCGGAAAAGGAACCCGCATCAGTATTACTGTGCCCCTTGAACATAAAAATATTAAAAGTTAACCCCAATTTCCCGCAAACATGTCCCAAAAAGTCAATATTCTTATCGTAGATGATCACCCCTTTATCATTCAAGGGTATAAAAATGTCATCAACTTATTTCCCGATAAATCGATAACCTTTCAGTTTTTTGAAGCAACGGATTGCCGCTCGGGTTATGACATCATTATGCAAGCCAACGAACCCTATGATATTGCGTTTCTCGATGTAAGTATGCCCGAATATGAAGAGAAAAACATCCACACCGGAGAAGATTTGGCCAAAATATTAAATGCCGAAATGCCCCAGTGCAAAGTGGCTTTACTTACCATGCACTCGGAATCCCTCAAAGTGCAATCCATTATCGAAGAGATTAATCCCGTGGGCTTGGTCATCAAAAACGACCTTACCTTTGACAACATGATTTTGGCCTTGACCACCATTTTGAAAGGGGAAACCTATTACAGCGATTCGGTGATTAAATTTCTAAACAACCAACAAAAAGAAAAAGTATATGTCGATGTCATTGACCGACAAATCCTGCATTATCTCAGCAAAGGCATCAACTACGACGACATTCCGTTATACATTTCTATCTCATCCAGCTCGGTGAAAACCCGCAAAGAAAACATGAAAGAATTACTCAATATTGCGGGAAGTGACGATGAAACCTTAGTGGCCATCGCCAAAGATCGCGGTATGTTACTCTAGGGTTTTGGTTTCGTCAAGGGCATTCCAACCCCTGGCTTTCAAAGCAATTTTGGTTTGGGCTCGGGTCACCAAATGCATGCCTTCCTGCTCGGCAGTCATGTGTCCGATGACGGTCAAGTTTGGATTTCCCTTGATTTTATCAAAATCGGTAAGGTTGATGGTGAATAACAACTCGTAATCTTCACCGCCGTTGATGGCCAAAGTCGTGCTGTCGACATTAAATTCTTCACATGTACTAATAAATTGCGGGTCAAGAGGCAATTTGTCTTCAAATAAATTACACCCCGTTCCACTGTTTTTACACAAATGAATGAGTTCTGAAGAAAGTCCGTCCGAAATATCAATCATCGAAGTAGGTTGCACCTCCAACTGCGCCAACAATCCTTTGATATCCGTGCGCGCTTCGGGTTTTAACTGCCGTTCGATCAAATACGTATAGTTATCTAAATCGGGTTGGTTGTTGGGATTCACTTGAAACACTTGCTTCTCACGTTCCAAGACTTGCAATCCTAAGTAGGCTGCACCCAAGTCGCCCGTCACCACAATCAAGTCGTTTTCTTGGGCACCGCTGCGATACACCAACTCGTGCTCTTGCGCCACGCCCAAGGCAGTAATCGAAAGAATCAACCCTTTTTGAGATGAGGTTGTATCGCCGCCAATAATGTCAACGTTGTACGTTTTGGCCGCCAAGCGAATCCCTTCGTACAATTCCTCCAAAGCTTCTACCGGAAAGCGATTGGAAACGGCAATGGAAACGGTAATTTGGGTTGGCGTCGCGTTCATCGCACATATATCCGACAAATTGACGACCACCGCTTTATAGCCCAAATGTTTCAACGGCATGTACGACAAATCAAAATGAACACCCTCCACAAGTAAATCTGTAGTTACTACGGTTTGGGTATTTTCAAAACGTAAAACCGCAGCATCATCGCCAATTCCTTTGTGCGTAGAAGGCTGGCTAACCTCAATATTCTGGGTGAGGTGAGCGATTAAACCAAATTCGCCAAATTGCGATAAGGGAGTTCGTTGTGGGGATTTGTCTTCCAGCATGATTCGTACTATTTTAGGGGGTAAAGGTACGATAAGCCCGTACGAATTCCAAGTTGAAATCGCAGGGATAACGGGTTTTGAAAACGACTCGTGTATACAGCCCCGATCGCAGCGGCATCCTCTGGAGCTTCCTTGGCAAAGGAGCGCCAGAGATAAAGCGGAGAGCGGGAGGAGGCGACCTTTTGCGCACAGGCCGCTGCTGCCCATAAAAAAAGTTCGGCGAAAACCGAACTTCATTTATAATGTATCATTTAGAATTTAGAATAGTTGAATGTTAGTCATTCAATTTCAACACGGCCATAAACGCCGACTGTGGAATTTCGACATTCCCTACCTGGCGCATCCGTTTTTTACCGGCTTTTTGTTTTTCCAATAGCTTTCGTTTACGCGAAATATCTCCTCCGTAACATTTGGCCGTTACGTCTTTACGTAAGGCTTTGATGGTTTCACGGGCGATGATTTTGGCGCCAATCGCGGCTTGAATCGGAATGTCAAATTGTTGTCTCGGGATCAATTCGCGCAATTTCTCGCACATTTTCTTCCCAATATGGTACGCATTATCTTCGTGAATCAAGGCCGACAAGGCATCGACAGAATTGGCATTCAACAGCACGTCCAATCGCACCAACTTCGACGTACGCATCCCAATCGGATGGTAGTCAAACGACGCATACCCTTTGGAAACCGTTTTCAAACGATCGTAAAAGTCAAACACAATTTCGGCCAACGGCATGTCGAAGTTTAACTCCACACGCTCCGTGGTTAAATAGGTTTGATTGGTGATAATTCCCCGTTTTTCGATACATAAACTCATTACGTTTCCTACGAAATCCGACTTGGTGATGATCGTTGCTTTGATATAAGGTTCTTCTACACGGTCCAATTTTGACGGCTCGGGCAAGTCCGACGGGTTGTTTACAATAATCGGCGTTTCGGGTTCTTTTTTGGTGTAGGCCAAATACGATACGTTGGGTACCGTAGTGATTACCGTCATGTTGAATTCGCGTTCCAAACGTTCCTGGATGATTTCTAAGTGCAACATGCCCAAGAAACCGCAACGGAAACCGAAGCCTAAAGCGGCCGAACTCTCGGGGGCAAACACCAGCGAGGCATCGTTCAACTGCAATTTCTCCATGGACGCCCGCAAATCCTCGTAATCCTCTGTATCTACAGGATAAATTCCCGCAAATACCATCGGTTTTACATCTTCAAATCCTTGAATCATTTGCGTAGTTGGCGTTTTTGCATCGGTAATCGTGTCACCTACTTTAACGTCTTTCGCTTCTTTGATTCCCGAAATCAAGTACCCTACATCGCCGCAACCAATAACGTCTTTGGGGACTTGGTTCAATTTTAAGGTTCCAATTTCATCGGCAAAATATTCGTTGCCCGTCGACATGAATTTGATTTTCTGTCCCTTGCGGATTTCCCCGTTTTTCACCCGGAAAATAACTTCAATACCGCGGAACGGATTGTATACCGAGTCAAAAATCAAGGCTTGCAACGGTTCGTCTTTGTCGCCCTTGGGAGCCGGAATGCGCTCTATAATGGCTTCCAAAATTTTATCGACGCCAAAGCCCGTTTTTCCGGAGGCATGAATAATATCCTCCAATTTACAGCCGAGCAAGTCCACAATGTCATCGCTTACTTCTTCAGGATTGGCACTGGGTAAGTCTACTTTATTGAGGACAGGAATAATTTCAAGGTCGTTTTCCAAAGCCAAATACAGGTTCGAAATCGTCTGCGCCTGAATGCTTTGTGCCGCATCTACAATCAACAGCGCTCCTTCACAAGCGGCAATCGAACGTGAAACCTCATACGAAAAGTCCACGTGACCGGGCGTGTCGATCAAATTTAAAATGTATTTTTCTCCTTTATAGGTGTACTCCATCTGAATCGCGTGACTCTTAATAGTAATCCCGCGTTCCCGCTCCAAATCCATATTGTCCAAAAGCTGCGCCTGCGCCTCGCGTGCCGTCACCGTTTGCGTCGAGTCCAATAAGCGATCGGCCAGCGTACTTTTTCC
>CANHRI010000073.1 GCA_947463515.1 Flavobacteriaceae bacterium
AGACCGCGCCTATCCTACTTTGTTGAACTTACTCCCTGTGGGATTGAAAGGACTCTCATTTGCCGCATTAACCGCCGCCATTGTGGCCTCTTTGGCAGGAAAAGCCAACAGTATTGCAACTATTTTCACCTTGGACATTTACAACAAAAACCGCGCGCAACCGGCATCCGAAGCACAATTGGTTAAAGTGGGCAAACAGGTAGTCATCGCCGCTTTACTCATCGCCATCCTCGTCGCACCCTTTTTAGGTATTGACAAAAAAGGAGGATTCCAATACATTCAAGAATACACAGGTTTTGTGAGCCCCGGTATTTTTGCCATGTTTATCCTTGGCTTTTTCTGGAAAAAAACAACCTCCAATGCCGCTTTATTTGCCACGATCGGCGGATTCTTACTGTCGTTGGGATTCAAATTCCTACCGGGCTTGCTGAATTTAGAATTCCTCTACAGCAGCGGTTTTGCCGTTCCCAATGCCGACGGCCTTTATGAAATTCCATTTGTCGACCGCATGGGCTTTGTGTTTCTTATTTGTGTTTTGGGTATGGTTGCTATCAGCCTTTATGAAAACAAACGCGGGGTAAGCGCCAATGGACTTGAAATAGAGGCCTCACTTTTCAAAACATCACCCGCGTTTACGGTGTGGAGTTTGCTTGTGCTTGGCATTCTAGCGGCTTTGTATACGGTTTTCTGGTAATTGCAAAGTATGCGCATGGTTGAGCATACGACTTACTTTCCGAAAAAGATTAGGGAAATGCGACCGGAACTCTAAAGGCGTTTCATAATAATGCTCGATGACCACCGCCAAAAACTCGTATTCATTCGTAAAAGCATAATCCCGAAAATAGTTGGATTCGACAATTTGCCGTTGAATATGCGGATGCTTCACAAATTCCATGAGGCTATTAAAATGCATTTTAAACAACGAAGCTGAAGTACTTCGCTGTGCCAACCCTTTTCGGTGTAAAACATGTGTAAACTCATGAATCCCCAAATTTAAATTGTCATTATCTACCGAATGTCCTTCAAGCAAATCAGCCCATGAAAATACCACAGCACGAGCCACTGGATTAAATTCACCTTTATGATACTGCTCCGTAATTGTTGAATAGTATACTTCAGGATACACAATAACGCGCTCAAAAACCGATGTTAAATAATCCCGAAATCCAAACGTCAGCATCACATACGTACCTGCCACCAAAACACGTATCTCATCATTAATTGTAATGTCTTGGCCATGAAAAGTATAGCGTTCCAAAAAACAAGCTACACGATGCGTAAACTCACGCTGACGACGTGGTGATAAGCGACGATAAAAAGAAAAATAGTGCCGAACCAATGCATTTTGATTGGGTGTCAACGATTTGTAGTTAATTCGAAAAGGAAGTCGCAATGTACGGCCTATGAGTACCGCCAACAAATAGTCGAGAATATGAATGAAGAAGTATAGTACAACCACACCCAATAGCAAAACCATTGTCAATATCATGAAAAAAGTCAACCAGTCCTCCATAGTCGAAAACCCAAAGATAACAAAATACAACGTGCACTCTCAACGAGAAAATAAGAGTTTTTTATGTCGCAACCCGTATAGTTTCCCATTTCCTACCGAGACCTTCGATTTGATTTTTGGCAGCCGCAAGTCCCTACACCACAAGAAAGCGGATTCCCGTGCTCCACTGTATCGTGCCTGCGGTGCCCTCCGTCACGGATGCCGTTGCGCCCGGGGCTGGATACACCTCAAGTGCTGTGATGATCGTTTTGAAAAAAGACTTTTACACCAACTCCGCAAATGGAATCCAACTCCGTTGATCCCTCAAAGCTCCGCTTTGAAAATAACTAGGGTGAAAAGAAATTTTAAAATAAACTTGGAGAACACGAAAGGGAGTCAACTCCGTTGATCCCTCAAAGCTCCGCTTTGAAAATAACTAGGGTGAAAAGAAATTTTAAAATAAATTTTAATTTCTTTTCACCCTAGTTATTTATTCGTGACCGCGAAGGGATTCGAACCCCCAACCCTCAGAGCCGAAATCTGATATTCTATCCAGTTGAACTACGCAGCCGTTGTGATATTCTAAATTTTAAATTAAGCCAACAATTTTTTTACGATGGTAGATATTGTTTTTCCATCGGTTTTACCCGCTAAAGCTTTGGAGGCAATGCCCATGACCTGACCCATAGCGGCCATTCCTGAGAATCCATTTTCAGCAAGGATTTGAGCTACAGCCGCTTCTACCTCAGCCTCTGTCATCTGAGCGGGTAAAAACTTTTCAATAACGGCCACTTGAGCCAATTCGGGCTCGGCCAAATCAGTTCGCCCTTGCTCCGTGAAAATGACAGCACTATCCTTACGTTGCTTCACCAATTTCTGCAATAACTTAATTTCATCGTCCGCAGAAAGGGTATCCGAGGCACCTGCTTCCGTTTTGGCCAATATAATCCCAGATTTAATCGCACGCAAAGCTTCAAGGGCTACAGTATCCTTGGCACGCATTGCGTTTTTCATTTCTTCCATAATTTGGCTTTCCAAACTCATTTCTTTGTCTTTTAGGGGATTAGAAACATGCAATACAACTATCGCCTATTTTCGATGCCAAAGGTAAAAAAATAACCCGAAAGAAACAATTCCTTCGGGTTACCCATCTTTAATTAACTTATGATTTAATCTACATTATCGTGTAAGAATGAATTGTTGGAACGCAATTGAACATCGTCATTGCTATCGGTTCCAATGGACAATCTTGACGTATTTGATGTGGGCTGATTTGCTGACAAATCAACGCCCATACGTTTGTATGCTGGTTCTTTTTCTAACTCATCCACCCGTGACGGATTGTTGTGAAATTTATAATTAAACTCCTTCAACTTGCGACGACGTTCTTCCGCACGCATTTTTAAAGTTTCTTCAATGGTTAACTCTACAGGCGACAACTCATCAGCGGCATATTTAGGCATCACAGGTTCAGCAGCGACTTTGGTGGTAAACTGAAGTGTTTCATCAACTTTTTCTTCCACTTTTGCTACAGGCTCAATAGGTTTTGTTGTACCCAAAAGCTCATTCTCAATTTCCATATACTCTTCCAAAGAGTAACGAATTACTCCTTGATCGACTTCAGTCATGGGAACAAACTCAATAGGCTCGTTCACTTGAATATTCTTTGTTTCATCCGTCAAATCAAAAACCAATTTCGACGTTTCCGCCACAGGTGTTTCTGAAACTTGCAAAGGCAAATCAAAAGTTAATGTAGCTTGCGTTTCTTCAGCAAAAGAAATGGTTTGTGGTTCGTTTACTTTGATTTCTTGAACAGGCGTAACGGGTGCTGTAAATCCGAAATCCAAATCCTTAATTGGAGAAACAATTTCAAAAGTAACATCCAAATTACGGATAAACTCATTCATCGGAATCAATGCATCTGCATCAACTGCAGGAGTAAACACGGGTGCAACCACTTCTTCTTCCAACAACTCAAAAACCACTTTTTCCTCCACTGGAGCCGAAGTTTCAAAAACGGGAGTGATTGGAGTTTCAACTGGACTTTCGAAAACGGGCACCGAAGGCTGAATCAAATCACGCACTAAACGCTGTTCGTCTTCCAAAGAATGGATGATTTTTTTGGGCTCTGTATTCACAATCTCCGCTTGTTGATCAGTGGTGAACCCAGTAGCGATAATTGTTACTGCAATAGCTTCTCCCAAGGTTTCATCTTCACCAACCCCCATAATGATGTTGGCATTGAACCCTGCTTCTGCTTGAATATGATCGTTGATTTCACCAATTTCATCAATGGTAATTTCACTTGTACCCGAAACGATAAGCAACAATACGTTTTTGGCACCATTAATTTTGTTATCATTCAACAACGGCGAATCTAAGGCCGCGATGATGGCATCTTTGGCACGGTTATCACCCGTCGCAGTAGCCGAACCCATAATAGCTGTCCCACTGTTGGACAATACCGTCTTGGCATCTTTCAAGTCGATATTTTGCGTGTAATGGTGCGTAATTACTTCGGCTATTCCACGTGAAGCGGTAGACAAAACCTCATCGGCTTTGGAGAACCCAGCTTTGAAACCAAGATTTCCATAAACCTCGCGTAATTTATTATTATTAATAACGATGAGCGAATCCACTTGTTTGCGTAAACGTTCAACTCCAGCCATAGCTTGTTCGGAACGAACTTTTCCTTCAAATTGGAAGGGTATCGTCACAATACCTACGGTAAGAATATCTCGTTCTTTGGCCAATTGAGCAATAACAGGGGCGGCACCCGTTCCGGTTCCACCTCCCATACCGGCAGTGATGAAAACCATTTTTGTGTTGCTATCCAACATTTTTTCAATCTCGGCAATACTTTCAATAGCAGACTGCTGTCCTACCTCAGGATTAGCCCCTGCACCCAGCCCTTCGGTCAACCCAACACCCAATTGGATTTTGTTGGGAACAGAACTGTTTTGCAAAGCCTGGGCATCCGTGTTACACACCACGAAGTCTACGCCTTTGATTCCTTGTTTGAACATGTGATTGATGGCATTGCTTCCGCCGCCGCCAACACCGATTACCTTAATAACATTTGATTGGTTTTTAGGCAAATCAAATGAGATGCTTCCAAATTCTGAGTTGCTCATCATACGATTTTGGTTTTGTTTGTATTTTACTGTCTACTTATTCTGCGTTATCTAAAAAATCTTTAATCTTATCGACATATCGGTCAAAAAACGATCGTCGAATCGTACTCTCTGTGCTAGGAGCTTGAGGAGTTGTGGCTAGGGGCTCTTCCACCTCTTGAGTCACGGAAACCACAGGCTGTACCTCATTTACAGGGGTAATAGGCGCTACAGGTGCTGCAACGGGTTGAGGCGCTTGTTGCAATTCAATACGGTACGCACTTTGGGTATTGTTTGCCACACTATTCATTACCAATCCTACGGCTGTTGCATACAACGGACTTGAAATTTCCTCGCTGGAATTTCCCGCCAAATGCTCGTTGGGATACCCAATACGCGTGTCCATACCCGTAATGTATTCTACCAATTGCTTTACATGCTTCAACTGTGAACCGCCACCGGTCAACACAATCCCTGCAATTAATTTCTTACGCGGGTTCTCATGTCCGTAAGCTTTTATTTCGGCAAAAACTTGTTCAATGATTTCAACCACACGGGCATGAATTATCTTAGACAAGTTTTTTAACGATATTTCTTTCGGATCACGTCCTCGAACCCCTGGAATCGAAACGATTTCATTGTCTTTATTTTCACCAGGCCAAGCCGATCCAAACTTCACTTTCAACAACTCTGCTTGCTTTTCGATAATAGAACAGCCCTCTTTGATGTCTTCCGTAATTACATTCCCTCCAAAAGGAATTACAGCGGTATGACGAATAATTCCATCTTTGAAAATAGCCAAGTCCGTTGTTCCTCCTCCGATATCAATCAAGGCAACTCCTGCCTCTTTTTCTTCCTGACTCAATACGGCATCAGCAGACGCTAAGGGCTCTAGCGTTAGGCCCGATAATTCAATACCCGAACTTTGTACACATCGCCCAATATTTCGGATGGAAGACGCTTGTCCTACGACCACATGGAAACTCGCTTCCAAGCGACC
>CANHRI010000074.1 GCA_947463515.1 Flavobacteriaceae bacterium
GGAATTTTTTTACGGAAAATCATGCCTAAAACGCCATTGTCAGCGGCAATAAAATAGTGACCCTCCCATAGGGCAGCAATATGACCTTTAGAAGGTGTTCTTCCTGCATCAACTCCTATAATATGAACCGTACCTTTCGGAAAATTACGGTAACCCGCTCCCACGAGATAACTGGCCTGCGCCAAGTCAAAAGCATCAACTTCATGCGATAAATCCACAATACGCAACTCTGGATATAGTGTATACAACTGCCCTTTTAATGCGCCCACAAAATAATCTTTGTGTCCAAAATCGGTAGTAAGGGTAATTATTGACATAAAATTGTTTATAACTAAATTGGAAACAAACCGCAGTCTTTCTTAAATTTGAGATGCATGCAAAGCTAAGTAATTCTAAGGAATTTTTAACCCTAAAACCACGGCATTTGAACGAACGTATCATCGAACTGCACGACATCGCTCCCAAGGAATTTTGGGGCGCACAAGATGCTCATTTAGAGACCATCAAAAAATATTATCCCAAGCTGAAAATAGTAGCAAGGGGAACCACTTTAAAAGCTTTTGGTGAAAAAGAGGAGCTGGACGAATTTGAAACCCGTTTTAATCGATTGATGTTGCATTTTACCCGTTACAATAATATTGATACTAACGTTATCGATCGGGTTATTCAAAGTAATACTTTTGAGGAACAACGGATGCCCGACCACGACAAAATATTGGTTCATGGTTTGGGAGGAAAGTTAATTAAAGCCATTACCCCCAATCAACAAAAATTGGTGGAATCTGTTCTGAAAAATGATATGGTTTTTGCAGTGGGTCCCGCGGGAACGGGTAAAACCTACACAGGGGTAGCCTTGGCGGTAAAAGCGTTAAAAGAAAAACAAGTAAAGCGTATCATTCTCACCCGTCCCGCCGTTGAAGCCGGGGAGAACCTTGGGTTTTTGCCGGGTGATATGAAAGAAAAACTCGATCCCTACATGCAACCACTATATGATGCTTTACGCGATATGATTCCCCCACAAACCCTAGAGGATTATCTTCTTAAAGGGATCATTCAAATTGCGCCTTTGGCTTTTATGCGTGGGCGTACGTTAGATAATGCCTTTGTAATCTTGGATGAAGCGCAAAACACGACCCATTCACAAATGAAAATGTTCCTGACCCGTATGGGGAAAAATGCGAAGTTCATCATTACCGGAGACCCAGGACAAGTCGATTTACCGCGTCGAACCATTTCAGGACTGAAAGAAGCGCTTTTGATTTTGAAAGATGTTGATGGTGTTGGAATTTTGTATTTGGATGATAAGGATATTGTCCGCCACCGTTTGGTGAAAAAAATTATCGATGCCTACAAACGAATCGAAAACCAAGATTAATGAAAGAACTTTTTAAATTGTATAAAGGCTGTCTTTTGATAAAAAAGGTTGCCTTTTTCATTTTTTAAGTTTATTACTAGGCACATTTTTATTGAGAATAAAATAGTTTAATATGCATTCTTTTAGTTTTTTTTTTTGAAAACATTTCAATAAAAATTTGCGCTGTGATTGATTTTTTTTAACCAATAAATTACTTTTGCACCTCACAACAACACAACACTAATGCAAACACTTACGACTACCCAGTTCCAGTTCCCGGGACAACAATCTGTATATCGCGGAAAAGTTCGCGAGGTGTATAATATTAATGATGAGATATTGGTAATGATTGCCACCGATCGGCTCTCGGCATTTGATGTTGTTTTGCCCAAAGGAATTCCCTTCAAAGGTCAGATTTTAAATCAAATCGCAACCCGTTTTATGGAGTTGACTTCCGATATTGTCCCCAATTGGTTACTTGCGACACCTGATCCTAATGTAGCAGTAGGACATCTTTGTACGCCCTTTAAGGTCGAAATGGTCATACGTGGGTATCTTTCAGGACATGCCGCTCGAGAATATACTGCTGGAAAACGTACTTTATGTGGAGTGCATTTACCTGAAGGGTTGAAAGAAAATGACCGTTTTCCAGAACCCATTATCACTCCAACCACCAAAGCCGATTTTGGGGTGCATGATGAGGATATTTCTAGAGAAGCCATTTTAGCGAATCGTATTGTTTCTGAAGAAGATTATTTGATACTCGAAAAATATACGCGTGCTCTGTTTCAGCGTGGAACAGAAATTGCGGCTGCCCGTGGTTTGATCCTTGTCGATACCAAATATGAGTTTGGAAAAACAAAATCGGGTGAAATAGTACTTATCGATGAAATCCATACTCCAGATTCTTCCCGTTATTTTTATGCCGAAGGGTATGAAGAGCGACAAGAGAAAGGCGAAGCTCAAAAACAATTATCCAAAGAATTTGTACGTCAATGGTTAATTGCCCATAACTTTCAAGGGAAAGAGGGACAAACCATTCCAGAAATGTCTGAAGAATATGTTAATTCAGTTTCAGAGCGTTATATCGAACTTTATGAAACGATTATGGGAGAAAAGTTTGTCAAAGCCGATGTAGAAAGCCTTGAGACGAGAATTTCTCAAAATGTGAATGCTTATTTACAACAACGTTAATGTTAATGGAATATTAAAAAATACAAGGTCGCTTCAATAAAGCGGCCTTTTTTTGTAACAACAGTTTCGAAGTGTCGTCTAGTAGTATATAATCGGGTAGTTAATTTCATCAGCACTGACTAGGCTACTATGTTATGCAAGGTATTTTAATCATCATCAATCACAACAAATAAGTAATATCATGAAAACAACAAAAATGTATTTAGGACTTGCCGTTTTACTTGTTAGCAATTTTGCTTTAGCACACGGCGATTTAGAACAATTTCAAATGGAAGCTGAAGATTCAAATGTAACAGCTTTTGTGGCAAAAGAAAAAATTTGTAAACCTGAAATTGCATCAGAAACCGATGAACAAACGCTTCAATATGTGTTGGCTCCACTAGCGGGACATTATCAAAAATCGACTGAGGAGGAAATTGAAAACGCTTATAAAATTACCGATACCGCTCCTCAATCGTATCAATGGCTGACTATTGAGCCTACTTTAGAGGATATGGTTCGATTTAATGAAGCTGTTATCGAAAGTAATCAATCGCTTCAACAAGAGGATTATTCGTTACCTACATTACGCTCTTTAGCCATCGTTTCGCAACCCGCAGGTTTAGTGGGGAAAGAGATTATGTAATCAATGACCATTTAAAAAAAAGGAAGGGCTATCTATTTTAGATAGCCCTTTTTTATTATTTAAAATAGGAGAAATTGTGTTGATCTTCGATGCACAAAAGCGTTTCATAAATAAGCTGAATTACATGTTCAACATCATCCCGATGTACCATTTCAACTGTAGTGTGCATGTATCGCAACGGAAGTGAAATTAAAGCTGAAGCGACACCACCATTACTGTAGGCAAAAGCATCGGTGTCGGTGCCTGTTACACGCGAAGTGGCATGACGTTGAAAAGGAATCTTACATGTTGTAGCGGTATCAGTTATCAAATCCCTCAATCGATTTTGAACAGCGGGCGCATAAGCCACCACAGGGCCTTTGCCGATTTGTAAATCGCCTTCAATTTTTTTCTCAATCATCGGAGTAGAGGTATCATGACAAACATCGGTAACAATGGCTACATTGGGTTTTAAGGTTTGTGTAATCATTTCGGCACCTCGTAATCCAATCTCCTCTTGCACCGAATTGACTATATAAAGTCCAAAGGGAAGTTTTTTATTGTTTTCTTTCAACAGTCGAGCGACCTCGGCAATCATAAATCCTCCCATACGATTGTCCAAGGCACGGCATACAAACTTATCGCCATTTAAAATCATGAACTCGTCAGGGTAGGTGATAACACAACCCACATGAATTCCTAATTTTTCAACCTCTTCTTTGGTGGCACAACCTACGTCAATGAAAATGTTGTGCAAAGAGGCCGATTCTTCTTTGCCCCGATTTCGGGTGTGAATGGCAGGCCATCCAAAAACTCCTTTAACAATTCCTTTTTTGGTGTGAATGTTAACGCGTTTGGAAGGGGCAATCTGATGATCTGAACCACCATTGCGTATAACGTAAATCAAACCATTGTCGGTAATATAATTTACGTACCATGAAATTTCATCCGAGTGTCCTTCAATAACTACACGATAGCTCGCTTCAGGGTTAATTACGCCTACAGCCGTCCCATAGGTATCTGTGATAAAGGTATCCACATAGGGTTTTAAGTACTCCATCCATAAACGTTGTCCCTCTGATTCATGTCCTGTCGGCGAAGCATTGTTTAAATAGTTTTCCAAAAACTTAAGTGAAGCTTTGTTGAGTAACGTTTTTTTGCTCATAGAAATGTTTTTTGGGCTAAAATAAAGATTTGGCACTACAGTTGTATATGGTTTTGCATAATTTTGTATTCGAATTTATGAGAGTTATAGCTTTAATTTTGTTGTTCTTTTTATCTTGTCATCTCCATGCACAAGAAGATAAACCTATTGTTTCACCGACAACGACGCAAGCGGTAGAAATTGATACGGTAGCTATAGACACCATTTTACTCGATGAAGTGCTGATTTCTAAAAATGCGATGAATGATGAAGACAAAAAAGCATTTTTATTACTTCAAAATAGGGTGTACAAAGTTTATCCCTTTGCCAAATTAACGGCCGAAAAGTTGATGGCAATACGTAAGACAGCGGGAAGTTTGAAAACAGCACGTGAAAAAAGACGCTACATGAAGATTGTCGAAGCCTATTTGGAAGAAGAGTTTAAACCGCGTTTAAAAAAATTATCCCGAAAACAGGGGCAGATACTCATCAAATTGATTCACAGACAAACGGGTATTTCTACTTTTGAGTTGATTAAAGAATACAAAAGTGGTTGGAAAGCCTTTTGGTCAAATACTACCGCCCATTTATTTGACTTAAATCTTAAAGCAACTTACCGCCCATTGGAAGACAATGAGGATTATTGGATAGAAACTATTTTGTATAGAGCGTTTGTTGAAGGTAGGCTGGTAGAACAGAAAGCAGCAAATCCTGTTGATTTTGACGAATTAAATGTTCACTGGTCAAAATTGGAACAAAATTTAAGGTCAAAAAAGTAGTATCCAAATTTGTAAATCTCACAATTTTAATATCCTACAGGTTTCAATTGTTATTTTTCACAATTGTTAATAACTCACCTCTATTTTTTTTGGATATAGGGTGTATAGGTTTCTATATTTGCACTCCCAAAACGGAAGTTAAGGGATTTCGAGGTGGTAAAAGATTTCGAAAAAAAAGTTACAAAAGTATTTGTCAGATTAAAAAAGAGTTTTACTTTTGCACCCGCTAACCGAGAGAGGTTAGTTAGATTAGAGAAGACAAGTTCATAGACATATTGGATTGACAGCAAAAAATAAGAGAGAGTAAGGCTAATCGAAATGGATTAGAATTAAGCTAGAACCCGAGTCAAAAAAAATCAAAAATCTAC
>CANHRI010000075.1 GCA_947463515.1 Flavobacteriaceae bacterium
TTACACTTCAACAACACATATTAATAATGCTAGTATTGGATATAATGCTGTAACAAATAACCAATGGTCGCATATTATTTTTGTTGCAGACACAAATAGTGCAAGATGTTATCAAGATGGTGTATTGATAAATACATTCTCTATTTCGGGTAATGCTATTTTGTCTGGAAATGCCGCTTTTGGTAGAATGAATCATCCTGCTTTTGATGCATTTAACGGTAAATTAGACGACATTGGTGTTTGGAACCGAGCACTTACCCAACAAGAAATAACCAACTTATATAACTCATCTTTGCCTCAAACCGCATGTTTACCAGCCAACGTGCCTACTACTGGTCTTGTTGGATATTGGCCATTTTGTGGTAACGCCAACGATGAAAGTGGTAATGGTAATAATGGAACCAACAATGGTGCTACACTTACAGCTGATAGATTTGGGAATAGTAATAGTGCTTATAGTTTTGATGGGATTAATGATTTAATCTCAATCCCAGATTCAAATGCTCTTAGTATTACAAATAATATAACTATGTCTGCATGGGTTTATGTTAATTCTGACAGCCAAAATTATCATTCAATATTATACAAGAGACTGAATGGGAATTGGAGTTATAATTTAAGTCTATCATATTATTTTGGTCCTGGAGGGTCACCAACCGAAGTCAATAAAGTGTTTTCTGGAAGAAGAAATAATTCTGGAGCACAATTGGAATATAAATTTTCTAATGAACCAGTTGTTTTCGGCCAATGGTTTCATATTACTGTAAAAATTGAAAATAATGTAATTACTTTTTACAAGAATGGAATTGATATGGGTGTCAATTTATATGGAAATCAATTTACAATACCCATGATTAATCAAGCTATTGGTTTGACTATTGGTTCAAATGGTGATGGAGGTGAATGGTTTAACGGTAAACTCGATGATATCGCCATGTGGAACCGTGCTTTAACCCAAGAAGAAATAACCAACTTGTACAATGTCAATCAATGTATCACAAACATAACTGTAACCGACACCCTTATCATAAACGTTGGGCAGTTATCATTCAATGACCCTGTTACATGGTCAAACAATATTACTATTGCTCCCAATCCTGCAAGTTCACAAATCAACATTAATTTCAACAACATCACCAATTTGAATGGTGGAACATTGAAAATCATTAATTCATTGGGGCAAGAAGTGGCAACGACACCAATAACAACTTCTGGAACCAACAGTACAATGCAACTGGCAACGTGGGGCGGTACTGGAATGTACTTTGTTCAAATCATAAACCCACAAGGTCAGATTGTGGATATCAAAAAAATTATATTGCAATAAATTTAGTTACGTTACAAATGAGCCACAGGAAACTGTGGCTTTTTTGTTAGCAGCATGTAGGCGTAGTGCAATCGTTTTAAATCTACTATAAAATGATTCGACAACTTGATAGTGAAGGGTACAAGACCTCTCACTACGAGAGGTTTTTTTATTCTATATGCCATGAAATACAATGTTTAAGTTTTGCAATCTACTGTTCGGTAGTGTCTTTATAGGGGATTAACCTCCAATCCAAATCAGCGTTTTGCGACGGAGCCATTAGTGCTAAACTATACCATCGGAGCTTTGGCCTTTTGGTATTAGCAAAAAAAGGAGGTGAAATTATTTCGTCAAGATAATGGAGACTACGGTTTTATTTCTATAACACTAAGTACCGGATAATGGTCAGATAGCCATTGATGATTCGGTTTTTCAGTTAGAATTTGGCTGGAATGGATTATAAATGCCTGGCGGGTAATCCAAATATAATCAATGTAGTTGTTGATGGGTTTGTCCGTTTGAAAGCCATTGAACGTACCTAAAGTGCTCCCAGGATTCATGGCGGTATAGGTATTTACCCAATCGTTTTCCAGCAACTTCAAGCGGGGATGTTCAGGAGTGGTGTTAAAATCGCCCATAAGGATTACGGGTTCATTATTTGGATTTCGAAGGGCAATTTGTGCCAGGATAAGTGCTAAGCTTTCTGTTCGTGCCTGTTCTCCAACATGATCCCAATGGGTGTTAAATACCCAGCACTGTTTTCCATTCAGTCGGTCTTCAAGACGCACAAAGCTACAGACGCGATTGCAAGCGGCATCCCAACCGCGTGAAATTTTATCAGGAGTACGCGACAACCAAAATGTCCCACTGTCTTTAATGATAAATCGACTGGTTTTTATAAAGAGGCCACTGGCTTCTCCTGTATGATTTTCCTCCCGACCCACACCCACCTTTTGATAATCGGGCATGCCTTTTTGCAATTCAATCATTTGATGGGGAAGCGCTTCTTGTACGCCCAATACATCGGGATGTATAGTGTTGATTTGATGCAAAAGTGGGGTTTTACGATTGTCCCATCGGTTGACACCATCGGAGGCGATATCGAGTCGGATGTTGTAGGTCATTACCGAAAACTTCTCCGATTGTGCCCATCCCTTCGCGACCATCAGTAACCCAAGAATACCTATATAGAAGTAAATTTTTTTCAACACCATATCCGTTTTTACACACTTTTAATGACATAAGTCACAATACCCCAAATGATCAATTCATTTTCTTCTGTGATTAAGATGGGAGGATAGTTGGGATTTTCTGGCATTAAATACACGGCATTTTTTTCTTTTAGAATGCGCTTCACCGTAAACTCCCCGTCAATACAGCACACCGCAATTTTATTATGAACGGGTTCCAAACTACGGTCGATGACCATGATATCGCCATCGTCTATTCCGGCACCAATCATTGAATTTCCCGAAGCTTTTGCGTAAAAGGTAGCTTCGCGGTTGCGAACCAATACGTTGTCCAAACTGATTTTTGCTTCATCAAAGTCGGCAGCCGGTGAAGGAAACCCCGCTTTGATTCCGCCTGAGAAATAGGGGAGTCCTTCCTTCGGACTTAAATCGGGGATAAAAAAAGTGAGTTTAGCGTTTTTTAGCGACATTGTACGGTAATGATATCGTTAATATTGGTGGTGAATTTGGGAGACAAATGGTTTTGCTTCATCTTCCACGTTCGATTCAAATCGTGCATTCCCAGGCGAATCTTTCGCTCTCCTGTTTTTTTGAAATAGGCATCCATCACTTTCATTAGCGCTTCGTGTTTTGGATTTTCATCCTGAAACAAATTGAACTGCTTTTGGTTTTGAGGGGTAATTGATGAGACAATCACGCCTGTTTTTTTGTATTCTTCTCCTTCGCGAAACAGTTGTGCAATCATGCGGGTGGCGGTTTGACTCAGCGTAATGCTGGAATGGGTAGGAAACGGTAAGGTTTCTTGGGCATAAAAGTTATACCGTCCGTTATCGGGATTATGAAATTTATCTTTGCGCAAATACACGGTAATAACCTGACAGTCCGATTGTTGTTTTCGTAATTTTTCACCACAAATCGATGCAAAAGTCGATACCCGCTCTTTCAATTCGTCGAGGCTGCTGATACGGCCTTCAAAACTTCGGGTTACGGCGATGTGTTTTTTATCCTTAGGTTCTTCGAGTTCTAGCACCGACTGACCCAATAATTCCAAACGCAAACGATTCCCCACGACGCCCATTTCTTTTTGTATGTAGGACTCATGTTGTGACAGTGTAAAATCGTAAGCCGTATGAATCTGGCGTGCTTTCATTTTTTTTGTCAACCGAAAGCCGATGCCCCAGACATCTTCTATGGCTGTCCATTTTAACGCTTTGATTCGTTTTTCTTCGCTGTCAATTACATAGGAGCCTTGGGTGCGTTCGGGAAATTTTTTGGCAATTTTATTAGCAATTTTAGCCAATGCTTTAGAGGGAGCAAAGCCAACAGAGATTGGAATACTCAACCATTTCAGGACGCGCTTTCGCATTTGAATCCCATAATCCTGCCAATTAATTGCGTGCATGCCGTCAAAATTTAGGAAGGATTCGTCGATACTGTAGACTTCAACATGGGGTGTAAAACCCTCCAAGATTTTCATAACGCGACTACTCATGTCCCCATACAGCGCATAGTTGGATGAAAATACATGGATGCCGTGTTTTTTGATCAGTGGGCGGCATTCAAATTCGGGCGCACCCATGGGAATTCCCAAGTCTTTTGCTTCATAACTCCGCGCAATGACACAACCATCATTGTTGGACAGCACCACGATAGGTTTCCCCACCAATTGCGGTTGGAACACCCGTTCACAGGAGGCATAAAAATTATTGCAATCGACTAACGCATACATGGTATAAAAGTAGCGAATCGGATGAAAATGACGGGAAAGAACAAGCGTTAAAATTCGCCATTGTTCATAAAAAAAGGCCATCCGTTGGGATAGCCTTTGTAAGGTTGAAATCGTGTGATTATTTCAATAAATCCATCATGCAACTCGGGTAAATTCCCATACCGATATTGAGTGCAATAGCCACTACAGCGACTAAGGTATACACCCAAGATACGGGGGCTACTTCATCATCAGCTTCTTTATTGTACATGGCTAAAATCAATTTAAAGTAGTAGCCAATACTGATGATAGAATTCACAACACCTACAATAACGGCAATTAAATAACCCGCTTCAATAGTTTGCGTGAACAGGGAGAATTTTGCAAAAAAGCCCGCAAAAATTGGAATCCCCGCCATAGACAATAAGGCCATGGTGAGAATTGCAGCGAGTATCGGGTGGCGTTTACCCAACCCATTGAAATCAGCAACATTCTGCGTCTCTTTATTTTTGGTAACGGCAGTAATGACAGCAAATGCAGCAATACCCGCCAAAGCATACGCTGCTGTATAATAGAAAAGGGTGTCAGCAGCGGTGGTTAAACTTAACAAGGCCAAAAGCATAAATCCGGCATGAGAAATCCCTGAAAATGCCATCATTCGTTTTACATTCTCTTGACGTAAAGCTAAAAGATTCCCCACAAACATGGTTAAAATAGCAACCGCTAAGAGCGCTATTTCAAAAGAGTAGGGCATTTCTTTGTTCAAGCTCGTAACCAATTTGTATAACGTAGCCACGGCAACGACCTTGGCTAGGGTACTCATGGTGGCGGTCACTAAAGTAGGGGAACCCTCATATACATCAGGGGCCCAGAAATGGAAAGGTGCCGCAGCAATTTTGAACAACATTCCAATAAGCATCATGGTGATTCCAAAATAGAACCAAATGGGAAGTCCGGCCCCTTGCGACAATTCATAGATTTCAGCTACATCAAAGTAACCCGTAGCGCCGTAGACTAAACAAATTCCAAAAAGGATAAAACCAGAAGCGAAAGAA
>CANHRI010000076.1 GCA_947463515.1 Flavobacteriaceae bacterium
GTTAAAACAGTTTTTTAAAGCGGCCCAAAAGCAGCCTTGGTATACGAATACGATTTTTGTGTTGGTGGCCGATCATGATAATTTGATCCACTACGATTTGTACTATAACGATCAGTATGCGCATACGGTACCCATTTTGTTTTACACGCCAGGACATACCTACCAAGGAGTCAGTCGCGATTGGGCGCAGCAAATTGATATTTTCCCGACGCTTATGGATATGATTGGTTACGACAAACCCTTTCGCAGTTGGGGCCGAAGTCTTTTGGGAGATCCCAAGGTGCCGCCGTTTGTAATGCGTTATTCTTCGGATGTATACCAAATGATGAGTGGCAATTATATTTGTACTTTTGATGGTGAGAAAGCCGTTGGTTTTTATCATAAGGATGATTATGCCCTAAAAACCAACTTAATCAAGCAACGCAATGCTGAAATGAATCAATTGGAAATGCGCTGTAAGGCTTTTTTACAAGATTATATGGAACGAATTATTGATAAAAAACTAACCTCAAAATCCAACTAAGTCATGCGTTTACGAACTAAGATTGGTCTCGTCCTACTGACCGTTGCTTTAATTGCCACAGGAAAATACGTGTATGACCGTCATATCAACCATAATTTTATGACCATTACCGAAGGAAAGGTCTATAAAAGTGGAGTTATTCCGCCGGATGAAATCAAAGACTATGTGGAAGAGTATGGAATTAAATCCATCGTCGATTTGCGTTTTCCGGGCACGGGCGATACGATTAATAATCCTGAATTACCACAGGAATTGATTGCTGAGCGCGATGCGGTGGCTAAAATCAAAGGCGTAAAATATTTCAATAATGGTTCGGATCAAGTGCCCAATGAAGAAAATTTGAAAACGTTTTTTGCCATCATGGATGATTCTACCAATTATCCAGTGCTATTGCATTGTTATCACGGCATTGGTCGTGCGCAAATGTATTCGGCACTTTATCGCATTGAATATGAAGGATGGACGCCAGATGAAGCGCGAAAAAAAGCCGCTTTTCCAGTCCAATTCAGTTCGTTTGACCACGGCACCCCCAAAGGCGAATACTTAAAGAATTACAAACCCAGGAGAGCGCAAAGAGGGGAGTAATGTGGCAATATGTCAATGAGTCAATTTGAAAATGAGCTAATTTGAAGATTTGAAAATGTTCTTTCAAAGAAATATGCAAATATGCATTGACTTACGACTTATGACTTGCTGACTTACGACTATCAATTTGAAAATGATCTAATTTGAAGATTTGAAAATGTTCTTTCAAAGAAATATGCATTGACTTACGACTTACGACTTGCTGACTGATGACTGTTGACTGATGACTTACGACTGTTGACTGATGACTGATGACTAATCACTAGTCACTAGTCACTAGTCACTAGTCACTAATCACTAGTCACTAACCCCTATTTCTTCTTCTCCTCTTTGGCGGTAAACAGTTTCATCCGTTCGCCATTGATAAAGATCTTTCCGGCATTGAGGTGGACCGTCATTTCCACACGGGTCCAAACCGGCGAACTGCCATCGGGTTCAGTATCGGTGAAACGGTAGTATAAGTAATATTTGAGGTTATCAAACCCTTTGACCGATTTTAACGTTCCACTTTCCGAGCATTCCAATCCCCATTCTATCGGGCGCTTGGGCGAATCGTGAAGTTGGTATTGCCCTGTGCCTCCGCGTTGCAACTCTACAATGGGCTCGGCTTCTTTAAAGTGATAGGTCCCAAAAATGGGGTATTCATTATTCGTGGTGATGAATAATTTTCCCGCCTCCGTTTCAATTTCTCTAACCGCTTGCGCCGAACTACATGTGATAAAAACGATAAAAAGACCAATACAATAGCATAGCTTATTCATAATATGATGTTTTTTGTTGTAAATAATTTAATGAAGTCCAACGCCTAACAGAGGTCTTCCTTCGTACGCATTATCCCTGCATTTTTTCGATCCATAAACGCGCATTGACGAACGCCTCAAGCCATGGACTTACTTCATGGGTTTCATGGGCTCCGTAGTACGCCCAATTCCAGGGGAAGATCGAACGTTCAATGTGGGGCATCATCACCAAATGACGTCCCGTTTTGTCACACAGCATGGCCGTATTGTAATCAGAACCGTTCGGGTTGGCGGGATAACCCTCGTAGGCATATTTGGCTACAATAGGGTAGTGATTTTCTGCTTCGGGCAAGTGGAATTTTCCTTCACCATGCGAAACCCATACGCCCAAGGTACTGCCCGCTAAGGTTGACAACATCACCGAATTATTTTCTTGAATCGTCACGGAGGTAAAAATACTCTCGTGTTTGCGACTGTCGTTGTGGTGCATTTTGCCATGAACCGCATGCTCGGGATGAATCAGTTCCAATTCCATAAACAACTGACACCCGTTGCAAATCCCCACCGATAAGGTGTCGGGTCGTGCAAAAAAGTTTTTTAGCGCTGTATTCGCTTTTTCATTGTACAAAAAGGCACCCGCCCATCCTTTGGCACTGCCCAAAACATCGGAGTTTGAAAATCCGCCTACCGCACCGATAAATTGCACGTCTTCTAGATTTTCACGTCCACTAATCAAATCGGTCATGTGAATGTCTTTAACATCAAATCCGGCCAAATACATCGCATGCGCCATTTCGCGCTCCGAATTACTTCCCTTTTCTCGAATGATGGCTGCTTTGGGGCGTTGGGTGGGAGCAACCGGTAATTTCCCGGTAAAATGGCTAGGAAATTGGTAGTGTAAGGGTTGCTCAAAAATATGGGTAAAACGCTCCTCAGCTTTGTTGTTTTGTGTTTGTTTTTGGTCTAATAAATACGAGGTTTCAAACCAAACTTTTCGCAAGTCGGGTATCGCAAAACTTAAGGCGTCAATCGTTAGCGTATCGCTTGCGACTACTTGACCCAACGGATAGATCGTCAACCCTTCTTTGGCGAAAGCCGCTTCAAAAACAGCATCCTGTTGCGCTTGAAGTACGAGTCCAATATTTTCAGCGAATAAAATTTTCACCACATCTTGTTCCGCAAACGCCTTTAAACTCAAGGTAGCCCCCACTTGAATGTCCGCAAAACACATTTCGAGTAAGGTCGTTAAGAGTCCGCCACTTCCCACATCATGGCCCGCAGCAATGGCTCCGTCTTTAATCAACCGTTGGATGGTTTCAAAGGCGGTTTTGAAATACGTCGCGTCTTGAATGCTAGGCGTTTTGGCTCCAATTTTATTGTGAATTTGGGCAAATGAACTACCGCCCAAATGGAAGTTGTCTTGCGAAAGTGGAATATAGTACAACGAGCCTGCCTGCCGTTTCGCTACGGGTTCGATTACGCGAGTAATATCCGAACAATGGCCTACCGCCGAAATAATTACAGTGCCCGGTGCCAATACATCTCCATTGGGATATTTTTGTTTCATCGACAGGGAATCTTTCCCGGTAGGAATGTTGATACCCAGTGCAATGGCAAAGTCGGAACAAGCTTCCACGGCTTCATACAAGCGCGCATCTTCACCTTCGTTTTTGCAAGGCCACATCCAGTTGGCCGACAAGGAAACGCTTTTTAATCCGTTTTCCAAAGGGGCAAAAACGATATTCGACAAGGCCTCGCCAATCGCATTACGACTTCCTGCTTTGGGATCGATTAAGGCGGCTACGGGGGCATGTCCTATACTGGTGGCAATTCCTTCTTTTCCTTCAAAATCTAAGGCCATCACACCCACATTATTGAGCGGCAATTGTAACGGACCCGCACATTGTTGCTTGGCTACACGTCCGCCTACACAACGATCGACTTTGTTGGTTAACCAGTCTTTACAAGCCACCGCTTCCAATCGCAACACTTGCTGTAAATAGTCGTGAATATGGTCAACCGAATAGGTTATATCGTCATACTGACGGGCTATCGTGGTATCGGTTAATAGGGTTTTGGGGGAACTGCCAAACATGTCGCTCAACGCCAAATCCATCGGTTTTTCGCCTGTAGTGGCACTAGCAATGGTGAAGGTATGATCGTTGGTAATGGTACCCACGGGGAATAGAGGCGCGCGTTCCCGCTCTGCAATTCGTTGCAAGGTATCGAGATCTTTGGCTCCAATCACTAAGCCCATGCGTTCTTGCGATTCGTTGCCGATAATTTCTTTGGCCGAAAGGGTAGGGTCGCCTACCGGCAGTTGGTCCAAATCAATATGACCTCCAGTAGCTTCAACCAATTCGGACAAACAGTTCAAATGTCCTCCCGCACCGTGATCGTGTATGGATATAATTGGATTGTGGTCGCTCTCAACTAAACCGCGAATGGCATTGGCGGCTCGTTTTTGCATTTCTGGATTTGAACGTTGGATGGCATTCAATTCGATACCCGATCCAAAAGCGCCTGTGTCAGCCGACGAAACCGCAGCACCGCCCATTCCAATACGGTAATTATCACCACCCAAAATCACAATTTGGTCGCCCAATTTGGGTTCGTGTTTTTGAGCCTGCTCGGCTTTGCCATACCCAATTCCTCCCGCTTGCATAATGACTTTATCATAGCCTAATTTTCGATCCTTTTCTTCATGTTCGAAAGTAAGCACCGACCCTGTAATCAAAGGTTGACCAAATTTATTTCCAAAATCTGAAGCACCATTTGACGCTTTAATCAAAATATCCATCGGAGTTTGGTACAACCATTTTCGTTCCTCCATCCCTTTTTCCCATGGGCGATCGGCTGTAAGTCGGGAATACGCCGTCATGTAAACCGCTGTTCCGGCAAGGGGAAGCGACCCCTGACCTCCGGCTAATCGGTCCCGAATTTCACCTCCCGATCCCGTAGCCGCCCCATTAAAAGGTTCGACTGTCGTTGGGAAATTATGCGTTTCGGCTTTCAGAGAAAGTACCGAGGTAAAGGGTTTTTTGGTGTAAAAATCAGCGACATCCGCGCGTTGTGGCGCAAATTGTTTTACCACAGGGCCTTGAATGAAAGCGACATTGTCTTTGTAGGCCGAAACAATTGTATTTGGATGGGCCGCCGAGGTTTTTTTAATCAATTTAAAAAGAGAAGTCTCTTTTTCAACGCCATCAATGACGAAAGTACCGTTAAAAATTTTGTGGCGACAGTGTTCAGAATTGACTTGGGAAAAGCCA
>CANHRI010000077.1 GCA_947463515.1 Flavobacteriaceae bacterium
GAAAAATTGCCGAATTGGGTAAAAACCAATCCTTAAATATCGAGCGACTCCTCACGCTGCAACCCGAGGTTGTCATTGGATACGGTATCGACAATCACAATCCCACCCTAGACAACCTGCAACGCAGTGGCTTAAAAGTTATGCTCAATGGCGACTGGAATGAACAAACGCCGCTGGGTCGGGCGGAGTGGATTAAATTCTTTGGAGCGCTTTACGATGCGCAAGACGAGGCTGAAAGCGTTTTTACAAAAATTGAAAAAGATTACCTGAAAACCAAACGCATCGCGGCACGGGCAGCCTACCAACCTACGGTTATGGCCGGCGATGTATTTGAAAGTCAATGGTACCTTCCCAAAGGCGACAGCTGGGGCAGTTTGCTGCTCAAAGAAGCCCGCGGCAACTACCTATGGAGCGCTACAAAAGGCACGGGAAGCCTTGCACTCTCTTTTGAAACGGTATTTGAAAAAGCACACAACGCCGACCTGTGGATCACCTCGGGTCAGTTTCAAACCCTAAGTGAAATGGCAGCCCAGAATCCGCATTACCGCCAATTCAAAGCGTTTAAAAATCAAAAAGTGTATTCGTTTCACCGAAAAAAGGGAAAAAACGGTGGCAGTCTCTACTACGAATTGGCTCCCAACCGACCCGATTTAGTACTGAAAGATTTGGTGAAAATACTCCACCCAGAATTGTTACCTTCGTACCAACCCTATTTTTTTATGCCGTTACAACCGTGACCCTAAACTCTCGTCATCGCGGGCTTTTTGCCCTGTTAAGTGGACTCCTACTGTTGGCCTTTCTCAGCAACATCGCTTGGGGGCAAGTGGCTATTCCCTTGGGTGATGTTTTGCAAACCATTTTTGGACAAACGCCAATCCAATCGACTTGGTCCTATATTATCCTTGAATTTCGTATCCCAAAAGCGCTCACGGCTATTTTAGTAGGCATGGGCTTATCGACTTGTGGATTATTGATGCAAACGCTTTTCCGCAATCCTTTGGCGGGACCGTATGTGCTCGGACTCAGCTCGGGGTCGAGTTTGGGCGTAGCTTTGGTACTCTTGGGTGCGGGATTGTTGCCCACCGGACTATACACCCTACTCACAGGCCCCTACGGATTGGTGACCGCTTCGTGCTTGGGCAGTTTAGGGGTTATGGCCTTAGTGTTGGTTTTATCGCGAAAACTCAGAGATAGTGCGGGTTTATTGATTGTGGGACTCATGTTTGGAAGTTTTACAGCCGCCGCGGTTTCTGTACTTACTTACTTCAGTTCGGCTGAACAATTGCAACGGTTTACGTTTTGGAGTATGGGTAATTTAGGCAATATGACCTACGCACAAATAGGAATTCTTACGGTTTGTTTCGCCGTGGGGCTGCTCCTCACCTTGCAAAGTATAAAAGCCTTGGACGGATTGTTGTTGGGCGAAAACTATGCCGCCAGTTTAGGCATAGCGTTAGGAAAATCACGTTTGCGTATCATTTGGGCCACCGCTTTACTTTGCGGGAGCATTACGGCGTTTGTAGGTCCGATCGCTTTTATTGGTTTGGCGGTGCCGCATTTGGCAAAACTCTTGTTTCAAACCAGCAAACACGGCATATTATTGGGCGCCACGTTACTCATTGGAGCAATCATCATGCTCGGCTGTGATACGGTGGCACAAATGCCCAGTTTCGATTTTACATTACCCATTAATGCCATTACCTCGCTTGTTGGCGCGCCCGTTGTTATTGGATTAATCATTCGAAAAAAAGCCTTGTTATGAGTGTAAATTCCCTGCTTCGCGTGTGCGATCTTACCATTGGGTATGGAAAAGGAAACCAGGCACTTCCCTTGGCCACTCAATTGCATTTTGAACTCAAAGCGGGGCAGTTAGTTAGTCTCATTGGTCCCAACGGCGTAGGAAAATCGACCTTGTTGCGAACCCTTTGCGGGATTCAACCCCCGTTGTCGGGATCGATTTTTTGGGAGGACAAACCCTTGGAAGAATGGTCTGCCGAACAACGCGCCCGAAAATTGGCGTTGGTGTTGACCGATAAGATTCCGAAAAGCAACCTTACGGTTTATGAATTGATTGCACTCGGTCGCCATCCTTATACCAATTGGCTTGGGCAACTCGCCCCCGACGACATACAGGCCATCGAAACCGCAATGGAGCAAACGGAGGTAAGCCTTTGGCGGGACCGAAAACATTATGAATTAAGCGATGGACAGTTGCAACGCGTTTTGATCGCCCGAGCCTTGGCCCAAGACACGCCTTGGATTGTATTGGACGAACCCACGACCCATTTGGATTTAGTGCACAAAGTGGGCGTGTTTCAATTGTTGCAACGGGTGGCGCATCAAACGGGAAAATGCATTCTCTTTTCTACCCATGATATTGACCTAGCCATCCAACTTTCGGACGAAATGTTGATCATGACCCCCAATCAAATGGTGTTAGACCAACCGTGTAATCATATTCAATCCGGAATATTTAATACGCTATTTACCGACGAACACATTCGCTTTGATGCTGAAAAAGGACGGTTTGTCATATCCTAATGGCATTTCCTTTGGCGTTCTTGGCAAACATTCCTCTACTTTAACACCATAAAAAAAGCTGCTCCGAAGAACAGCTTTTGATTGGGATATTGCGACCGATTATTGGCGGCTTTGCACATAATCGGATAATTCATCAGCGTTTGAACTAAAACTGAAAATACCGTTCAATTTGAAGTAATTACGGGGTTCGATGCAGTAATCAAAAGCAAATTTTGCGAACTCTAATTTGTTATCGTCAAAGCTAAACAAGTTTGCAATTTGCATGATTTGATCGACATTCAAACAGTTTACTGCCACAATTTGCTTGGCAGTTTTCATACGAGAATCTTCAAAAGCCTGATTTTTTAAGGTCGTTAAAGCAGCATTGTAATCGGCAGGACGCATACAACTACGGCTTGGACATCCTACAGGCGCCACTTCAACAGGTACGGGAGCCACATGACCGCCCACATGAGATGAAGAAGTTGTGGTGGTAGTAGTTTGCGTTACCGTGCCACCCATGCCCATATTGTCATTGATGGAAACGCCCATGTTAAGACCACCAATATTGATGTTGGCGTTGATATTGTCCCCACCATTGGTCGTCGTCGTTGTTGTAGTTTGTGTAACGGTACCGCCACGCACAGGGGCAGGTTGTTGTACCACTACGGTTTGCCCAGGGTTTACAGGACGCGGACGTGGTTGCCCGTAATGCATAACATACACATTGGCTGGGGGAACAAAATTGGGTTGTACAGGCACTGCTGAGAAAAAATTCAATTTCATTTTTCCTTTTTTGTTTCGGTCGCGACGAATTTTATAGGTCACATCCGACATGATACCGTCGGGATCGGCGATCATCATGTTGTTGGTGGTAATATCCATCAACGTTTTGTCTTCAAACTGAATGCGCGCGTTGTAGTAAGGCTGATTCAAGTCCTCAACCCGAATATTGGTTTGGGGGATATCATTTTGCATTTCCCCATTTAAAATAAGGTAAAATTTGTCTCCATCTTCAGAGAAAATAGTCAAGTGTCCTATTTGTCCTACTTGAGCCATGGAAACTGCCGAAAGTAGCACAAACATTACAGAAGTAATTTTTTTCATGATGATTGTTTTTTTGGTAAAAATACGGGTTATCTGTTAATTTCCAAATTCAAAAATTAAGTCAAATTTATTTTTTTAGTAAAATCGCTACAAGCCCACCTGTTCAAAATGGGGAACTTCTTGCACGCTGCCTGCATTTATATTCAAGGAAATACGGCCTACGCGAACCCGAACTAAACGTAACGTTGGAAAACCCACTGCCGCCGTCATTTTGCGTACTTGACGAAATTTCCCTTCGGTGAGCGTTAAGGATATCCAACAGGTGGGACCATGACGGGCATCGCGTATGCGTCGACCTTCGCCAATACAGGATGGTAAAATAGTAACAAGTCGAACTTGACAAGGTTGGGTGGTGTATCGAATGCCTTTGAAACCAATTTCAACCCCCGCCTCCAATTGTGCCATCGCGGTAGGGTCAATCAAACCGTCGACTTGTGCATAATATTCTTTTTCTACCGTTTTACTGCGCACCCGTTCGCTTTCTTGACCGTCGGTGGTTAGCAATAACAACCCCTCTGAATCTTCGTCCAAACGTCCAATAGCCATTGTCCCTTCGGGGAAATCAAAAAGTTCACCCAACAACTTCTTGGAGCGCTTTTTTTGGTAAATAAACTGACTCAAATACCCATGGGGCTTGTGCAAAAGAAAGTGACGGTGCATGGAGACTTTTGTTTTTACAAACTTAATCCATTTTGACAAAGAAAAATTGTGTAGCAAATCGCCTTGAAGTTTTGTAATTTTAAAACCTTAAAAAAAATAACGTATGACTCTAACCATTGTTTTATCTGCCGTGTTTTTGGGATTGGGATTTTTCATCGGAAAATTACTCTCCAGCAATCAATCCAGTGCAACCCTTGCTCAAAAAGAGGAGCAAATTCGCCAATTAACCCAACAAGTAATTTCGGGGCAACAGCAATGGCAAACGGCACAGATTGAAAAAGAAACCTTGCGCACCGAACGCGAGGCATTGGCTTTACAACTCACTAAAAAAGAAGTGGATTTCACCAATTTGGTCGAACGCAACAAAGAATACCGCCAAGAAGTGGAGCAATTACAAGAAAAATTCACCAAAGAATTTGAACTCTTGGCCCAAAAAATCTTGGAAGAAAAAACGACCAAGTTTACCGAACAAAACAAAGAAAACTTAAAGACAATTCTTTCGCCCTTACAAGAAAAGATTCAGCTTTTTGAGAAAAAAGTAGAAGACACCCACAAAGAAAGCATCGATTACCAGGCCGCATTACGCCAACAAATACTGGGACTGCGGGAAA
>CANHRI010000078.1 GCA_947463515.1 Flavobacteriaceae bacterium
CCCCAATCCCAATTTGAAAAAAAACTACTTAGTGCCGCTGAAACACTATCGGGGCTTTCTCAGATGGTTGCCCTTGTACGGAAACTCAATCCGTCAATTCAATTTATTTTTACGGTTTCCCCTGTACGGCATACCAAAGATGGATTTCTCGAAAACCAGGTTAGTAAGGGTAATTTGTTACAAGCAATTTACACCTATCTCCAAAACGATGCAAAAGCCTACTATTTCCCTGCCTATGAAATAGTCATGGATGAGTTACGGGATTACCGTTTTTTTGCAGCCGATATGATTCATCCCAATCTCTTGGCTATCGACTATATTTGGGAGCGATTCTCAACACACGCTATCGATAGCAGTTGCGAGCCAATAATGAAAGAAGTTGCCGATTTAAAAAAGGCACTACACCACCGCCCACAACATCAAAACACCCAGGCTTGGGCGCAATTTCAACTTCAATTGGAACAAAAAATAGCCGATTTTAAACAAAAATATCCTAGGATAGGCTTGCCATCAATGCCCTAAGCAACCTCTAACCCAATTCCCGTTCCAAACGTTCCCAGCCACCGCCGTTCATGACTTCAACACCTTGTGTTTTCAAGAGTGAAGCGGCTTGTGCACTACGCATACCACTGCGGCAGCATACAATGACGGGTTGGTTTAGTTTTTTGATTTCGGCTATTTTTCCGTTGATGATCTGTAGCGGAATGTTTTTCGATCCTTTGATATGCCCCGAAGCAAATTCTTCATAGGTACGCACGTCTATAATCACGGCTCCTTTTGCCATAAATTCTTTTGCACTTTCAGATTTTCCACCAAATCCTAACATATTCAATAGTCCCATACTATTCTTTTTTTTTGACAAAGGTAAAGCGTCAATTGCATGTGTAGCGTAACTCAAGTTACCAAGCGCAAAATTGTGTACATTTGACTCCCATGAAACCCACCGATCGTAAAACGGAAATCATCAATGTCGCGGCCCGACTCTTTAAAGAGAAAGGGTATAGCGCCGTAACCGTTCGCGATATCGCCCAAGCCATGCACATCAAAGCGGCGAGTTTATACAATCATATTGCGTCCAAACAAGAAATTCTCGTACTCATTGTCATCACCATCGCCGAAGAATTTACTGAAGTCATGGAAGCCGTTCGTCAAAGTGAGTCCTCTGCCGTAGCCAAAATCGAACGGATAATTCAACTCCATATCGATATCACCCTGCGCAATCCCGACGCACTCGCTTGTTTAAATAACGATTGGATGCATTTGGAAAAGGAAAACGATTTGAAATATTTCTTAAAAATGCGCACCGATTACGAAGAAAATTTTCGTCAAATTGTAAAAGAAGGTGTCCATAACGGTGAAATCCAACACCACAATCCCGAAGTGATTATTTTCTCCATTTTATCTACGCTTCGCACGCTTTACATTTGGTACAATAAAACCAAAAGCCTCAACGAAAACACCTTACGCAACGATATGCGCAATGTATTACTCAACGGCATCACCGTAAACGCACGTTAAAAATTTACAACGATTTCGTAACCCATTAAAAAAATCATTAAATTTGTATCGCAAACTAACAATTGTTAGTTAAAAATGAAACGCAAATTATGGTTCAGTTTTACAAGGTAAAAGTTGCCGCTATTTACAAGGAAACCAAAGATTGTTCGGTGGTGACCTTGGATATTCCTGCCGAAATCCAACCGGCTTTCCAATTCAAACAAGGCCAACACCTCACGTTCAAAACACAGTTGGACGGCCAAGAAGTTCGCCGTTCTTATTCCCTGTGTTCGGCACCACACGAACAAAAATGGCAAGTGGCGGTTAAACAAATTCCCGGCGGATTGTTTTCGACTTATGTTAACGAACAGTTGCAAGCGGGGGACGAAATCGAAGTGATGGCACCCGATGGAAAATTTTATGTGGAAACGCAAAAAGAAGCGGCTAAAAATTACATCGCTTTTGCAGCGGGTAGCGGAATAACACCCATGTTGTCCATCATCAAAACGCATTTGGCCAACGAACCCCACAGCACATTTAAACTGTTTTACCTGAATCGTAGCGTAAAATCCATTATCTTTAAAGAAGAAATTGAACAATTGAAAAACACCTATTTCAATCGTTTTGAGATTTTCCATTTCTTGACCAAAGAACACCGCCACGCCGAGTTGTTCAACGGTCGTTTTACTCAAGAAAAAATACAAACGCTTACCAAGCGAATCATCGATATTCCCAACACGCACGATTGTTTCTTGTGTGGACCTGAGGAAATGATTCACTTGTTGCGGGACGAACTCACGGCAGCGGGATTGCCCAAAGAATACATTCATTTCGAATTGTTCAACACCGGGATCTCCGAAGCCGATAAAGAACGCATCAGCAAAATCGTCGAGAAAAAAGTCGAAGGGACCGAAGTCACCATTATCGATGGCGGTAAAGAATTCCACTTTGTGATGGGCGATGATTTTGATAACATCCTCGATGGCGCGATTGCCGCGGGAGCCGACTTGCCCTATGCCTGTAAAGGTGGTGTGTGCAGTACCTGCCGTTGCATCGTCAAAGAAGGTTCGGTCGAAATGAAATTGAACTACTCGCTGGAAGAAGACGAATTGGCTAAAAACTATACGTTGAGCTGCCAGGCTGTCCCGACTTCCAAAAAAGTGGTAGTGGACTTTGGGGTGTAATTTTTTGGAGCAACAACTTTGCTTTTCAAAAGAAGCTCAATCCCGTCGTCCGCTGTATCCCTCCACTCCGTTGCGGGGATGCCGCTTCCACCGGGGCTAAAAAAGAACCCCTATTTTAAAAAATAAATCCTCAAAAGGGAAAAACATAAAAACAAAAAAAACGATGTGCCTTCGGGATCATCAAGTTGTCTAACGAAAAGGATTCAACGATGTCAGAAAAAGAGATCAAAAATTTAGAAGAATTGTTTCAACGTCGCATCGATAACGACGAGAAAATTGAACCCAAAGATTGGATGCCGGAGAAATACCGTCAAACACACATTCGTCAAATTTCACAACACGCCCACTCCGAAATCGTAGGGATGTTGCCCGAAGCCAATTGGATTACCCGCGCGCCTTCTTTGCGTCGTAAAGTCGCCTTGTTGGCCAAAATCCAAGATGAAGGCGGACACGGCTTGTACTTGTACAGCGCTGCCGAAACCTTAGGCATTTCACGTGACGAAATGTACGAGCAATTGCACACAGGTAAAGCAAAATATTCCAGCATTTTCAACTATCCTTCCTTGACATGGGCCGATATCGGTGCCATCGGTTGGCTGGTTGACGGTGCCGCCATCATGAATCAAGTCGCGTTGATGGGAACGTCCTACGGACCCTATTCACGTGCCATGATTCGCATCTGTAAAGAAGAAAGTTTTCACCAACGCCAAGGTTACGAAATCTTATTAACCATGTCCAAAGGAACGCAAGAACAAAAGGATATGGTGCAAGATGCCTTAAACCGCTGGTGGTGGCCGTCATTGATGATGTTCGGACCCCGTGATGCCGAATCACCCAACACCGAACAATCCGTGAAATGGAAATTGAAACGCAAAACCAACGACGAACTTCGTCAGCAATTTGTGGATCAAACCGTGCCACAAGCCGATATCTTGGGCGCAAAAATTCCAGATGCGAACCTAAAATGGAACGAAGACCGTAAACATTACGACTTCGGTGAAATCGATTGGGAAGAGTTCTGGCAAGTCGTTAACGGACACGGAAAATGCAACAAACAGCGTTTGGAAGCCCGTCGTTCTGCCTGGGAAAAAGGAACTTGGGTGCGCGATGCCGCCATGGCCCATGCCGAAAAACAAGCCCAACGCAACCTAGAAAAAGCCGTTTAATCATCGGCTACTGTTCTAAGGCAGGAAATAATTTAAAATTTACAATTCAAAATTTAAAATAGTATGAATAATTGGCCTCTATGGGAAGTCTTTATCCGTAGCAAAAACGGATTAGAACACCGCCACTGTGGTTCCCTTCACGCAACCGATGCAACCATGGCATTAGAAAATGCGCGCGATGTCTATACCCGCCGTGGCGAAGGGGTAAGCATTTGGGTTGTACCCTCTAGCCAAATCACCGCCTCCAATCCCGAACACAACGGAGAAACCTTCGAACCGGCGTTGGATAAAGTGTACCGTCATCCCACATTCTATGAATTGCCGGATGAGTTAAAGCATATGTAGAATGAGACATTAGACATTAGTCGTTAGTCTCTAGAAAAGTCTAACGTCCAACGTCTATCGTCTAAAGACTAAAAAAACCATGAGCAATTCAAAAATCAACTATATCCTCGGTATCGCCGACAACGCACTCATCCTTGGCCAGCGCTTAAGCGAACTGTGTGGGCACGGACCCAGTCTGGAAACCGATATTGCCACCACCAATATCGCCTTGGACCTGCTAGGGCAAACGCGCAGCTATTATCAATATGCAGCCGAATTGCAAGGTGGGGAGGCTACCGAAGATACCCTGGCTTTTTTGCGTAAAGAGCGCGAATACAAAAACGTCTTGTTGGTAGAACAACCCAATACCGATTTCGGATATGTGATGGCACGCCAATACATGTTTGATGTGTTTCATCTGTTGTTGTTGGAACAATTACAAAATAGCAACGACGAAGTACTAGCTGCCATCGCGAAGAAAAGCATCAAAGAAGTAAGTTACCACAAGCGCTTCTCCGGCGATTGGATCAAACGCTTGGGCGACGGAACTGAAGAGAGTCATAACC
>CANHRI010000079.1 GCA_947463515.1 Flavobacteriaceae bacterium
CCAAGAGTCGTTCATGATTCAAGTGTATGACATGATGGGTCGCGCGATCGAAACACGTACGGTTAACGCCGACGCTATCGAAAGCACCGAAGTAGGAGCTAACTATCCTGCGGGTGTGTACAATGTGATTTTAACCCAAGGAACTAATGTGAAAACCCTTCGTGTGGTGAAACGTTAATTCTAAAGATTACATTTATAAATTAGGCCGCTCACTGAGCGGCCTTTTTTATTGTATTTTCTTATGTTATTGAAACTAGTTTGTCGGTTAAAAGCAAAAAAAAAGGAGTTGTTTACAAAACAACTCCTTTTTTTCTAGTATTATTCTTTATGCTTTTTGTTTATTTCCTTTTAATAGATAGTATCCGTATACTAAAGCGATAAAAGTTAAAACATATAATTTTGTATCGATAGGCGCTACTGGAGGGTCGTTACCCTCTAAACCTCCACCGTCATCATCATCCCCAACTCCTTGGGCAAAAGTGGTCATAGTGTTGAATAATACTATGCCTAAAACGGTTAAATAAACTAACTTGTTTTTCATCTTTTCAGATTTTTATGGTGCAAAGATAGAATCATTTTTTAAAATACATCTAAAATAGTTAAAATAATCGTTTAAAATGGACTAAGTAGCGATTAACGTAATCCTTCAGTTATTCTGCTTCTGAGGTAAAAAACAATTTCACACTAGGATATTTACTTTGCGTCATTTGTATCGTAAAATCAGAATCGGCTAAAAACACCAATTGCCCGTATTTATCATGTGCTAAAAACTTTTGTTTGATGCGTTTGAATTCGGCAAACTCCTCATTTTTAATATCATCAGGTTTTACCCAACAGGCTTTATGAACCGGAAAGTTCTCGTACGAACATTTGGCACCGTATTCATGTTCCAAACGGTATTGAATAACTTCATATTGCAACGCTCCAACCGTTCCAATAACTTTACGGTTGTTCATTTCCAACGTAAACAACTGTGCTACCCCTTCATCCATTAACTGGTCGATTCCTTTTTCTAATTGTTTTGCCTTCATGGGGTCGGCATTGTTGATGTAACGAAAATGCTCGGGCGAAAAACTTGGAATTCCTTTGAAATTCATCATTTCACCCTCTGTCAACGTATCGCCAATCTTGAAGTTTCCGGTGTCATGTAAGCCCACGATATCCCCTGGATAGGAGATGTCTACAATTTCTTTTCGTTCAGCAAAAAAAGCATTGGGACTCGAAAATTTCAATGTTTTTTGCAACCGAACATGGGTGTAAGGTTTGTTACGTTCAAAGGTGCCCGATACAATTTTCACAAACGCCAATCGGTCGCGGTGCTTTGGGTCCATATTGGCATGAATTTTAAACACAAAACCCGATAACTTTTCTTCATCAGGTCGCACCAACCGCGTATCAGAATCTTTAGGTCTTGGACTCGGTGCAATTTCAATAAAACAGTCCAACAACTCGCGCACGCCAAAGTTGTTTAACGCCGAACCAAAGAAAACCGGTTGTAAATTCCCTTCCAGATAGGCCTCACGATTGAATTCGGGGTAGACTTCTTGAATCAATTCCAGTTCGTCGCGTAATTTAGCAGCCGCTTTTTCACCAACCACTTGATCGAGTTCGTTGCTTTTTATATCCTTTATTTCAATAATATCTTCTATATTTTTACGGCTATCGCCACTGAAGAGATTGATATTTTTTTCCCATAAATTATAAATCCCTTGAAAATCATAACCCATTCCAATAGGAAAACTCATTGGGGTAACTTGTAGTCCCAGTTTTTTCTCAACTTCATCCATCAAATCAAACGCATCTTTACCTTCACGATCCAATTTATTGATGAACACTAAAATCGGGATTTTACGCATACGACATACGGAAACCAGTTTTTCTGTTTGTTCTTCAACACCTTTTGCCACATCAATGACCACGATTACACTGTCTACTGCGGTTAGCGTACGAAAGGTATCCTCCGCAAAATCTTTGTGTCCGGGGGTGTCAAGTATGTTGATTTTTTTATCCTTATAGTTAAAAGCTAAAACCGAAGTAGCCACAGAGATTCCTCTTTGGCGCTCAATTTCCATAAAGTCACTGGTGGCTCCTTTTTTTATTTTATTGCTTTTCACTGCACCAGCCTCTTGAATTGCTCCTCCAAAAAGTAAAAGTTTTTCGGTTAGGGTTGTTTTCCCTGCATCAGGGTGAGAAATAATCCCAAACGTACGTCTACGTGCAATTTCCTGTGTAAAATTCATAACTTCAAAATTGGCAGCAAAAATAGTGTTTCTTTACCAAAACCGTATGCAAACCAAGCGGAAAAACACCCTTGAAATAGTGTTAATAAATTTTTGTTAATAGTCGGGTACAACCTTGTGTAATAGTGCTGTTTTGTTACTTTTGTTGATTCATATTTACGCTCTTAAGCGCTTACGAAAAAATAATAATTTCTATGATGCGAATGAAAATAAGCTCTTTACTATTGGTGTTTTTTGCCGTATTATCGGTACATTCTCAGCAACAAAATGCAGCCAAAGAAGTTCTTTTTACCATTAATGATCAGCCTTATTACACTGACGAGTTCATACGTGTATACCGTAAGAATTTAGATTTGGTAAAAGATGAGTCTCAAAAAGATTTGAATCAATATTTGGACTTATACATCGGATATAAGTTGAAAGTGAACAAGGCTTTTAAATTAGGGTTGCAACAAGGAAGTGCCTATCAAAACGAATTAAAATCATACCGCACACAACTTTCGAAGACCTATTTAATGGATTCAAAAGTTACCCAAGCTTTGATGGATGAAGGGTATGAGCGCTTGCAAAAAGAAGTAAATGCTTCCCATATCTTATTGATGGTAGATGAAAATGCGCCCCCTGCCGATACACTAGCTGCCTATCAAAAAGCGATGGCTATTCGCGATCGTATTGTGAAAGGAGGGGAAGATTTCGGAGCGGTTGCTGAAGAAACTTCTCAAGACCCATCAGCTAAAGAAAACAAAGGAAATTTAGGTTATTTCACCGCTTTTCGTATGGTTTATGCCTTTGAAAACGGAGCTTACAAAACATCTGTGGGTAAAGTTTCTATGCCTGTGCGCTCTCGTTTTGGGTATCATTTGATTAAAGTCAACGATATTCGAAATAATCGTGGCGAAATTTCGGTTTCCCATATTATGGTGCTCAAACCGAAAGAGGGAGAGGATCCCTTAAAAGCCAAAACCAAAATCGATGAGATTTATCAAAAAATACAACAAGGTGAAAGTTTTGAGGAGTTGGCTAAACAATTATCCGAAGACAAATCATCTTCTACCAAAGGTGGTCTGTTGAATAAATTTGCTTCGGGTCAGTTGAGTTCTGAAGTTTTTGAAAATGAAGCTTTTGCTTTGAGTAAAGAGCAGCCGTTGTCCAAGCCATTTGAAACCGCATACGGTTGGCATATCGTTAAATTCAACGAAAAGTATCCTTTACGCAGTAAAGATGAAATGAAGTCTGAGTTGGAAACAAAAATTGCTCGCGATGATCGATCGCGTAAAATAAGCGATGCATTAGCGGTAAAATTACGTCAAAAGTACCCGATGAAGCGGGATAATAAGTTGTATAAAGAATTGGTCAAAACGCTGGATGATACTTTTTATAAAGGGGAGTGGAAAATGCCTGCGGATTTGACAAAATATCAAGGTGCGCTTTTTGCCGTGGGGACAAAAGCAATTACTGGGGGCAACTTTTTGGACTACCTCTACACACAACAAAAAAATGCTGCTGGGTTGAAGCCCGTGGCGAAGTTGGCCGACTATTATTTTGATCGTTTTGCGGATGAACAGCGTGCCACCTATAATAACGAGAATTTAGAAAATGACCATCCCGAATTTGCGGCTATTATGAATGAATATCGCGATGGTTTATTGTTGTTTGATTTGATGGAAAAAGAAATTTGGCAACGATCCAAAACGGATACTATAGGGCTAACCGCTTTTTACGAAAACAACAAGCAGAAATATGTTTGGAAAACGCGATACGATGCGGAAGTATTTTCTTCTACACAACCCGATTTAATGAAAAAAGTCATGGGGATGTTGAAAAAAGGAGCCACTGCACTAGCGATTAAAGACAAGTTCAATACTGCCGATAAGTTAAATGTAATGATGTACGATGGGATTTATGAAGAAGGGGTTGACGCCCTTCCCAAAAATGTGAGTCCCGACGTAAAAGTCACCGATGTCTCTCAAAAAGGAGAATATTATTATGTAACACGCATCCGAAAAGTCATTCCTGCAGGGATAAAGACCTTAGAAGAATGCAAAGGTCGCGTGACCAATGAATACCAACAATACCTCGAACAAAATTGGATTAATGAACTGAAGAAAGAGTTTACCATTAAGGTGAATAATGACGTTTTTGAACGGGTAAAACAACAAATTAAGAAATAAACATCCATGAATAGTACTTTTTCCTTCTTTCGAATCCTCAGTATTTTCCTTTTTTCAGTAGTGGCTGTGTCTGCTCAGGAAATTATACCCGAAAAGCAGCCTGAAAAACCCGTTGAAAATCAGTTCCGAAAAAAACGTATCGATGGTATTGTAGC
>CANHRI010000080.1 GCA_947463515.1 Flavobacteriaceae bacterium
AAACAAAATGACTGTTACTGACATTTGGCAACCAAATTCAATAGCACCATTTCAAAACTTCAACGCAGAAGAATTATTACTCTTCGCTATGGAACTCAACCATGATGTTTCAGTCAATGAATCAAACAAGTTCAAAGGAGACCCAACTGAAATAGCCATTGTTGAATATGCAAGAAAGCATAATCTTTATAGCGAATCATGGAAAAGCGTTAATCGTGTTGAAGAATTACCTTTTGATGCTGAAAGAAAACGAATGACAACAATTTACGCAATCAATGATAAGTATATATCTGTTACAAAAGGTGCAGTAGAATCTGTCTTGAACTGTTGTATTAAACATGATGATTCTGAAATTTCAAAAGCCGTAAATCAATTTGCCCAACAAGGTAAAAGAGTTTTGGCTTACGCTTTTAACATATTGGATAAATTACCTGAAAATAGTACCATCCAAAATACAGAACAAAATCTTAACTTTATTGGTATAGTTGCCATGACAGACCCTCCGAGAGAGGAGGCAAAACAGGCCATTGCAGATTGCCATTCAGCAGGCATTACACCAGTAATGATAACAGGAGACCACCCAATAACTGCTCATGCAATAGCTATAGAAACTGGTATTATTCATAAAAAAACTGATAGAGTTGTTACTGGTTTAGAATTAGATGGTTATACGGATGAAGAATTTGAAAAAGAAGTTGAATACATAAAAGTTTATGCACGAGTTTCGCCAGAACAAAAGTTGCAAATAGTAAAATTATTGCAAAAGAAAAACCATTTTGTTGCTATGACGGGAGATGGAGTAAATGATGCTCCTGCCTTACGAAGAGCAAACATTGGTATTGCAATGGGAATAATAGGATCTGATGTAAGTAAAGAAGCGGCCCAAATGATTTTATTGGATGATAATTTTGCAACTATCATAAAAGCAGTAAAGGAAGGAAGAAGAATTTATGAAAACATCAGGAAATTTATAAAATATACGCTTACCAGTAATGGCGGAGAAATTTGTACAATTTTCTTAGCCCCACTTATTGGTTTACCTATACCCCTTATACCCATTCATATTTTATGGATTAATTTAGTAACTGATGGACTGCCTGGTTTAGCATTTGCAGCTGAACCTGCCGAAGAAAATATTTTACAACAACCACCACGCAAAACAGATGAAAGCGTATTTTCTAAAGGCTTAGGGCTTCATATACTTTGGGTTGGATTATTAATGGGTGCAATTTGTTTAGTCACACAAGTGTGGGCTACACACCTTGAAAACGACAAATGGCAAACTATGGTCTTTACAGTATTATGTATAAGCCAAATGGGACATGCCATGGCAATTAGAAGCGATTTGAAATCACTATTTCAACTAGGAGTTTTTGGCAATAAACAATTAGTTAGAGCTGTTCTACTAACCTTTGCTTTACAAATGGCAGTAATTTATGTTCCTTTTTTACAGGACATTTTCCGTACAAAATCTATAACCATTATTGAACTATTGATCTGTATAGGTCTATCAAGTATTGTTTTCTGGGCAGTAGAAATAGAAAAATGGGTTAAAAGGAGAAATTTAAAATATCGTAAGCTTTAAGGAATAATAATGACACAGAAACTCAATACTGATAATGGTTTGCAGGTTCGGTGGACAAAAACCACTTGCTATAACACGGGTTTGGCAAAAGTGGCGGTTCGGAGCTCCGCTGAAATATTTGTGGTTAAATTCACCACCTTCGCCAAACCCGTAAACGTTGAAGGGAGTGTTTTTTTGTTTTTAGTTTTGGAGGTATCCTTTCGACAGTGGTGCTTCTTATTTTGTTAAATTTGTAACAAGGGTTACATCATAACTCCGCACAACCTTGTAGTTTTACAGCAAATTAGATTATACAATGAAAATTGAACAAATTTACACCGGATGCCTCGCTCAAGGCGCGTATTATATCGAAAGTAATGGCGAAGTAGCCATCATCGATCCGTTGCGAGAGGTACAATCATATATCGATCGTGCGTTCAATGACGGCGCTACTATTACATATATTTTTGAAACCCATTTCCATGCCGATTTCGTGAGTGGTCATGTTACGTTGGCCGAAAAAACAGGTGCTCCCATAGTGTATGGTCCAAACGCCAATCCCACATTTAAGGCGCATATCGCAACCGATGGTGAAGTTTTTAAAATAGGCAACATTACGCTAACCGTTTTACACACTCCAGGACATACCATGGAAAGCACTTGCTATTTATTGAAAGACGAAAATGGAAAAGACCATGCGTTATTTAGTGGTGATACCTTGTTTTTGGGCGATGTGGGCCGCCCCGATTTAGCGCAAAAAGCTGCCGACATGACCCAAGAAGATTTAGCAGGAATTTTATTTGATAGCCTTCGCACCAAAATTATGCCTTTGGCCGATGATGTTATCGTATACCCCGCACACGGCGCAGGCAGTGCTTGTGGAAAAAATTTGAGTAAAGAAACAATCGGCTCTATTGGGGAACAAAAAACAACCAATTATGCCCTTCGTGCCGATATGACTAAGGAAGAATTTATCAAAGAAGTGACCGACGGTTTGTTGCCACCCCCAGCGTATTTCCCGATGAATGTGCGTTTGAATAAGGAAGGGTATGAAAATGTCGAAAACATCATCGCCGAAGCACAAGCCCTCGAAGCAATCGCTTTTGAAGCCGCAGCCCAAGAAACCGAAGCATTGATTTTGGATGTCCGTCACCAAGACGAATTTTCCAACGGCCATATTCCCGGTTCGATTTTTATTGGAATTGACGGACAATTCGCACCATGGGTGGGCGCATTGATTTTAGATTATAAGCAACCCATTCTGCTGGTAACCCCCGAAGGACGAGAGAAAGAAACCATTACCCGTTTGGCTCGAGTAGGATATGATCAAACGTTGGGCTATTTAAACGGCGGTTTTGAGACCTGGAAAAAAGCGGGCAAAGAATACGATACCTTGAACTCCGTAACGGCTACTCAATTAGAGGCATTAGTACCGAAGGGAGTTTCGGTTTTTGATGTACGTAAACCGGGCGAATATGCTTCCGAGCATATTGAAAATGTACCGTCAACCCCATTGGATTTTATCAACGAACATTTGGCTGAATTTCCAAAACACGATTCGTTCTATATTCATTGTGCTGGAGGATACCGTTCCGTCATCGCCGCTTCTATCTTGAAGGCACGTGGATATCATAACGTGATCGATATCAAAGGTGGATTTGCAGCTATTCGACAAACAGGGATTAAAACCACCGCATACGTATGTCCCTCAACGTTAAAATAATGAAAAAGCGACTTTTCACAAATTGGCATGTAATGCGTATAGTCCGATTGGCTTTTGCCGGATTTTTATTCGCCAATGCCTATGAAACACGCCAATGGATTTTTGTACCCATTGGACTTTTTTTCTTACTCCAAGCGGTGTTCAATTGGGGTTGCGGAATACAAGGGAATTGTGCCGTGAATTATAAAAAAGAATCACATGAATAGTAGTTTTGCTGAACTCATAAACGCTGAAAAGCCCGTTTTAATTGACTTTTATGCTACATGGTGTGGTCCCTGTCAAATGTTGATGCCCATTTTAAAAGAAGTTAAAGACGCCCTTGGGGATTCCGTTTCCATTCTAAAAGTAGATGTCGATAAAAACCAAGATCTAGCGGCCATGCAGCAGGTTCGGGGTGTACCCACATTGATGTTATATCAAAAAGGACAATTGTTGTGGCGGCAGTCAGGTGTGGTTTCCAAAGAGCAACTCATTCAAACGATTGAAGCCAAACGCTTGCAATAAGCAGAGTGCGATTTCATGGGGCTTTTATTTTCCGAGTTTTTTCCGCCCCAAAAATTAAGTAAGAATTAAGAGCGGAGGTCAACCATTTCCACACTTTATTCACTACCTTTGAGTTAGAAACGAATTTAAAATAAATAAAGTATGAAGAAAATGATCTCCTTCTTTGCCGCTGCAGCGTTACTTGTTGCGGTAAGTGGCCAAGCCCAAGAGCAAGAAAAGAAAGAAAAGAAAAAAGCTAAAACCGAAAAATCTTGTTCAACAGAAGAAAAGAAAGCCTGTGGAACAGAGAAAAAAGGCGGTTGTTGCGCCAGCAAAAAAGCCGATAAAAAAGCAGAAACAAAAGCCTAATTTTGTTTTCAAATTCTAAAAAGCGTTTCCTCACCGAGACGCTTTTTTTTACTCCACAATCGTGTAGACCGTTAGTCAGGTTGCCCCATTGCCCCATCGACACATTGATTTGGGCGCGCCCCCTCGGAATCTCCTCCCTCTTCTTAATGAAATTATCCTCCTCGGGGTCGGGTCGTTCGTTGCAATCTTGCCTGCGCAAGCTACGGCAAGGATTTCCACTGCCACCCCTCGCGCAAATTGAATTATAAATTATGAGTT
>CANHRI010000081.1 GCA_947463515.1 Flavobacteriaceae bacterium
TATTTGATACCTGAGGGTAATTCGGAGGCCTATTTGTCGGCAATGAGTGAAATTGCACATAATTTTCCAAATACTCCACATGCCTCAACAGCGATGGCGTCTGTTGCGCGTTTTCAACCTGAAAAAGTAATGAAGCAATGGGTTGGGTTGTTAGAATCGATTCGTTCTAACGCCAAAGACAATATAGTTTGAACGCATCTAATGCCCATAGTTTCGGACATGGCCCTACTAATTTTTTTTGTAAAGCAGGGGCGATTATTCTTAAAAATGGTGCTAAAAACGGTTGAACCCCCCATTTTTTTAAACGATGACTCCAAAAAACAACTCTCAAATCACTAACTTCTAATTTTCCCATCGAGAGTAATTTTTCAGCATGGCGAATGGCTTCAGTGGTTTTGGTCAAAAAAACGTCTGCATCTTCTAATCCGTCGTGATAGGCTGGATTTTCAATGTGATGAATAGGAATCCCATTGTGTTGTAATGTTTTTATGAAAAGTAAATCTTCATACCCGTAGGCAGTTAAAGTGGCATCAAAAGGATATAAATCGAATATCGTTTTTACGATTAAAAGGTTTGAGGTGAAACAAGTTGAATACGGATTTTTAGTGCGCTGATTCAGAGAATACGCTTCTCGTGATCGACCAAATAACCAACGCAATTGATGTTTGTTATCAGGAGGCGTTTCGCGGTAAGCGATCCCACCAAAAACTACAGAATGATGGGTGCTTGAAGCGATATAATGCGCAATAAAATTTTTGCTTTTAGGCCACATGTCACCGTCCAAAAATAGAAGCACTGTCCCTTTTGCTTTTTGTGCTAAAGCATTTCGATTACCACTTCGGCCTAATGTTTTTGAATTAATATGGTACTGACAATGCGATAAGCTGTTGATGTTAGCCGCTATAGTTGTGTTTGCGTCTGTTGAGTCGTCAAAGACAAGAATTTCAAATGGAAATTCCAAGGCAATGCATTGTTGATGCAACTCCTTTACCAAAGGAAATGGATCAAGTTGATAAATAGGTAGGAGTATGGACAGCATTACACCGTTTTTTGAACCACTTCAAATAGGGCTCCGTCTTCACATTTTAAGGTTTTGGAAGGATATTTTAACAACAACGCATAATCGTGGGTTGCCATGATGATGGTTTTGCCGTTGCCGTTAATTTTTTTCAACAATTCCAGGACTTCAGCGCTCGTTTGTGGATCGAGATTTCCTGTAGGTTCGTCGGCTAAAATAACTTCCGGATCATTCAACAAAGCGCGAGCAATGGCTACACGTTGTTGCTCACCTCCCGATAGTTGATGCGGCATTTTGGCAGCAAATCCTTTCATGCCTACATGGGTAAGCACTTCATCGATTTTGTCCTGCATGGCATTTTTATCAGTCCACCCCGTTGCTTTAAGCACAAACAACATGTTTTCTTGAATGCTTCGGTCGGGGAGGAGTTTAAAATCTTGGAACACCACACCCAATTTTCGGCGGAGAAAAGGAATATCTTTTTCCTTTAAGGCGCCCAAATCATAGTCCACCACATGGCCCTGTCCTTGGGTCAATGGTAAATCGCCATACAAGGTTTTCATCAAACTACTTTTTCCCGTACCACTTTTTCCAATGATATATAAAAAATCACCCGGATTTACTTCCAAATTGACTTGTGAAAGGATGACCCGATTCTCTTGATAAATAGTGGCTTGTTGTAATGATACGACAGCGTTTGACATAGGAATGGTTATTAATTGGGGTAAAAGTAGTAAGATAACGGAGGTTTTCAAAATAAATTTTAAGAGTCGGATTGGAAATGGTCGCATTAAAGAGCGTATTGAAGTGGGTTGAATCGAGATTTTTTTTCGGAGATTTCAAATTTGGGAAGGTACCCAACAACGTCTTTTTGTTAAGAAAAATGTTTATAATAAAACAACGGAATCTCCCGTTATCCAAGGGAGTACTTTATTTTTGAATTATCGCTAAATTGGATTCTCATGCGCAAATTAGAATTATTTTTACTGTTTAATGGCTTGGCAGTCACCCCGATAGTGACCGCCCAACAGTCGGCAGTATACACCCACAACCGCTCCGAAATGGACCGTGCTGTAGCTTTGTACAACGATCAACAATACCAAGCTGCCCAATGGTTGTTTGAAACGGTTCGTCGGAGTCAAAAGAATCCCGACATACAAGCCGATTGTGCCTACTATATCGCTTCGTGTGCCTTGCAACTCAACCAGCCTGATGCACCCCAATTGGTCGAGTCGTTTGCAGCCAATTATCCGTCGAGTACAAAGTTGAATCAAACGTATATCGACATGGCGCATTATTATTTTGCGCAAAATGATTTTGGTCGGGCACTGACCTATTTTGATAAAGTTGATGAAAGTGGTCTTACTCCAGAGCAACAGGATAAATTCAATTTTCAAAAAGGGTATGCCTATTTTGCAGATAAGAAAATTAAAGAAGCGTCTAATTATTTTAATCGGGTCGCTAACACTAAAACCTATGGCCCACAAGCGCGCTATTATCTCGGCGTCATTGCCTACGAAGGCGATAACTTTAAAGATGCCTCCAAGTATTTTGAGCAAGTATCTGGCGATGAAAAATACAAAGAGAAACTCTCTTATTTCCAAGCCGATATGAGTTTCCGTCAGGGCGCTTTTGAAAAGGCGATCACCGAAGGGAAAACGGCAATGGCCAAATCGTCGCCAGCCGAAAAGTCGGAGCTGAATAAAATTATCGGCGAAAGTTATTTTAACCTAAAAAATTATGCCGAAGCCTTACCGTATTTAAAGGAATACAAAGGGAAAAAGGGCAAATGGAGTAATACGGATTATTACCAATTAGGCTATACCTATTACCAGCAAAAAGATTATGAAAATGCCATTTTACAGTTCAATAAAATCATCGACGGTAAAGATGCAGTAGCGCAAAATGCTTACTATCACTTGGGAGAGAGCTATATGCGCACCGATCGGAAACCACAGGCGTTGACGGCTTTTAAAAGCGCTTCAGAAATGGATTTCGATCTCAAAATTCAAGAAGACGCTAGTTTGAACTACGCCAAATTGAGTTACGATATCGGAAATTCTTTTCAAAGTGTGCCTGATATTCTCGCCGGTTTTTTGAAAAAGTATCCGAACTCTCCCAACAAAGCTGAGGTTGAGGGCTTGTTGATTAATTCGTACATCACTTCCAAAAATTACAAAGAAGCACTTTATTTGTTGGAACAAAATAAAGCTCCTGAA
>CANHRI010000082.1 GCA_947463515.1 Flavobacteriaceae bacterium
TAACTTACATTTTTTTTGGTATAGAAAAAAAAGCGACTCTCCCCTCCTTCTGTGGAAGCACTGTAGAAGAATGCGGCACCCAATTGGGCCGAGAAATCGCCATCAGTCAGTTGAAACGACGGTTGTACGCCGATATTGGCAAACCCGTAATTGATTTCGGTTGCCCCAACATAGCTTCGTGCGAAACTGCCATTAAGGTAATCAAAAACTACATCCAACCCAAGATTTTCACCCGCTACGGGAAAGGCAAAAGAAGGTTTTAGCACTACCCGATTCTCTGCCGAATCAAAACGATCGGAAAAACGAGTAAAGCGCAACATTGCCTCCTTGAAGGCCCCTTGATTGAATCCAACGCGTCCACCTGCATATAGGGTTTGGTATACTTGTTTGGGTTCGATAACACTATAAAACAAATTCGCTTGTTCTGAAGTGAGTCCCTCGGTAAAATAGCTGTTGATGCCATACCAACGATAGGCTTGCCGCTGGAATCCGCCCTCGGCTGCCCATGACATGGTACTGGATTTCCCGCCGTAGGTAAGGTCCAAACCTGTATTGGAAAATTTATCCTCCAACTCCACATTTTTAATACCTCCTTGGGATGATAAATGACGTAACATCAAACCGAAGTAATTTCCGTCTTCAAAATTGTGGTTTAAAAACAATTCTCCATTGACATTGCCATAATTTCCAGCCGCCAAGGTCGCATAATTGGAAAACAAGCGCGCTTTAGGATCTTGTTCAACAGCAGCGGCCTTCCCTTTGGCTGGGGTAAACGTCGACGCCACGGGAAAAGAAAAAATGGTGTATTGAATGGTTTCCCGTTTGGTTGTTTCTTCATCGTCCAAACTGGGCGTTTCTTTAACTTTGAAAGCATCCGAAATTGTTGGCGTATAGGGCTTTACCACATTGACCACTTCGGTGCCGATATTTTGATCTTGTTTTTGGGCATATCCCCCAAAAGCACTCAAGAAAACACTACTTAATAGAATATATTGCAAACGTTTGTTCATCATGGCATCAGTTATTTTTCAAGGGACGAATTGGTTTTTGCTTCTTCAGCTTTGATACGGGTAAGTTCGGCTTGGGCTTCTTGCACTACATCAGCGTAATCAGTAAAGTTTTGGCTCACCCCTTCCAAAATCGCGGTGGCTTGGAAACTGTCTTTCAAACCGTAATAATTTTTAGCCATGACAATCAATCCTTTGGCACCAAAATATTTGTAGCCCGAATAATCCTTGGCCAATTTTTGAACCACCTTATTCGATTCGGCAAATTTTCCATCTTTGTGTTTGAAATACGCTTCATAGTACAAGGCTTCTGCGGCCAATTCACCTTTGGCAATTTTCAACAAATTGGCATACGCCAAACGCGCTTTGGGTTCGTCATCCGACTTAATCGCTGAGCGTGCTACGATTATTTGGGCATCGCTTTTTATTTTGTTATCCGTTTTCGGATTGGCCAAAACTTTATCAGCATATACGACCGCTTGGGCATAATTCTCGGTTTCATAATACGCCCGCATCAAGTTGGCTTGAGCAAAGGTTTTGTTTTGAGGAAAATCAGCTTCGGCTTCTAAACGTTCCAAAACAGGTTTCGCGGCTGCGTAATTATTCTTTTTCAAATGAATTTCACACAAACGCGCCAAAGACTGTTCTGTAAATTCGTTTTTCGGACGTGCAATCACTTGCTCATAGCGGGGCACAGCATTTTCACTTAACCCATCGGCATAATACGTTTGCGCTAAATAAAAATTGGCTTTCAACGCATGAGCGCCCTGCGGAAATTTAGCCAAATACCCGTTTAAAGACGAAATAGCCAGTTTGGTATTGTTTTGCAAATATTGCTTTTCGGCAGCAGTATACGTGTCGTCATCCAACTCTTTGTCGGTCACTTCTACGAAATTGAGGGTGCGCACCCACGAGGCATACTCGTCAACTTTTCCGTTATCAACATAAATTAACCGCGATGTGGCTACCGCTTCCAATGCTTCAGGGGTACCCGGATAATCGGCAGCGACTTTTTTGAATTTACCCAATGCCGCCTCATCTTGATTACCGTTGTAGTACACCAATCCCTGTCGTAACACCGCTTTGCCAGCATAGGTTCCGCTTGGAAATTCTTTCAACAACGCATCATAGGTTTTAATCGCCATTTCCGCTTTCCCTTCGGTTACATAGGTATTCGCCAACTCAAACAAGGCGTCGTCTCGGTAGGGTGAGGACTTGAAGCTCTGTAAAAAACGGTTGAAGTCTTCAATCTTGCGGTCATTTTTGGACACAAATCCATAACTGATGGCTTTTTGGTAGGCGGCGTAATCGGCATCCACCCCATTCATATCAATGGCTTTGTTGTATGCATCCATCGCGGGCCAATATTTAGACGTCACAAATCGGCTATCACCTAAGCGCAAATACGCATCATTCAAACGCGTTCGATCGTCTTTGACGGCGTCAATTTGCTTTTGGAAATAATTGCCCGCTTGATCGTATTCTTTTTGCTTAAAATAACAATAGGCAATCGCATAGTTGATGTTTTTGTACTCGGGTGTGTTTTTAGCCTCGGCCATGCCTTCAAACTGTTTGAAACTCAATAATGCCTCTTGAAAGTTATTGAACAAATAGTCGATTTCCCCTTTCCAGAAGGTAGCGCGTGCCGTAAATTTGGCATCCCGCGGATCGCGAAGAGAGGCTTTGAATAAAACCTGTGCCTCTTTATAATCACCGTCGGTATACAACTCCAAGCCGCGATAAAACGCTACTTTTTGGTAAGCAGCACGCAATTCAGGAGCTTTATTTTGTTCCAACAAATAAAGTGCTTCTTTGTAATTTTTGGAAGTGATGTACGAATTAATCAACAAGCCCTCAACCTCAGCTTTGTTGGGAGAGTTCGGATACTTTTTCAAAAAACCAGCGAGAATATCAGGCACACTTTGAAAAGAGTTTCCGATATCGTAACTCAATTTGGCGTAGTTCAAACTAGCGTCTTCTTGAATTTTGAGATCGAAATCCATTTCTGAAGCGCTTTTAAAAGCAGTCAACGCCTGTGGTTTCCGATCGGTGCGCATATAGCTCTCTCCCAAGTGATAGTAAGCATTTTGCGCTACTGCATCTTTACCGTCGATGATTTTATTGAACTGTAAAA